>NZ_JBYTCN010000001.1:133963-397780 GCF_058790335.1 Rhodanobacter sp. FW101-FHT13A11 | reverse complement strand
CCCCCCCCCCCTCCCCCCCTCCCCCCCCCCCCCCCCCCCCCCCCCCCCCCCCCCGCTCCTACAGCATTCAATAACCGCCGTGCGCCTTGCGCACCTGCTCCAGCGTGACCCGCCCGCGCATCACCCGGTACACCCAGCCGGTGTAGAGGATCACGACCGGCAGCAGCGCGAGGGTGACCACCAGCATCAGTCGCAGCGTGCCGTGGCTCGACGAGGCGTCCCACACGGTGAGGCTGGAGCGCGGATCGAGGCTGGATGGCAGCAGGAACGGGAACAGCGCGAAGCCGGCCGAGGCGATCGTGCCGCCCACCATCAGGCTGCTCGCGATGAAGCCGGCCACGCTGCGCCGGCCCACCAGCGCCTGCACGCCGACCGCCGCGGCCAGCGCCAGCAGCGGCGCGGCCCAGAACCACGGGTACTGCATGTAGCCGGCAAACCAGCTGCCGCCCACCGCGACCTGCTTGTACAGCGGATTGGACACGCCCGCGGTCGCCGCCGGGCCGCTGATCGCGTAGCCGGGGATGCCCCAGGCCAGCCACACGCCGGCCAGCACGTACAGCACGGCAAACGCCAGCGTCGTCCAGCGCGCGATCGCCACCGCGCGCGCGGCGATCGCGTGATCGGCCTTCAGCGCGGCGAAGCAGGCGCCGTGCGCCAGCAGCATGCCCAGCGAGACCAGCCCGCACAGCAGCGCGAACGGGTGCAGCAGGTCGAGGAAGCCGCCGTGCCAGCCCATGCGCAGGTCGTCGTCGAAGCGGAACGGCAGGCCCAGGAACAGGTTGCCGAACGCGACGCCGGCCACCAGCATCACCACCAGCCCGGAGCCGGTCAGCACCCAGTCCCACAGCGAGGCCCAGCGCGGATCGTGGATCTTGCCGCGGAAGTTGAAGCCGACCGGGCGCAGGATCAGCGCCAGCAGCACCAGCGCGATCGCCAGGTACATGCCGGAGAACGCCACCGCGTAGAGCATCGGCCATGCCGCGAAGGTGGCGCCGGCCGCCAGGATGAACCACACCTGGTTGCCCTCCCAGGTCGGCTCGATGCCTTCCAGCAGCACCTGCCGTTCCTCGTTGTCGCGGCCGAGCACTTTCAACAGGCCGGCGACGCCGAAGTCGAAGCCGTCCATGATCGCGAAACCGATCAGCAGCGTGCCGAGCAGGGCCCACCAGATCACCCGCAGCGTGGCGTAGTCGAGCATGGCGGTCTCCTCAGGGCCGGTCGGAGGGGATGGCGGCGATCGCCGGCGGCCAGATGCCCAGCCCGTCCGGCCCCTTGCGCGCGAACTTCAGCATCAGCACCACGTCGACCACCGCCAGCGCGGTGTAGAACAGCACGAAGCCGCCGAGCGAGGTGAGGATCTGGCCCGTGCTCACCGCCGACACGCCCAGCGCGGTGGGCAGCACGCCCTCGATCGCCCACGGCTGGCGGCCGTACTCGGCCACGATCCAGCCCAGTTCGATGGCGAGCCACGGCAGCGGCAGGCTCCACAGCGCCAGGCGCAGGTACCAGCGCTGGCTGTCCAGCGTGCGCGTGCTGGCCTTCCAGAACGAGAACGCGAACAGCGCGATGAAATAGAAACCGCAGGCCACCATGATGCGGAACGCCCAGAACAGCACCGGCACGTTCGGGATGGTGCTGTCGGCGGCCTTCTGGATGTCCGCCGGCGTGGCCCGGCGCGGATCGTCGACGTACTGCTTCAGCAGCAGCGCGTAGCCGAGGTCCCGGTCGTGGGCGGCCAGGGTGGCCTTCGCCTGCGCGTCGTCCTTGTCCCGGCGCAGCATCAGCATCGCGTCGTAGGCCTGGATGCCGTTGCCGATCCGTCCCTTCGCATCGTCCACCAATTCGTTGATGCCCGGCATCGTCCGGTCGAGCGAGCGGGTGCCGATCAGCCCCATCACCCACGGGATCTTCAGCGCGTAATGGGTGGTGCGCTGCGCCACGTCGGGCAGGCCGAACAGGGTGAACGGGGCCGGCGCCGGCTCGGTCTCCCACATCGCCTCGATCGAGGCCATCTTCATCTTCTGGTTCAGCGACACGCTGTAGCCGGACTCGTCGCCCAGCACCACCACCGACAGCGCCGCCGCCAGCCCGAAGCTGGCCGCCACCGTCATCGAGCGCCGGGCGAAATCGATATTGCGCCCGCGCAGCAGGTACCACGCGCTGATCGACAGCACGAACATCGAGCCCAGCACGTAGCCGGCGCTCACCGTGTGCACGAACTTGTCCTGCGCCACCGGGTTGAACAGCACCGCGGAGAACGAGGTCACCTCCATGCGCATGGTCTGCGGGTTGAACGCGGCGCCGACCGGGTTCTGCATCCACGCGTTGGCGATCAGGATCCACAGCGCCGACAGGCTGGTGCCCAGCGCCAGGAACCAGGTCACCAGCAGGTGCTTGATGCGCGAGATGCGCTCCCAGCCCATGAAGAACACGCCGACCAGGGTGGCCTCCAGGAAGAACGCCATCAGCCCCTCGATCGCCAGCGGCGCGCCGAAGATGTCGCCCACGTAATGCGAGTAGTACGCCCAGTTCATGCCGAACTGGAATTCCATGGTCACCCCGGTGGCCACGCCCATCGCGAAGTTGATGCCGAACAGCACGCCCCAGAACTGCACCATGCGCTTCCACACCTCGCGCCCGGTCATCACGTAGACGCTCTCCATGATGGCGAGGATCCACACCAGGCCCAGCGTCAGCGGCACGAACAGGAAGTGGTACAGCGCGGTCAGCGCGAACTGCAGGCGCGACAGCGTGACGACATCGGCGTCGATGATGATCATGGGCGGGCTTCCGGCGACGCGGGAACGGCGGGGGCCAGCCGCTGCGCTATGGCGCCCGGGCTGGTGTCGGGTTTCGCCTGCGGCGCGAACACCACCCACCAGATCAGGGTGAGCGCCGCGATCTTCAGCGCGATGATGCTGAACAGTTCGAGCGTCAGCCGCCGCAACGGGCGTGGCGGTGGTGCGGGGGTTTCGGGCGGAGCGCTGGAGATATCGGGGCCGGACATGCGACGGATCCGTGCATTGCCTGCCCGTCAGCATACGCCGTGCGGATGTGGGCGCAGCGTGGACGAATGTCGCAGCGGCGGCTCGCCGGGTTCGTGCGAGGCGGCCTCGGCCACGATGGCTCTTCGCTCCGTACCAGCAACGAAGCGAAAAGGGCATCGCGACTGAAGTCGCTCTCGCAAAAGTTGCCGAGTGCGGCTCCGGTTCGGCTCAAGTCAGCGCGAACGCGTCGCGCGTGAGGTTTTCCGGCGCGCCGTCGGTGCACACCACGTCGTCCTCGATGCGGATGCCGCCGTACTGTCGGAACGCGTCGACCTTCGCCCAGTCGATGTCGGCGGCGACCGGCTTGTCGCGCAGCTCGGCCAGCAGCATGTCGATGAAGTACAGGCCGGGCTCGATCGTCACCGCCATCCCCGGTTCCAGCACGCGGGTCATGCGCAGGTAGGGGTGGCCGTCCGGGCGCGCGATGCTGCCGCCGCGCTCGCTCTGCTGGAAGCCGGCGACGTCGTGCACCTGCAGGCCGATCGGGTGGCCGAGGCCGTGGGGGAAGAACGCCGAGGTGACGCCGGAAGCCACCGCGCTCTCCGCGCTCATGCGGACGAAACCGTGCTCGCGCAGCACGCCGGCCAGCACGTGGTGGGCGTGGATGTGCAGCTCGGGGTAGCTCTGCCCGGCACGCACCTTCGCCACGTAGCCGAGCTGCGCCGTTTCCATGCTGTCGATCAAGGCCTGGAACTCGCGCGACTGCGGCGATGCATGGGTGCGGGTGATGTCGCTGGCGTAGCCGGCGCAACTGGCGCCGGCGTCGATCAGGAACGAGCGGCTCTTCGCCGGCGGCGTGCGGTCGAAGTTCGTGTAGTGCAGCACCGCGCCGTGCTCGTTCAAGGCCACGATGCTGGCGTAGGGCAGTTCGGCGTCGATCTGCCTTGCCGCGGCGAGGTAGGCCAGGTGGATGCCGAACTCGCTCTCGCCGGCGCGGAATGCGGCCTCGGCGGCGCGGTGCGCGCGGGCGCCGATGCGGCTGGCTTCGCGCATCAGCGCCAGTTCGTACGGGGTCTTGTACGAGCGGTACCAATGCAGATAGTCAAGTACCTGCTGCGGGCTGTTGATTTCCACGCCGTCGATGCCGGGGCAGGCCGGCGCGATTACCGCTCGCTTGCCGCCCGGCAGTTGCGCGACGGCTTCCGCCGCGCTGCGCACGATGACGATGTCGAAGTGCTCGACCCAGTAGCCGTGCGGCGCTTCCGGCACCACGTGCCAGTAGTCGCGCGGCTGCACGAACACCAGCTTCGGCTTCGCCCCCGGGGTGTAGGCGATCCAGCTGCCCGGCGTGTCGGTCAGCGGCAGCCAGTGCCTGAAGTGCGGGCTGGCGACGAACGGGTAGTCCTGGTCGTCGAGGAACTTGCGCAGCGGCGCGCCGGCGGCGACCAGCAGATGGTCGAAACCGCCCAGCGCCAGGGCCTTGTCGGCGCGTTCGCGCAGGATGGCCAGGTGGTGCGGGTACAGCGAGGCGGGTTGGTCGTGCATGGTGACTCCTCGGCGGCGGGCCATCCTGCTGCCGGGTCGCATGCGCCTGTCGCGGCCGCTGGTGGCCGCATGCGCGCAGGGCCGGTACAGCCCGTGGTGAACTGGGGAAGGGGAAGCAGGCGCCCATGATGGCGCGTACGTGCGGCGGCCGCCAGCGGGCAGCGCGCCGGCGCGGGGTCAGTCCTGCGCCAGCCAGCTCTCGATCCGGGCGGCGTCGGCGTCGGTGATCGCCACGATGCGGTAGCCGGCCCAGACCTGTCCCGAACTGGCGGCGGACTCGTGCCACTGTTCCTGGATGCCGACTTCGATCGGCTGCGACTGGGCCAGCATCCGCTCCGAACCGGGCAGCGTCATGCTGACCTGGTACAGCGCTTCGCTGCGCGGCGCCTGCGCGCCGATCAGCAGCATGCCGGTGCTGGAGAGGTTGCCCAGGTGGCCGATCGGCAGGCCGCTGATCGCGTCGGTGACGATGGCGTTGACGGTGGTGCGCTTGCGCTCGGCGCGGCGCTGGTTGAAGGCGTCGTTCATCGGCGCGGGAGCTCCGTCGGGGCAGGAGGGCGCCGGGTGGCGGGCGGCTGGCGCAGGCTGCCGGTGAGGCTGCGCCAGGCGCGGTCGAGCAGGCTCTCCGACTGCGCGGGCACCTCGCAGGCGCGGCCGCTGGCCACTTCATGGGCCAGTTGGGCCAGGGTCATCTCCTCGCCGCGCTGGCCGCGCCGGCTGACCAGCAGGCAGCGCCCGGACATCGGCGAATGCCAGGCCAGCTTGCGCCGGGCGATCTGCCCGGTGACCGGGTCGACGAACTCGAACCAGCTGCCGAACGGCAGCTCGCGCAGGTGCTGTTCGATGCGCTGCTCGCGCGGGTCGGCCGCCGCGGCCGCCGGTGCTGCGCCCGCCGCGGCGGCGGCGACCGGCTCATGCCCGGCTTGCTGCTCGCCCAGCCGTTGGTGCTGCTTCAGGCGCAGCGCAAGATCCGTGGCGCTGGGCAGTTCCGCGGCCGGGTCGGGCTTGCCCGCGCCGAGCAGCCGCTGCGCCACCTGGACCGCTTCCTCGGCGTGCATGCCGATCTGCTGCAGGCCGGACTCCACGTCCACCTGCAGCCGCAGGCGGTCACCCGTCGGCAGGCGGCCGAGCAACTGGTCGGTGATCGCCAGTTGTGCGCGAAACGCCTCGCTGTCCTCGCCGTGCCGCAACAGGGTCAGCGCCAGCACGTCGGACCAGGCGCGATCGAGCAGGGCGCGCAGCAGGCCGCGCGGCGGCGACTGCGCGAAGCGTTCGGCCATCAGTTCGCCGGCGCGGTGGCGAGCCTGGTCCAGCCGCTCGCGCCCCTGCGCCGCCTCCACGTGGCGCCGTTCGGCGGCCTGTGCCTTGCGCGTGAGCAGGGCCAGGTGATGCTCGATGTCGGCCAGCAGCGTGGTGTACAGGCCCGCGCTGGGCGGCTCCCGGCTGGCGCGGGCCACCAGTTGCTCGAGCTTGGTCGCCAGCGGCCGGTTGCTCTCGTCGTCGCTGCCGTCGAGCCAGTCGTTCGCCGCGGCGGTGACGGTGTCGAGCAGCCGGCGCGCCGGATGTTCGCGTTGCTCGAAAAAGCCGCGGTCGGTCACCGCCATGCGCAGCACCGGCAGTTGCAGGTCGCCGAGCAACTGGTGGGCATTGCCGCCCTGCTGCAGTTGCTGGCCGAGCTGCTCGAACAGCCGCGCGACCAGTTCCACCTTGTCGCCCTGCTCGTCGCTCAACCGGGTGCGCGGCGCGTCGCCGGGTTTGCCGAAGTTGAGCTGGGCCAGCAGTTCCTCGCGCAGCCGCGCCGCGCTGCGCAGTTCGCGGCCGGCCTGGTCGGTGAGCTGGGCCAGGTGCTGCTGCAGCGCGCCCAGCGCGGATTGCAGTTCCTGCTCGCTGGCGGCGCGGCCGGCCGCCGGGCCGCTGGCGCCGCTCTGGCCGGCGCGTTGCCGCGCCAGCAGGTCGCGCAGGGATTCCAGCACCTCGATCGGGGCGCCGTGGCTGCCGGCCGAACCGGCGCCCGGCACCGTGCCGGTACTGCTGGTTGCCGGCTCGCCGGCGGCCTCGGCGCGGCCGGCGACCGGGCGCGTCCGCTTGCCGAGGTGCCGCGGGATCGGAATGCTGCGCAGTTGCGGCAGGATGCCGTCGCCCTGCAGGTGGGCGTTGATGGTGTCGTACAGCGGCGCCAGCGCCTGGATCACCCACTGGTCGAAATGCTGCAGCAGCAGCAGCTGGTGCTTCAGCGGCAGTTCCAGTTCGGCGCCGGCTTCGCTGCAGGCCTGCGCCAGCGCGTGCGGTCCCAGCGGCAGCGCCTGGCTTTCCAGCGGCGGCGCGCCGACCAGTACCGCCAGCCGGTGGCCCAGTTCGTACAGCACGCTGCTGTGGCGCACTTCGCCACGGGCGCCCAGTTGCTCCAGGGTCATCGACACTTCCTGCTCGCCGGGGTCGACC
The DNA here is from genome assembly GCF_058790335.1 of Rhodanobacter sp. FW101-FHT13A11. Lineage (NCBI taxonomy): Bacteria > Pseudomonadati > Pseudomonadota > Gammaproteobacteria > Lysobacterales > Rhodanobacteraceae > Rhodanobacter > Rhodanobacter sp. FW101-FHT13A11. Next base: position 390,806 of record NZ_JBYTCN010000001.1, on the reverse strand, counting down.
AGGGCCAGTGCCTGCCACGGTTTCACGCCGGTGGCGGCCGCGGCCGGCGCGGTCCTGACGCTGTCGATCCCGTTGAACTCGCCGGCGAGGCTTTCCATGAAACGCTGCACGAAGGTGGTGCGGCCCTGTAGCAGGCGTTGCCGGCTGGCAAAGCAAGTCTGTTGCTCGCCGTCGTGGTGAGCTCGCTCGGCCAGCGCAAAAAGCTGCTTTTCGAATTCGCCCAGGCAACGGCGCAGCGGCTCCTGCAACCCCTCCATGCAGAGGCGGTAGCTGGCTTCCAGCAGGCGCTGCGCCCGCGCCGGCCAGCGCGCGTTCCCAATGCGTCCGCCCTGCTGCGGCGCAGACGATTGACGCCGATCGTGCCCGACATCCATGCATCAACCTGTGAATTCCCCCGGTGCGGCAAGTCTATGCCGGTTGCCGTGGCTATGCCATCCGGGTGCCGGGTGGCCGGGACGCGGCTTTCAGTCCAGAAAAACGCCGATCACATCGTTGAGGAATCGCTGGCCCAGCGCGGTGGTGTGCAGGCGTTGCGGATCGTCATGCAGCCAGCCGCGGCGGCGCGCCGCCGCCAGCGCGGCGGCGATGCGTTCCGGCGGCAGCCCGGTACGTTCGGCAAACGCGGCCATCGGCACGCCATCGACCAGGCGCAGCGCGTTGAGCATGTACTCGAACGGCAATTCGTCCGCGCCGACCACGTGGTCGCCGCCGATCCGGGCGGGGCCGCCGTTCGCTTCCAGGTAGGCGCGCGGGTGGCGGCTCTTCCAGCGACGGTGCACCTGGCCGCTGGCCGCGTCGCTGAGCTTGCCGTGCGCACCGGCGCCGATGCCGAGGTAGTCGCCGAACTGCCAGTAGTTGAGGTTGTGCACGCAGCGCCGGCCCGGTTGCGCGTACGCGGAAATCTCGTACTGGCCGTAGCCGGCGGCGGCAAGGCGCGCCTCGCAGGCTTCCTGCATCGCCCAGGCATGGTCGTCGTCGGGCAGCGGCGGCGGGTTGGCGGCGAACGCGGTGTTCGGTTCCAGCGTCAGCTGGTAGTGCGAGATGTGGGTGGGCGCCAGCGCGACGGCGCGCTCCACGTCGGCCAGCGCACCGTCCAGGTTCTGCTGCGGCAGCGCGTACATCAGGTCGAGGTTGATGTTTTCGTAGCCGGCATCCTGCGCCGATTTCACCGCCGCCTCGGCCTCGCCGGCCGAGTGGATGCGGCCGAGCCGGCGCAGCTTGTCGTCGTCGAAGCTCTGCACGCCGAACGAGATGCGGTTGACGCCGGCGGCCAGGTAGCCGTCGAAGCGGCCGTGCTCGACCGTGCCGGGGTTGGTCTCCAGGGTGATCTCGGCGTCGTCGGCCAGCGGCAGCCGCTCGCGCACGCCGTCGAGCAGGCGCGCGATCAGCTCCGGCGCGAACAGGCTCGGCGTGCCGCCACCGAAGAACACGCTGATTAAGGGCCGGCTGATCAAGGGCCGGCTGATTACAGGCCGGCTGATCCCCGGGCGGCCTTCCAGCGCGGCGGCGAAATCGGCGCGGTCGGCGTCGAGGTCGGCCAGCAGGTGGTCGATGTAGGCGGCGTAGGGCGGCGGCTCGCTGCGCAGGCCGTGCGAGTTGAAGTCGCAATACGGGCACTTCTTCACGCACCACGGCATGTGGATGTACAGCGACAGCGGCGGCACGGTCAGGCTCATGGATGCCGTTCGGCCAGCCCTGCGTGCAGCTGCATCAGCGCCTGGCCGCGGTGGCTGAGGCGATTCTTCAGCGTCGGTTCGAGTTCGGCCGCGCTGAGCGTCTGGCCGCGCGGCAGGAACAGCGGGTCGTAGCCGAAACCCTTCTCGCCGCGCGGCGCGTCGAGCACACGGCCGTGCCAGCGGCCTTCGGCGATCAGCGGGGCCGGATCGTCGGCATCCTGCAGCAACGCCAGCGTGCAGATGAAGAACGCGCCGCGCTGCGCCGCCGGCACGCCGTCCAGCGTGTGCAGCAATTTCAAGTTGTTCGCCGCGCTGTCGCCGTGACCACCGGCGTAGCGCGCCGAATACAGGCCGGGCGCGCCGTGCAGGTGTTCCACGCACAGCCCGGAGTCGTCGGCCAGCGCGGGCAGGCCGCTGGCGCGGGCAGCGTGGCGCGCCTTGAGCAGCGCGTTCTCGACGAAGCTGAGGCCGGTTTCCTCGGCGTCCGCGATGCCCAGGCTCGATTGCGCAACTACCTCGAATCCGCAGCCGGCGAGCAGCGCGTTGAACTCCGCGAGCTTGCCGCGGTTGCTGCTGGCCAGGACTACGCGTTGCATCATCTGCCGATTCCCGGCCTTACAGCGCCAGCGCCGCGCGCTGCGCCGCGACCAGCTCGCCGATGCCTTTCTCGGCCAGCGCCAGCAGCGCGTCCATCTCGTCGCGGCGGAACGCGTGGCCTTCGGCGGTGCCCTGCACCTCGATGAAGCCGCCGCCGTCGTTCATCACCACGTTCATGTCGGTGTCGCAGTCGGAGTCCTCGGCGTAGTCGAGGTCGAGCACCGGCACGCCCTTGTAAATGCCCACGGAGACCGCGGCGACCGCACCCACCACCGGGTTGCGCTTGAGGTTCTCGCGCTTCATCAGCAGGTTCACTGCGTCGACCAGGGCCACGTAGGCGCCGGTGATCGCTGCGGTGCGGGTGCCGCCGTCGGCCTGCAGCACGTCGCAGTCCAACGTGACCACGCGCTCGCCCAGCGCCTGGCGGTTGACGCAGGCGCGCAGGCTGCGGCCGATCAGCCGTTGGATTTCCATGGTGCGCCCGCCCTGGCCGCCGCGGGTGGCCTCGCGCTGGGTACGCGTGTTGGTGGCGCGCGGCAGCATGCCGTATTCGGCGGTGACCCAGCCCTCGCCCTTGCCGCGCAGCCAGGCCGGTGCGCGATCCTCGATGCTGGCGGTGCACAGCACGCGGGTGTCGCCGAAGCTCACCAGCACCGAGCCCTCGGCGTGGCGGGTGTAGTGGCGTTCGATGCTGACGCTGCGCAGCTGGTCGCTGGCGCGGCCACTGGGGCGGGTGACGGAATTCATGGGGCGGGTCCTGGGGTCGCTTGGCCGGATTGGGCAAGGCGGGACGGGAGAGTTTACCATTGCGCCCTTGTCCCCACCTCCGGAAGGCGCCGATGATCCGCAGCATGACGGCTTACGCCAGTGCCGAAACCACCGGCCCCGCCGGTACGCTCAGTTGCGAGCTGCGTACGGTCAACCACCGCTATCTCGAACTGAGCCCGCGGCTGCCGGACGAGTTGCGCAGCCTCGAGCCGCAGTTGCGCGAGCGCGTGGCGGCAAAGCTGTCGCGCGGCAAGCTCGATCTGACCGTGCGCCGCAGCGACTCGCGCAGCGAAACGCTGCAGGTCAACAATGCGCTTTTGTCGCGGTTGTCCGAGCTGTCGCTGGACATGGAAGCGCGTTTCCCGAGGATGCGCGTGGAGTTCACCGAGTTGCTGCGCTTCCCCGGCGTGCTGCAGCAGGCCGAAACCGACCCGGAAGCGCAGCAGGCCGCGCTGTTCGAGGTGCTCGACCGCGCACTGGACGCGCTCACCGCCACCCGCGAGCGCGAGGGCGAGAAGCTGGGCGGGATCCTGCGCGACAAGCTGGATGCGATCGAACGCGTGGTGGCCGACGTGCGCGGCTGGATGCCGGAGATCCGCGCCGCGCTGCGCACCCGGCTGGAAACGCGGCTGGCCGAGCTGAAGCAGCCGGTCGAGCCGGGGCGGCTGGAACAGGAGCTGGTGCTGCAGATCACCCGTACCGACGTGGACGAGGAGCTGGACCGGCTCAGCACCCACATCGGCGAGACGCGCCGCGTGCTGGGGCTGACCGAGCCGGTCGGCCGCCGGCTGGATTTCCTGATGCAGGAGTTCAATCGCGAGGCGAACACGCTGGGCTCGAAGTCGGTCGACGCGCGCAGCACCAACGCGGCGGTCGAGCTGAAGGTGCTGATCGAGCAGATGCGCGAGCAGGTGCAGAACATCGAATGACCTGGAATCCACGCGAGCTCCGGCCCCTCTCCCCACCCCTCTCCCCGTTGGGGGAGAGGGAGCGAACGCGCTGCGCATCATCATGAATATTGAAGCGGGCACCCTGTTCGTGGTCGCGGCGCCTTCCGGTGCCGGCAAGTCCACCCTGGTCAACGCGCTGCTCGAGCGCGACGGCACGATCTCGCTGTCGGTGTCGCACACCACGCGGCCGCCGCGGCCGGGCGAGCAGTACGGGCGGCATTACTACTTCCTCGAGCGCGCGGAGTTCGAGCGCGAGGTCGCCGAGGGTATCTTTCTGGAACATGCCGAGGTGCACGGCAATTTGTATGGCACTTCGCGCACCACGGTGCAGGAACTGCTTGGGCAGGGCCGCGACGTGCTGCTGGAGATCGACTGGCAGGGCGCGCGGCAGATCCGCCGCAGCATGCCCGACTGCGTCAGCGTGTTCATCCTGCCGCCGTCGCGGGCGGAACTCGAGCGGCGCCTGCGCGGTCGTGGTTCGGACAGCGCCGAGGTGATCGAGCGCCGGTTGCGCAATTCGCGCGGCGAGATTGCCCACGCGCACGAGTTCGACTACATCCTGGTCAACGACGTGTTCGACGAGGCGCTGGCCGGGCTGCAGGCGATCGTGCGGGCGGTGCGCCTGCGCAGCGCGCTGCAGTGGCGGCGACACGAGGCGCTCATCGCCGAGCTGCTGGCCGCCGGGGCCTGAGAGCCCGTTCCCTCCGTCACATGGTCTTCGAACCGCGCTTCCGCTACCTTGTCCTCCTCCCCATCGTTTCTGCCGCCCATGACCGAACCCGTTCGCGCCACGCCTGACGACGCCACCCTGGTGCGGGTCCGTGGGCTGACCACGGTGCTCGGCGGCAAGACCATCTTCGACGCGCTGGATCTCGACATCCCGCGCGGCAAGATCACCTCGATCATGGGCCCCAGCGGCACCGGCAAGACCACGCTCCTCAAGCACATCACCGGGCAGATGCGCGCCGACGCCGGCAGCATCCACGTCGACGGCCAGGATGTCGCCGGCCTGTCGCGCGAGCAGCTGTACAAGCTGCGCGAAGGCGTGGGTTACCTGTTCCAGAATTCCGCGCTGCTGACCGACTTCGACGTGTTCGAGAACGTGGCCTTTCCGCTGCGCCAGCACACGAAGCTGCCGGAAGTGCTGATCCGCGACCTGGTGCTGATGAAGCTGCAGGCGGTGGGCCTGCGCGGCGCGGCGCGGCTGATGCCGAACGAGCTTTCCGGCGGCATGGCGCGGCGGGTGGCGCTGGCGCGGGCGATCGTGTTCGATCCGCAGCTGATCCTGTACGACGAGCCATTCGTGGGGCTGGATCCGGTGGCGCTGAACCAGGTGCTGAAGCTGATCCTGACGCTGAACCAGACGCTCGGCATCACCAGCGTGCTGGTATCGCACGAGCTGGCCGCGGTGCAGCAGATCGCCGACCACGTGATCCTGCTGGCCAAGGGCAAGGTGGTGGCGCAGGGCGATCCGAAGACCATCGCCGACGACGGCTCGCCGTGGACGCGGCAGTTCTTCGGCGGCGAGGCGGACGGGCCGATCCCGTTCCGCTATCCGGCCGGCGACTACGCCGCCGAACTGGGTTTTGCCGGAGCGGCGAAATGAACGTACGCGCGCCGCAACCCAACAACGTGGTGAGCCAGTCGCTGGCGCAGATCGGCAACTGCGGACTGTTCCTGTTGACCCTGCTGGCGGCGATCCCGCGCAGCTTCCGCTATGTGCGCGAGACGACCCGCCAGCTGTGGTTCGTCGGTGCGATGAGCCTCACCATCATCATGGTCTGCGGCCTGTTCGTCGGCATGGTGCTGATGCTGCAGCTGTACCACGTGCTGTCGATCTTCGGCGGCACCTCGGCCAGCGGCATGGTGGTGGCGCTGTCGGTGTACCGCGAGCTGGGGCCGGTGGTCACCGCGCTGCTGTTCGCCGGCCGCGCCGGTACCGCGGTCACCGCCGAGATCGGCCTGATGCGCGCCACTGACCAGATCGACGCGATGGAGATGATGGCGGTGGACCCGATCGCCTACGTGGCCACGCCGCGCTTCCTCGCCGGGCTGATCGCGATGCCGCTGCTGTGCTGCGTGTTCTGCGCCATGGCGATCTTCGGCGGCCACCTGGTCGGCGTGACCTGGCTGGGCGTGGACAACGGCACGTTCTGGTCGAACATGACGGCGCAGGTCGACGTGCACACCGACATCGTCAACGGCGTGCTGTTGAAGAGCCTGGCATTCGGCGCGGTGGTGTCGTTGATCGCGGTGTTCCAGGGCTTCACCACGCCGCCGACCAGCGAAGGCGTGGCCTACGCCACCACCCGTACCGTGGTCGCCTCGTCGATCGCGATCCTGGCACTGGACTTCGTCCTCACCGCGTTTCTCATGTGAGTGTGCTGATGTGACCGCCATGACCCATCGTTTTCCGAGGATTCTGCCGTGAGCCAACCGAGAAGTTCCTACGCCGTCGGTACCGGCCTGTTCATCGTGCTCGGCTTCGCCGCACTGGCCTACCTGGCCACCCAGACCAGCTCGGTGGCGAACGTGCACCAGGGCGACAGCTACGTCGTCGATGCGCAGTTCACCAACATCGGCCAGCTGAAGGAGCGCGCACCGGTGAAGATCGCCGGCGTACGGGTCGGCCAGGTGCAGTCGATCACGCTGAGGGCGGATCACGACGTGGCCGACGTGAAGCTGTCGATCGACAAGGGCTACGACCACATCCCGCTCGACTCGGTGGCCACGATCTTCACCAGCGGCCTGCTCGGCGACCAGTACGTGGGCATCGAGTACGGCAGCTCGAAGCAAGCGGTGGCCGCCGGCGGCACGCTGGCGCGGACCAAGTCCACGCAGCCGCTGGAGGAGATGCTGGGCAAGTTCTTCGGCGCCGGCGGCGTGGTCGACAACGTCAGCGGCAGCTACGCGGTGAAGGCGGGCTTCTCCAACGTGGGCACGCTCTCGGCCGGTGCGCCGGTGAAGATGGCCGGCGTGGTGATCGGCAGCGTGCAGTCGGTACACGCCGATCCGGTCAAGCTGAACGCCCAGGTGGTGCTGTCGATCGACAAGCGCTACAACGCGATCCCCGACGATTCGTCCGCCGCGGTGTTCACCAGCGGTTTGATCGGCAGCCAGTATGTTGCGATCCAGCCGGGCGGTTCCCCCGAGATGCTCAAGGACGGTGACGAGATGATCCTCACCCAGTCCGCAATGCAACTGGAGGACCTGATCGGCAAGTTCCTGGTCAATGGTTCGCCCAGCGACAAGAAAGACGCCGGCAACGGCAGCAAATAGCCCGCCATCCCCACCGGCTCGCCGAGCCGGTTCCGCTGAAGGAGTTACCCATGTTGCGCAGATTGGCTCTTGCCACCGCCATCGCGTTCGGCAGCGTCATCGCCGCCCCGGTTCTTGCCCAGGCAGCCACGGCGGCGCCCGCCGCCGCGCGGGCACCGGTGCAGGTCGTGCAAGGCATCGCCGACCAGCTGGCTTCGGCGATCGAGGGGCATCGCGACGAGCTGAAGAAAAACCAGGAAAAACTGATCAGCGTGATCGACGAGGCGTTCCTGCCGCACTTCGACGTCGACTATGCCTCGATCCTGGTGCTCGGCCAGCATGCCCGCGAAACCACCCCGGAGCAGCGCGAGCGCTTCGCCCACGCGTTCTACAACTCGATCACCCACCGCTATGCCGAGGGCCTGCTCAACTACACCCGCGGCCGGGTCAAGGTGCTGCCGTTCAACGGCGACCTCAACGACAAGCGCACCGTGGTGCGCACCCAGGTGGTGCTGGACGACGGCAAGCTGGTATCGGTCGACTACGCGTTCCGCAAGAGCCGCAGCGGCGACTGGAAGGCCTACGACGTGATCATCGAGGGCATCTCCTACGTCACCAACTACCGCAACCAGGTGGACGCGGAAATCCGCAAGGCCGGCATCGAGAAGCTGATCACGAACCTGGAAACCCAGGGCTCGAAGGCGCTGGAGACGATGGACAAGGACAGCAAGAGCGCGTCATGACGGACCAGGCCGCGCGGGGGTTCCAGCTCGATACCGCCACGCCCGCCACCTTGGGCGTGGGCGGCGAGCTGAGTTTCGACACGGCCGCCGCCGCGCTGCAGGCGATCCAGTCCGCACTGGCGGACGGCTCGGCGTCGCGGCTGGACCTGGCCGGCGTGCTCCGCAGCGACAGTGCGGGGCTCGCCTGCATCCTGGCGGTCATGGCCGGGGCCGCCCGGCGCGGACGGCCCTTGCAGGTCGTCCACATGCCGGCCGGCATGCAGGCGCTGGCGCAGGTCTGCGAGGTCGACCGCCTGATCGCCTGACCCGTGCGGGCGGCAACGGCGGGTACGAAAAAGGGGCCGCAGGCCCCTTTTTTCATATCCATGGCCGTGCCCCGGATGCTCCTAGGGCTGCTTGGTTGCCTGGCCCGGATGCTTGTTTTCCCACTGGTGCTGCTGTTCCAGCAGCTGCTCCGGGTCGAAATTCTGATCGTTCAGGCCCTGCATCTGCTGGATGACTTCGAGCGGCGGGTTGCCATCGTAGATCTTGTACAGGCGCTGCTGCCGGTAGGCGTCGCGGATGAATACGTAAGGATCGTAGGCGGATTGCAGGAAGCTTTCCGCATCGATCGCGCGCGAACGCAGGGTCACCAGGTAGATCGCCGTCGGCAGGTACTGCAGGCCGTTGTAGTGGTGGTTGTGGGCGTACAGGGTCAGCGGGTCGAAGAAATAGCTGTCGACCGGGGCCTGCCAGATGTCGCGCACGGTACTCGGGCCCAGGAACGGGACCACCAAGTAATCGCCTTCCGGCGCACCCCAGCGCGCCAGGGTGATGCCGAAGTCGTTGGATTCCAGCGGCAGGCCGAGCTGGCTGGCCGGATCGAAGAAGCCGCCGATGCCGAGCGTGAGGTTGACCAGGAAGCGGCCGGTGCTCTGCAGCGCCTGCTTCGGCCGCGCCTGCAGCAGGTCGTTGGCGACCGTGATCGGCATGCGGATGTTGGTGAAGAAGTCGCTGAACGAGCGGCGCACCGGCGGATTGGTCACCTTGCGGTAGCCCATGGCGACCGGGCGCACCACCGCCTTGTCCAGCGTGTCGTTGAATTTGTACGCGCTGCGGTTGTACTTCTCCAGCGGATCGTCGGTGCGCGGCTTGGCGATCGTGCAGCCGGCCAGCAACGCCAGCGCAAGCACCGGCAACCAGCGGCGCAACAGGGGGAATCGAAGCTGTGGGGTCATTGGCGCAGAGAATTCGCGTCGGGGGGAGACAGTTAAGTGTACTGTCTGGTTTTATATCCTGCACGGCTTTCGGCGTGCTTTCCCGGGCACTGCCGGTTCGTGGCCGGCCCGCCATCATACGCGCGTGCTCATTGCCAGCAAAGCACCTGCTGGCTACACTGCAAGACCACATAAGTCATTTATTCCCTGAGGATTTCACATGGCACGCATTACCGTCGAAGACTGCCTCGAGGTGATCGACAACCGTTTCGAGCTGGTGCTGATGGCGACCAAGCGCGCACGCCAGCTGGAAAAGGGCGCCGAGCCGGCGGTCAATCCCGATCACGACAAGCCGACCGTGCTGGCGCTGCGCGAAATCGCCGCCCGCCGCATCGACCAGGCCACCATCGACCAGATCGACAAGGCCGAGCGCGAGCGCGCCGAGCGCGAGGCGCTGGAGTGGGCCGCGGCCGAGGTGGACGACGACCTTTCCAAGGGCGGCGACGACTGATGGATGGCGGCTGCTGTAGCACGCGCATCCGCCGCGCCGGCGCGTCCGGCGCGACGGCCTGCGCGCGCCTTGCAGCCGCATGCCCTGCCTGCCGCGAGGTAGGCGCCTGAGCAGGCGCCGGCAACCGATGACTGCGGCCACCCCTACCGCCACGGTCGACCTGTCCGCGCTGCCGCCGTACGTGCTGGCCCTGAAGGAACGCATCGCCTACCTGCCCGAGGCGCAGGTCGAGCGCGTGCTGCGCGCGTTCCAGCTTGGCGCGCAGGCGCACGCCGGGCAGGAGCGCAAGAGCGGCGAGCCCTACATCACCCATCCGGTGGCGGTGGCCGGCATCCTGGCCGAGCTGGGGCTGGACGCCGAGACGATCATCGCGGCGATCCTGCACGACACCCTGGAGGACACCGAACTCAGCCGCGAGACCATCGCCGAGGAGTTCGGCGAGGTGGTGGCCGAGCTGGTCGACGGCGTCACCAAGCTGGACAAGATGCGCTTCGGCAGCCGCCAAGAAGCCGACGCGGAAAGCTTTCGCAAGATGCTGCTGGCGATGGCGCGCGACATCCGGGTGATCTTGATCAAGCTGGCCGACCGGCTGCACAACATGCGCACGCTGGGCGCCAAGGATGCGGATTCGCGCCACCGCATCGCGCGCGAGACGCTGGAGATCTTCGCGCCGATCGCCCAGCGCCTGGGCATGAACAAGTTCAAGGCGGAGCTGCAGGACCTGGGCTTCCGCGCGCTGTACCCGGACCGCTACCGGGTGATCAGCGAGCGCATCCGCGCCGCGCTCGGCAACCGTCGCGAGGCGATGGGCAAGATCGAGGCGGCGCTGTCCGCGCGGCTCGCCGCCGAGCACCTGCCGGCGATGGTGGTGGGCCGGATCAAGTCGCCGTGGAGCATCTATTCGAAGATGCGCGGGGACCACAAGAGCTTCGCCCAGCTGATGGACGTCTACGGCTTCCGCGTGGTGGTCGACAGCGCGATGAGCTGCTACATGGCGCTGGGCGTGGTGCACGCGCTGTATAAGCCGGTCGACCGCCGCTTCAAGGATTTCATCGCGATTCCCAAGGCGAACGGCTACCAGTCGCTGCACACCGTGCTGCTGGGGCCGTTTGGCGCGCCGATCGAGGTGCAGATCCGTACCGCCGAGATGGACTCGGTGGCCGAGCGCGGCGTCGCCGCGCACTGGGCCTACAAGACCGACTCGGGCCCGGCCAACAGTGCGCAGGCACGGGCGCGCGAGTGGCTGTCCTCGCTGGTCGACAGCTCGGCGAATACGGTGTCCTCGTCGGAGTTCATCGAGAACGTCAAGATCGACCTGTTCCCCGACGAGGTCTACCTGTTCACCCCGCGCGGCGACATCCTGTCGCTGCCGCGCAACGCTACTGCACTGGACTTCGCCTACGCGGTGCACACCGACGTGGGCGACCACGCGGTGGCGGCGCGGGTCGACAAGAAGCTGCTGCCGCTGCGCACGAAGCTGGAGTCGGGCCAGCTGGTGGAGATCATCACCGCGCCGTCGGCGGTGCCGAACCCGGCATGGCTGGAGGTGGTGGTCACCGGCAAGGCGCGCACCGCGATCCGCCAGTACCTGAAACACCTGCAGCACGAGGATGCGGTCGACTTCGGCCACCGCATGCTCGACCGCGCGCTGGACGCGCAGGGCAGTAGCCTGGACGGCATCCCGCCGGCGGTGCTGGACCGTTTCCTGGAAACCTCCAAGCTTAAGCGGCTGGAGGAATTGCTGTCCGACATCGCGCTGGGCAACCGCATGCCCGACGTGGTCGCCAGCCAGTTGCTCGCCTCGCGCGGCAGGAAGGCCGGCAAGCCGCAGGCATCCGCGCACGCGCACGAGAAGATCCGCATCACCGGCGCCGAGCGCGGCGTGCTCAGCTTCGCCAATTGCTGCCATCCGCTGCCGGGCGACGAGATCATCGGCTACCTGTCCTCGGGCAAGGGCATCGTGGTACACCGCGAGGAGTGCCCGAACGTGATCGAGCTGCGCAAGTCGCCCGAGCGCTGCGTGGCGATCGAATGGGACCGCGACGTGCAGGGCGACTACCGCGCCGAACTGCGCATCGAGGTGATCAACCGCCCCGGCGTGCTGGCCACCGTGGCCGCCGCGATCGCCGCCGCCGACTCGAACATCGAGAACGTGGAATACGTCGAGCGCGACGCCGCCGCGGCCACCTTGCTGTTCGCGCTGGAAGTGAAGAACCGCAAGCACCTGGCCGACGTGATCCGCCGCGTGCGCCGCACCGGCGTGGTGAGCGGGGCGTATCGTTATCCTTTGTGATTCGGGATTGGGGACCGGGGATTCGTGCAGAGCCTCGACGTGCCGGAATATGTGCACGCGAGCCGTGACACGGTAATCTTCCCGAATCCCGAATCCCGAATCCCGAATCCCGAATCCCGAATCCCGAATCCCGAATCCCGAATCCCGAATCCCGAATCCCGAGGCCATCCATGTCCCGCAGCATCATCTCCACCGAACAGGCGCCGGCCGCGATCGGCCCGTACTCGCAGGCCGTGCGTGCCGGCAATACCGTGTACTTCTCCGGCCAGATCCCGCTGGATCCGGCCACCGGTACGCTGGTCGATGGCGACATCACGGCGCAGACGCGGCGTGTGTTCGACAACCTCACCGCGGTGGCGGCGGCGGCCGGCGGCTCGCTGGCGCAGGTCGTGCGCGTGGGCATCTACGTCACCGACCTGGCGAACTTCGCCGCGGTCAATGCGGTGATGGCCGAGTACTTCCGGCAGCCGTACCCGGCGCGTTCCACCATCGAAGTGTCCGGCCTGCCGAAGGCGGCGCAGGTCGAGGTCGACGCGGTGATGGTGCTGGACTGAGTTCCATGAGCGCCGCGCGCCGACACCGGCTGTCGGCGGGCGGCTTACGACGGGAGACGGTGCTCGGTTAGGCTTGCAGGCCATGGCCACCCGCACCGTCCGTCCTTCTCCCGCCATTGACGTCGACCCGGGCCTCACCCCGGTCGGCGCGCTGCCGGGCGTCGGCCCGGCGCTGGTCGCGGCGCTCGCCCGGCTGGGGCTGGAGCGGGTGCAGGACCTGTGGTTCCACCTGCCGCTGCGCTACGAGGACAAGACCCGGATCACCGCGATCGCCGACCTGCGGGTGGGCGGGCGGGCGCAGGTCGAAGGCGTGGTCGAGGCGGTCGAGCGCGGCTTCCGCTATCGGCCTCAGCTGAAGGTAGCGATCGGCGACGCCAGCCGGCAGACCCTGCTGCTGCGCTTCTTCCATTTCAACCGCGCGCAGGCCGAGCAACTGCTGCCGGGCACGCGGCTGCTCTGCTACGGCGAAGTGCGCCACGGCGCGCAGGGCCTGGAGATGGTGCATCCGAACTACCAGCGTTTGAACGGGGATGCGGCGGCCGCGGTCGACGAGTTGCTCAGCCCGGTCTATCCGACCACCGAAGGCCTGGGCCCGAAGCGGCTGGCCGGGGTGATCGGCAAGGCGCTGGCGCTGCTGCCGCCGGCCGCGCAACTGGAGCTGATTCCCCCGGAGTGGTGTGCCCGGCACGGGCTCACCTCGCTGCGCGACGCGCTGCTGTACGTGCACCGTCCGCCGCCGGACGCCCACCTGGGCCAGCTGATGCTGGGGCGGCATCCGGCGCAGCAGCGGCTGGCCTTCGAGGAACTGCTGACCCAGCACCTCAGCCTGAAGCGCATGCGTGCGGCGGTGCGGCGGCGGCGTGCGCCGGCGCTGGGCGGTACCGGCGAACTGCGCCGGCGGCTGATGGCCGGGTTGCCGTTCGAGTTGACTGCGGCGCAGCGGCGCGTCGTCGCCGAGGTCGTGCGCGACCTCGCCGGAGTGCGGCCGATGCTGCGGCTGGTGCAGGGCGACGTCGGGACGGGAATGTTAGGCTAGGCGGGCCGTTAATGGTAACAACAGCCCATGTCAACCAGCGGAAAAATACAACTTGCACCTTCTGTAGCAGATGAAAACCCTTCCCTGAGCGTTCAGGGTAGTGATGAGCGCCGAATTCATGCCTTAGGCGAGGGATTGCTGGTCTGCTTCCTCAAGGCGATTCACGATGCGATGACTCCCGGTGTTTCCCGCATTCGTCCATGCAAGTGGAAACGCAGGATTGAGATGCCTAGCCCTTATGGCCCAGTCTCCATCGGGATGTTCATGTGTAGCGCTGGTGCCTGGAACAGCAAGTATCCCCGGCACTTCGTCGACGTCATGGAAAGCCATGGAGTGGAAATTTGCCATAGGTTGGAGCGTTGTCTTGCCAATGGGAAATCCAGCTACCCTTTGGTCAAGAAGATCGTCGAATATTTCCTTGGAAAGGAGGCGATGCAAAAGCGGATCCAGTACGTCGATAGCCAGATCAAGGCATTCTTGGCTGATCATTCGCTTTCGACTTACCGCGAAGCGACAGCTGCGAGAGATGTTGACGCAATCCTTCGCTATGTCGAATCCAAAGGGCTGCCCGCGCGTGCCATTCGGATAACGGATACTGGGCCTCGCGTCAGCCTCTTTGTGTTGTCATCGTTGGCTCGAGTCTCGCTGAATAGCATCGGGCGTTATGGCGGCTCAGACAACTTACAGCGTGACCTCGATGCCCTCGCTATTCGGTTGCGCTGGTCGGATCAGCGCCGGCTGTTCCTGCCCACGCGTAATAAGCCGCATGGTCGTGAAACATTTCCCGGCATGGTCGTCGACTTCAAGGCCCTACGTATTGAGAGGGGTGGGTTGCTTGACGATATGCTGGAGGCATTTCCAACACCAGCTGATCACTATGAAGCGCAGTCGATGTTACGGTGGATCCAATGGCTCGTAACACCGGAAGCTGGGAAGCTATGGGATGGAATCAGCAAAGACTCGCGGCGCGTACTTGGGACCAAGGGATCCAAGTTGACGCAGGCGGATGCAATTCATCTCGTTGACGGTCTAGAAAAACGCTTGAGCAAGGGCGCGTACACGATTCGGACGAAAAGCGGCTACGTCGCAACGTTCAAGACGCACATCATCGCGGTCTTCGCGCGTCAGGGAAAAATCCTCAGGTTTCCCGGCAGGCAAATTGTCCAAATAGCGCGGAAAAATCGTGGCTTGCTGAGCGATCAGCCTGATGTCCGCGCAATCGATCCGGCGAATAGACCAGCCATCATTAATGTCGCTTGGGGCTCGCCAGAGGAAGCCAGGGAGAAGGCGACAGCGCATCTCGAAGATCGGCTCGCACGTGTGCACGCCGCGTGCAATGAAGAAATCGACGCATTTCTGGATTGGCGATTATTTCTCGAAAATGCGGGGCGCGATCCTTTGCCTGCGGATATGCAACATCATGTCGATACGATCATCGGCGTTTGTTCGAGTCCGAAATGGCTTTCGCACTGGATGAAGACCGCAGACTTGGCGGATATCGCTCGCGTCATTGTCGCGGCTACCAGCTCAAGGGAGCTTTACCGGGAGGCGCAGGACTTCGCATGGCGATCCAAGAAATATCTGTTCCGCATTTCGCCTGCTTTTCCGCGTCTGGCCGAGCGGTTCCTGGCGTTGATCGACTGGTGTGGTGCGGTATCAAACGGTCCGGCCCGTCTGGCCTGGGTGGCGCTGAGCGCCTGGTACGTGCCGCGTTGGGTGCAGCTGGCCATAGAAATCAAGATTCAGGCCGAGACTGGTTGGAATCGCGCGACTGTGCGCAATCTGCAAGCCGATGGCATATCGATCCGAGGGTCGGTAGTAGATCTGCAGGCAATGAAGGAAAAGACAGGGAAAATGCAGTACGGTGGTACCGACAATGCGGATAGACACCTATTGTCCGGCCTGAAGTTAATGCTCGAGCACAGCCACCACGTGGACGCGTATTGGGGGCGGGAGCGGGAAGGCGTGTTTGTCGCCATGGTGGCCAAGAAAGACTACCGTCGTGTTTTTGGCTTGGGGACGGAAGAGGAGCTTCGGAAGAAGTTCATCGCGAAGCATGATCTACCGCACTTCACACGCGAGCAATTGCGCAACCAGAGAATGGCGACGCGCTTTCTCATCGATGAAGACCCGCATGAGATCCAGGCCAGCATGGGGCATGCCGATCTGGCAACCACTTCGACCTATCTCCGTCATTCGGTCATCAGCATCCTGAATCGGGCGAATATTGCGAAGTTCCAACGGCAATTGGCCGTAACCATCGTATGGGCCGTCGAGGGCGACGACTACGTTGAAAAGCGCGGAATGGATCGAAGCGAGGTGAATCGACGGCTGTTGTTCCCAATCAGCGACCACGCCACCGCCGAGCAAGCAATGCCTGCGACGTGCGATGTCTGGATGGCGAATCCGGCAGCGCCGTTGACGTTGGACCTGCTGCGGATCCAACACCTGGCACGGCAACGTGCGTATTACGCAGTTCATTGGCAGCGACTGCGCGCACAGGCTCCCGATCGGTTTGAGCACATTCATCGCCCCCGGATTGAATTTACGGCTGCATTGTGGGCGGTCGTCTTCGATTCGCCATATGCAGCGCTGCTGGAGATGTCGACATGAATGTTCAAGCCAAGCTGATTCCCGCGGGCGCTACTGAAATCCGAGGGATGGAACGGGCTTCAGCGTGGCCGGAAGACGTGCCCTTCAATCCGCGCATCTTGAGTGCTTGGGGTGACAGCCTCTTGCGTTTGCGCGGTGAGAAGGGAGTGGAGCGGATCATCGACTTGGCAAAGGTGCCACTTCCAGCAAATCGCGCGCTGGGAGGGCCGTTTGATCACGGACTCACATTGGGCCAGTTCCCGCATTGGCTAGATACTGCGCGGACGCACTTGGTCCTCTCGCTCAACGAATTTAGCGGACATGATGCATTGGGGGCGGCGATCAATGGCTTGAATCATGTGCTTCGTTTCTTTGCATGGTGCGTGGAACAACGCGTATACAAGCTTTCGGCCCTTCGCCCGCAAGACCTTGAGGAATTCGCCATTGCTCTCAGGCCGTATGGGTGGTTCTCTGCTCTGTCTGTTCCCGAGCGACTGGATCAAGTCGTCGAGCGCGCCGGAAAGGACGCGCATATTCTCAATTCCATCGTCTCAGTGAAGAACAAGGTTTGCTGCGTTTCGGCCGATGCGCTGTCGCGGGAGGTGGGTTTCCTGATCACGAGTCGTGAGTTTCCCTTGGAGTTCCGCGAGGCCATGGCCGCACTGACCGGTTATCCGTCCCGCCAGTCGCGAAAGGTGGCCAAGAGAGGAGAGGGCTGGTCGGAGTCATCCTTCAAGAATTGCTTCGTTGCTCTGAATCGTTTGGCGCAAATGCCAGAAATCCTGGATCGCCTGACTTTCGAGCCTTTTCCAAACACCCGGAAGCACGCTCGGCAGTCAGGTGGACGGCCTGATGGCCGCACACGAAATCTCCCAGTAGAGGAGGCCGCCAAGCTACTGGGCTTGGCGCTGAAGTGGATCTACGAACGTAGTGACGGCGTCATAGAACTGGTGCACGTATGGCGCGATGCTCTCGAAGAGGCTCGATATCGCTGGTGTGCAGCGTCTTCCATCCAAGCCTATGCGACACAGCGTTTGCGCGAAGCGTATCCGGCAATTCAGGCGAAAAATGGTTTGCCGGGTCAGCTCACAGGCGCCGTACGAGCGGGAGAAGGAGACGAAGACACTACGGTCGTGGAGTTGATTCAGGACTTGCAGACTGCAGCCATGATCATCGTTGGCATCAACCAGGGTAGGCGCAAGAATGAGGTGCTGGGTGAGGGCAGCCGCCCGTGGGGGTTGTATCTCGGCTGCCTGCTGCCTTCGGATCCATTTATTGATGCCCATGAACTGGACATCTATATCGAAAAGACCTGGCGCAAGTGGATGCGGATGTCCACGAATAAGCTTACGGTGGATGCCATCCGGGTTTTGGAGCGGCTGCGTCTGGCCATGTTTCCGCAGGAGAAGGACAGTTCAAGCCTGTCACTGGATGAATTGCGAAAGCGCAAGCTATTCGTATTTCCAACATATCGGGTATTGCTGGGTGAGGACGTCGTTCCTCATCAATACGCTTTCGAATGCCATAGCGGACGCTTTTTCAAGGAAGCCGGTGTGGGTGAAGAAGCGCGTCGCAGTCATTCATTCCGCCGCTTTTTCGCATTGATCTATGTGTATCGCTGGGAACATCCCTTGTTGCAGGCGTTATCCGAGTACCTGTGCCACATGGACATGGAGTCCACGCGGGTTTATATCACCGATCCAAGCATGCGGGAAGAAGCGGAGCGGATTGAGAAGGTCTATCGCCTTCGCGCAGACTGTTTCCCAATCGAGGAACTGACAGAGGCGCAGCGGCAGTACGCCGACGACTTGTTGCACGCGATGCTCACATCGACCTCCGCAGGCGGGCCGATGACCCGCCGCGTCCGCCAGTGGGTCAAGCGCCTCGCTCGCAGGGTTGAATTTGCTGATTCTGACCTGGATGAGGCGCTTGCTGCCGTGCGTAGCAACGTGGACCGGCGCGGCTACCTATCGACATCTTTCCGTCATGGCGCGTGTTGGGCGACCGGAGCTCGCATGGCGCGCCGCGCGCGCTGCGGGAGTAACGGCCAGCTTCATCGCGAACAAGCCGATATAGGCATCTGCAGTGCGTGTCCCTTCCACAGCACATCCGAAGCATTCCTTCGTAACGTGGAACAGGAAGCCATGGAGTTGGAGGCACAGGCAAAAACAACAGTGGATGCCATCGAACGTGAGGCGATACTAGCGGCTTCGCGCCGACTTCACGAACTGATCGATCTGGAACGGGAGTTGATGGCCCGGTATCGGCCCTTGGCCCATGCCTCGCCTGACTCAACCACATCATGAACATCTCCAAGAACCATATCTCCCGACGACTTCGCGATGAGGCCTTGTCGTCGATCGACGCAAAATGCATCCTGCTGGAGAAGTGGGCTCGCAATGGCATTCCGTTGTGCCGGAATGCCGGGCAGGCATTGGAATTGGAGTGGTTTCCGACCAGCCTGCGAACGTTTTGTGCTTGGGACGGATCGCAGAACGGAAAGGCAGTGCAGGCGCAAGGCAGGCTTTTGAGGCGCAATGCTTTCCAGACGCTGACCTCCGATGCCAAGCGGTTGCGGGAGGTTAAAGCGCTACTCAAGACAATCGCCGAGCAGGCCATGAATGCGCGAAAGCGCCTAGATCCACGTGTGGTGGTGGACGCGGCCGAGGAGCGCATCCGCATCGAGCGTGAAAAGCGCGCCGGCGCACTCCTGGGCTATCGACGGGCGCGCCAAGAGGCGCGCGAACTGCGAGCTTCCTTGTTTGCGGAACAGCGTGCACACAAGCAATCGATCGAGCAGATGGACCGAGGTCTCAAGCAACAAGACAGGGAAATTATGGACTTGCGCAAACAAGTAGCGGAACTCACTGACACATTGCGCAAGGCCACACCCATTCGACAGGTACAGTAGACAAGGATGCCTACGTGAATACCATGGCGACGCCCCCCCGCGCCAACACGACTCTTTCCGAACAGGCCAAGGCACTGGCGGAAGCTTTGGGTGCGGATGTGGATGCAGCCAAGGCCTTGAAACGCTTGCAGGCGGTCGGTGTGGCCGATCTATGGCAGGTGCCACTGTATCTGCCTTCGCGATTCCTGGATGCCAGGGAGCCGATCAGCCGGTTTTTCGGGCTGACTGCTTCGGATCGCGAAGAGGTCCTCATTGGCCACTATGCGGGAGATTTCCGCACCCGTTGGCATGCAGGGCGTCGCGGCGGGCGCCACAGTCCGCAAGCACAGGGCTCGCTCGTCGACACGCATGGGATGCGGATCAAGTTTTCCCTATTCGGAGATGCGCGTTCCTTTCAAAAGGCTCTGGAGGAGGCGGGCGAACAGGTCGCACTTGCCGGCACGTTGAACCAGGTCGGTGCGCATGTCTATTTGAATAATCCGGTCTTGTTGGACCCGAACGTACTGGGACGGGTGGTGCCGCACTATCCGGGCAAAGCCCGAGTCCTGTCGTTGGCAATGGCCAGGCGCGTGATTCCGGCGCTCCTGCCTCAGGCGATTCCCGCCTGCGCGGCAAAGCTTCGCGCGGACGCTCGTACCCTTGTTGACGAGTCGGCCTTGCGCCAGCTGCTGGCGCGGCCACATGGCACCTTGGAAGACCTGCTCTGGGAAGCGCACCTGCCGACTTCGCCCGCGGCAGGAGAGCGTGCACAGTGGAGCTTGGAGCGGTTGTCGGCCTTACTGACAGTCGGTGAACTGCGGCAGTTGCAACACGAACATCCACCGGTTCGCCAGCAGCTTCATATCGACGAGTGGAGGGACTTACTCACCCGTACCCCGTTCCAACTCACAGACGAGCAGAGGAGCGCTGTGGCGCAACTGGTGCGCCGCTTTGGGGGAGAGATGACCTCGTCTACGCTGATCAACGCCGACGTAGGCATGGGTAAATCGATCGTCTACCAGCTCGCGACGGCCGCCGGAGTTCGTGTGGGTGCGCGGGCCGCGGTCCTGCTCCCGAACGAGCGTTTGGCCGTTCAGGCCCACGAAGAGATCTCCCGGCTGTTCCCGGAATGGGGTGCCACACTCGTAACCGGAAAATCCGGTGTGCGTGACGTGGCTGACGCCCGGTGGCTGATCGGTACGACTGCCATGTTGTTCCGCGACGTCGGGCGTCTGGATATCTGCGTCGTGGACGAGCAGCACCGCTTCTCGGTTGATCAGCGACGGGCGTTATCCCAGGATGGCACTCATCTGGTAGAAATCAGCGCGACGCCAATTCCGCGTACCCAGGCATTGCTGATGTACGGAAAACTGGACGTGATCCGCTTGACCCAGCGTCACAGCCCGCAGGACATACGCACCCAGATCGTGGAGCGTGCCGGCGCCTCGCGCATGGTGGATCGGCTGCACCAGATCATTGATCAGGGAGGCCGGGTGCTGATTGTCTGTCCCCGGCGCGAGGAGGATGAGGAGGATGAAGGCGGCTCCCTGCCTTCGGTCGCGCGCGTAGCGGAAAAGTGGGAGTGGCTATTCCCCGGGCTGGTGAGATCGCTCCACGGGGAATCTGATCCGGACGATGTGGAGATCGCGTTCGCTGACTTGGCAAGCGGTCATGCACAGATTCTCGTGGCGACTACGGTGGTGGAAGTAGGTCTTAACATCCGTAATCTGCGAGCGGTCGTGATCGTGAATGCCGAACGCTTCGGCTTGTCGCAACTACACCAGTTGCGCGGTCGATTAGCGCGCGAGGGTGGCAGCGGTGAGTGCTTTCTGTATCTTCCTCAGCCCGTGGGTGCCGACGCGGCCACCCGTCTGCAGGCATTGGTTGCCACCAGTGACGGTTTCGTACTGGCTGATCACGACATGCGGATCCGCGGCATTGGGGATATCTCCGCCATGGGCGAACGCCAGCACGGAAGCGCTGGCAGTCTGCTCATGAATCGGGCCGTGCCGATGTCGACATTCCTCGACGTCCTGGAGATCTTGGGGGCGTCATGACCCAGCGCGTGGCTACCATTGAGTGGGTGGATAACGGCACAGGCAAAGTGCCCGTGTTCTTCGACCGGAAGCATCGCTTGTTCGATCCGTTCCACGATTATGTCGATTCGCTGGCTGGCAGAAAGAGGTTGGCGGCGCCGCAAGGGGCATACACCGCAGCGGTAGAGGCCGCGGCCTATGCGCTGCTCGCGTGGTTGCGCCATCTCGAGGAAGCGAAGGTGACTTGGGAGCGAGCGAGTGACGACACTTTGCAGAAGTTTCGTGAAGCTGCGCTCAAGCAGGTGCTCGGTTCGCAACGTAGCAAGGGGAATGAACGCACCGCCAAGCGCACGGTGAATGTGCGATTGCAATGGATTTATCGCTACTACAGGTGGGCGCAGCAGGACGCGGGCTTGTGCAATGGCGTCATTGGGCCAGGCCTGGCCATCAACTCCGCGATTACCCAGCCCAAATGCAAACGCCCCCGCTCACGCAAGAAGCGCGAGGTCGATCTTGATCTCTATCCGCTATGTTTCACCGGAGTCAGCGGCACGGCCGGCGGCTCCCAGTATTTTGCAACTGGAAAAGACAAGCAGCGCATCGCCAGGTTCTTTGCCAAGGGTACAGATCCGTTCATCGTCGAACGCAATCAGATCATCCTGGAGTTATCCGATCGCGTAGGTTGGCGTGCAGGAACGCTTACATACCTCACGGTCGACGCCTTCAGCGAGGAGGCGATTGAAAAGGCCGAGGAGGAGGGTCTGGTGGTGACACCCTCGGTGCAGAAATTCGCCTATCAGAACAATTTCACTGTTCCACTCACACTTGTTCTTCGTATTGCGCGTCACATCGAGGCCAGGCAACGATGGCTTGCCAAACATCGGTGGACCGAGCAGCAGGCACAGCAGCGCCTCTTTCTGAGCGGAAAGACGGGACGCCCTCTGGGCGGTAAAACCATCGTGCAGTTGATGGGTAGCGCGTTTCGCGCAATCGGGGTCGTGGCCAAGATCGGGGCTGGTCACCACAGTCTGCGTCGCAAGTTCGCCGACGAATCAACTCGGGATGACCTGGTCGCGCGGCGAAGCATGGGCCTGTCTACGGCGGTTGAGGATGTAATGCATGCAACGGCCATGCGCTTGGGACAGCGCAACATTGCATCGCAAACGCCTTATCAGCGGGCCGTCCGCGACGGTACCCGCCAAGCAGAACCGCATCGACTCCGAGTTGAGCTACAGGAAATGGAAGCCTCGCTTGCGAGCAAGGACGCAAAGATCGCGGCGTTGGAGCGACAGATCCAAGAGCAAGCCAAAACAAACAAGACGAATTCAGGTCGAGCGGCAAAGACCCGTGTTCGCCGTGCAACTCGTTGACACGTCACCTAGATCGAAGGTTTCTGACTATGGCTCATCCACGACGCTCTCTCGGCCCCCCGTTCAAGCAACCCTTGGCTAGGGCTGGGCTCATCATCGAACTTGCCAAGGCGACAGGCCTGTCCGCAAACAAGACCGTGATGGTACTCAGGGAACTGGAAGACATCGTGGTGCAGTCCCTGATACCGGGTAGCGCCGGCGAGTTCATTTTGCCAGGTTTGCTCAGGATCACCATTGAAACCATACCGGCCAAGCCACCTAGGGAAACGACGGATCCCTACACTAATGAAGCGCGCATGCGAGGAGCCACGCCTGAAAAGATGTGCATCAAGATTCGTGCGGCTGCAAAGTTAAGGAATGCCCTGCGCCGAGTGCGCACGCATCAAACCGCCACGCCATGATCTGGGCGACACCGTACTTGGCAAGAAAGGGCAAGGACTAATCCTCTGGCCACGCCAAGCGCGTGGAGTAACACAGGGGGCCAAACCGATCACTGTTGGAGACGGTCAATGATTATTTCTCGCAAACCTCTGGTTTCGATGCTCGGTTCATTGGGGCTCGCGCTGGTCATCAGTGGTGTCGCCGTAGCCCAGGACGGCACGCCCACAAGCGGCATGGACAAGATGGGTGCGATGCACTCGGACATGAAGGGTATGCACGGCAGCATGATGGGCATGCACAGCATGCCAGCGACCGTGACGGAAGCAGATGCGAAGACCGGCCTGGTCGAGGCGGAATCCGAAGGCATGGCGCTCAAGCTGCATTTCCCGCCAGCCACCATGGCCGGCCTGAAAGCCGGCGACAAGATCACGCTGCACATGGGTTTCAGCAAGCCGTGAGACAGCTGAACCCACCTCCAGGGTTGAGCGTGTCAAGTCACACGGGTAAGCTCGCTTCATGACCTTCTCGCTACGTCTGCTCGCCCGTTCACGTCGCCTCCGGGCGATGGGCGCGCTGGCGTGGCTGATGCTGGTCATCAACTCATTGGCCGCTGCCCCGATGGGCATGATGGGAAGTCCTCATTCCCATGTCGTGCATACAACGATTGCGGCGGTCAGTGAACACTGTCATCACCACGTCGCGGTCAAGGGATCCCGATCCTGTTGCGACGATCAGGCCGGTTGCTGCGATGGCATGACGGGACACGGATGCAATTGTGCGGCAATGTGCAGTACCACGTTGCCACCCGCAGCGGCTGTCATTATGGCCTCGGTCGCGACTACTGCCCGCTATGCCATGCCGCTGCCCAGCAGCGCACCCTCGTTGAATACTGCCCCTCCCTTGCGACCACCGGCGGTCTGACTCTTCCTCATTGTTGATGAGCGTTGCTTGCGGCTGTCGCGTATCGATGGCTGCGGCAATCGGCTGTGATCGGTATCGGCGTGATCGATACCGTCTGTCCAGGAGAGAGTCCATGAACATGTTTCCCCGCCCACCGGTGGATTTTTCGCGTCGTCGTTTCGTCCAGGGTGTCGCCATCGGCGGCGCCGTGGCCGGCCTCGGCTTGCTGCGCCCCCCGAACGTGTGGGCGCTGACCAGCCCCGGCCACCCCACGGTGCTGAGTGGCACCGACTTCGCGCTCGATATTGCCGAGACGCCGGTCAACTACACCGGGGCCACGCGCCTGGCCACCACCGTCAATGGCGGCATTCCCGGCCCGCTCCTACGCTGGAAGGAAGGCACCACAGTGAACCTTCGCGTGACCAACCGCTTGCGCGTGCCGACATCGATCCACTGGCACGGCATCATCCTGCCGTTCCAGGAAGACGGCGTGCCGGGTATCAGTTTCGATGGTATTGCCCCCGGTGAAACCTTTGTCTACCGCTTTCAGGTCCGCCAGGCCGGCACTTACTGGTACCACTCGCATTCGGGATTCCAGGAACAGACCGGGCTGTACGGCCCGCTGGTGATCGAGCCGGCCGGCCCCGACCGCTACCCAACGGATCGCGACTACGTGGTGATGCTCAACGACTGGACCGATGAAAATCCCGAACGGATTTTCGCCAAGCTCAAGAAGCAGAGTGACTATTACAACTTCGCCCAGCCGACGGTGCCGGACTTCTTCCGCGACGTGCGCGAGAAAGGGCTGAGCCAGGCGCTGGCCATGCGCAAGATGTGGAACGAGATGCGCATGAACCCGACCGATTTCGGCGACGTCTCCGGCTACACCTACACCTACCTGATGAACGGTGCGGCACCGGCCGGCAACTGGACCGGCATCTTCAAACCCGGAGAAAAGATCCGGCTGCGCTTCATCAATGGCTCGGCGCAGACGATTTTCGACGTGCGCATTCCGGGCCTGAAAATGACGGTGATCTCGGCCGACGGCCAGGACGTCGAGCCGGTCGCAGTCGACGAATTCCGCATCTCGGTGGCCGAAACTTACGACGTCATCGTCGAGCCGCAGGACGAGCGCGCTTACACGCTGTTCGCCCAGTCGATCGACCGCTCGGGCTACGCTCGCGGCACCCTGGCACCACGCGCTGGCATGGAAGCGGACGTGCCTAAGCCCGACCCCATCCAGTGGCTGGCCATGCAGGACATGATGGGTGCGATGGCGATGGGTGACTCCGGACATGGTGGCATGCAGGGTATGTCGGGCATGAGCGGCATGCAGGGTATGCCCGGTATGGATCACGGTGCGATGCCGGGCATGGCACCCGCTGCTCCGGTGGTGCGCCACGCCCGCACCGAATACGGCCCAGGCGTCGACATGCACGTCGACATGCCGCGCACCAACCTCGACGATCCAGGCATCGGCCTGCGCGACAACGGCCGGCGCGTGTTGACCTACGCCGACCTGCACACCATCGGCGGACCGATCGACGCGCGCGAACCCGGCCGCGAGATCGAGCTGCACCTGACTGGCAACATGCAGCGCTTCATCTGGTCGTTCGATGGCGTGAAGTTTTCCGACGCCAAGCCGGTGCATTTCAACAGCGGCGAACGGCTGCGCATCGTGTTGGTCAACGACACCATGATGAACCACCCGATCCACCTGCACGGCATGTGGAGCGAGATGGAGAATCCCGAAGGCCAGTTCCAGGTGCGCAAGCACACCATCAACGTGCAGCCGGCCCAGCGCATCACGTATGCGGTGTCGGCCGACAACCCCGGTCGGTGGGCCTACCACTGCCATCTGCTGTATCACATGGAAGCGGGCATGTTCCGCGAGGTGGTGGTCTCATGAACATGCATCGTCGCAACACCTCAGTCGTCCCGCTGCGTTCCGCGTTGCTGGCCGCACTATTGCTGGCGTTGCCACCGGTGGTCACGGCGCAGAGTGCACCCGCGTCCAGCAGCACATCGTCGATGGACATGAGTTCCATGCCCGGCATGGACCACGGCAGCATGCCGGGTATGACCATGCCGGCTGCTGCGAGCAGCACCGCGAAACCAGCAACGAAAGCACCTACCAAGAAGGCTAGGAAGAAACCCGCCCCGGCCCCGTCGACGCCCGCTTCCCACGACATGGGCGGCATGAAGGGTATGGATCACAGCACCATGCCAGGTATGGACCACGGCGCGATGCAAGGCATGCCGATGCCCGCGAAGCCTGCCGCGTCGGCGGTACCCACCGGCGACATGTCAGGGATGGATCACGCGTCGATGCCCGGCATGAGTCCGGGAGCGACGCAAGGGATGAAACATGGTGGCATGGACGGGATGGATCACGGCGCGATGCCGCAGAAGGATCAAGGCGGTATGGCCGGCATGGGCGCGATGCCGGGCATGACGATGGGTCCGATGCAGGGCGGCAGTCCGCCGCCGAATGCACGCAGTCCGGATTACTCCGACGGCGTGGGCTACGGTTCCATGAAGGGCATGGACATGGCCGACAACGCACCGCTGGGTATGCTGTTGATCGATCAGCTTGAAGCCTTTCATGGCCGCGATGCCAATGGTCAGAGCTGGGAAGCCGAAGGCTGGTACGGCAACGACGAGAACAAACTGTGGATTCGCACCGAGGGTGAACGCAGCCGCGGCAAGCTGGAAGACGGCGATCTCGAAGCATTCTGGAACCACAACATCGCCACGTTCTGGAGCACCCAGCTCGGCGGTCGCCAGGACGTGGGCGAAGGTCCCAAGCGTACGTGGGCGGCCTTCGGCGTGCAGGGCCTGGCACCGTACTGGTTCGAAGTAGAAGCCACCGGATACGTCGGAGCTTCCGGTCGTACCGCGGCCCGCCTGCGGGCCGAATACGAAATGCTCTTCACCCAGCGTCTGATCCTGCAGCCGGAAGCGGAGATCAATCTCTACGGCAAGAACGATCCGCAGCGTCGGATCGGCAGCGGCGTGTCCGATGTGCAGTTCGGCCTGCGTCTGCGTTACGAAATCCGTCGGCAGTTTGCGCCGTACATCGGCGTGAACTGGGTGCGCCGCATCGGTACCACCGCCGACTACGCGCGGCAGGATCATCAACCCGTTCTCGACCGGCAGATTGTGGCCGGCGTCCGCATCTGGTTTTAAGGGGAAACATCATGAAGCAGCACATCAAGCATCACAGCATCACCGTCGTCGCCGTCCTGGCCATCCTCGCTGCCGGTGCCGGCGTGTTCGTCTACTCCGGTATCTACAACATCGGTGCCGACGATCACCACACCAAGCCGGTCTTTGCGGTCCTGCAGACCCTGCGCGAGCGATCCATCCACGCCCGCTCGAAAGACATCACGGTACCCGACCTCAATGACGAGCAGCTGATCCTGAAAGGTGCCGGCCAGTACGCAGCGATGTGCACCCAATGCCATCTCAAGCCCGGCATGAAGGATTCGGAAATCCGTCCCGGGCTGTACCCGCAGCCGCCGAACCTGTCGCAAGTGCGAGTCGAACCGAAGGAAGCCTTCTGGGTGATCAAGCACGGCATCAAGATGAGCGCGATGCCCGCGTGGGGACTCAGCCATGATGACCCGACGATGTGGAGCATGGTCGCCTTCCTGCAGAAGTTGCCCGACATGACGCCGGCGCAATACAAGGACATGGTGGCCAGGGCTCCCGTAGACCACGACATGGACGACGAGGGTGGACACAGCCATGGTGGGTCCGCCGATGAAGACGCGCACGACGCGGCGGACATGCCGGGCATGCAGATGCCTGCCAAGCCCGAGTCCGGGCACAGCCACGGTGCGGCCGCCGCGGACAGTCATGATCACGAAGACGCTGCTGCGACATCGACAGTGGAAGCTCCACTGTCGATGGATGGGCTGACGCCGCACGCGGTGCCGGCGGCCGAGGCCGTGGCAGAGGCCTTCCACAGGGCGCTGCACAGCGGCGATCGGGACGCCGTTCTGGCGTTGCTGGCGCCCGATGTCAGCATCAGCGAAGGTGGTCAGGTGCAGTCGCGCGAAGCGTATGCCAGCGGTCACCTGGGCGAGGACATCGCCTTCCTGAAAACCGCGAAGATCACCCCGGTCTCGCTGGGCTCGATGCCGATGGGCGACACCGCCATGGTCGGCAGCGAGAGCGACATCCAGGCCACGGTCAAGGGCAAGCCGACCACGCTGCGCAGCCGCGAACTGCTCAACCTCAAGAAGGATGGCAAAGACTGGAAGATCGTGTCCATCCAGTGGCAATCCGCACCGGTATCGGGAGAGTGACCGTGAAACGAATGAGCCTCTCAGCCATGAATGCAAGAAACGTTTTGTTCGCAGCAATCGCCGTTGTTTCCTTCAGCGCGCTTGGTGCCTGCACCCACCCCGTCGATGCGCCGTCCAGCCAGCCATCCTCCGCGACAATCCATGCCGCAACAGCAAGCTCACCGGACGCATCGCTTCCGGTCATGCTGGTGTACAAAAGCGCTACGTGTGGATGTTGCGGCGCGTGGGTCGACCATATGCGTGCCGCCGGCTTCAACGTCGACGTGCGCGATGTCGACGACCTCGATTCGGTGAAGAGTCGGGTCGGCATTCCGTTCGGCAAAGGGTCATGCCATACCGCCGAAGTGGGCGGCTATTTCGTCGAAGGCCATGTGCCGGCGCTGGACATCAAGCGGCTCCTGGCTGAAAAGCCCGATGCCAAGGGCCTCGTCGTGCCGGGCATGCCGGCCGGCTCGCCGGGCATGGAGATGCCCGATGGCCGCGTCCAGCCTTACGTGGTTGAGCTGGTCAGCCGCGACGGCACGACGTCCGACTTCGCCCACCACGGGCATTGACACGCCGATCAACGTCAAGCCTTTGCCGCTGTCACGAGAGGATGCATGAACACCCACCATCACCACGCGGGCGCCGACCACGGACGTCACACCCACCTCGGTCCGGGGACAACCGCGATCGATCCGGTGTGCGGCATGCAGGTCAATCCAGATCGGACCGCCCATCACGCCGAGCATGAAGGGGTAACGCACCATTTCTGCTCGGCGCGTTGCCTGGAACGCTTCGTGGCGGATCCGGCCAAATATCTGACCCCGCGTCCCGATGACGCCCCCGCGCAGGCACCGGCGGGAACACTGTATGTCTGCCCGATGCATCCGCAAGTGCGCCAGGAAGGCCCCGGCATCTGCCCGATCTGCGGCATGGCGCTGGAGCCGGAAATGCCAGGGCTGGAGGATGAAGATAACCCCGAACTGCGTGATTTCAGCCGTCGCTTCTGGTGGACCTTGCCGGCGACGCTGGTGGTGCTCGTGCTGGCGATGTTCGGCCACCGCTTTCCCCGGCTGCCGGTGGACACCCGGACCTGGATCGAACTGGTACTGACCACGCCGGTGGTGTTGTGGGCAGGCTGGCCGTTCTTCGTTCGATGCGTGCAGTCAGTCCGCAACTTCAGCCCCAACATGTGGACCCTGATCGGCATTGGCGTCGGTGCGGCGTTCGGCTACAGCATCGTCGCCACCATGGCACCGGACCTGTTCCCGGAGTCGTTCCACGAGCACGGCCGCGTGGGCGTCTACTTCGAGGCCGCTGCGGTGATCGTCTCGCTGACCCTGCTCGGCCAGCTACTCGAACTGCGTGCCCGCTCGAAGACATCGACGGCCCTGAAGGCCCTGCTGGGGCTGGCGCCAAAGACCGCACGCCGCCTGCGCGACGATGGCGGCGAGGAGGATGTCGAACTCAGCCACGTTCACGTCGGTGACCGCCTGCGGGTACGCCCTGGTGAAAAGGTGCCAGTGGACGGCGAAGTGGTCGAAGGGCGCTCCCATGTCGACGAGTCGATGCTGACTGGGGAGCCCGTCCCGGTCGAAAAGAGTGTTGGTTCCAGCGTGATCGGCGCGACCCTTAACGGCACCGGCAGCCTCGTGATCCGGGCGGAGAAAGTCGGTTCGGCGACGGTGCTGTCGCAGATCGTACAACTGGTCGCGCAGGCGCAACGTTCGCGCGCACCGATGCAGCGCATGGCCGACAAGGTGGCTTACTGGTTCGTGCTGGCGGTCCTGGCGATTGCCGTTGCCACCTTCTTCGTGTGGGGGCTGTTCGGTCCGGAACCGTCGTGGACGTTCGCTGTTCTAAACGCGATCTCGGTACTGATCATCGCCTGCCCCTGCGCGCTGGGACTGGCCACGCCGATGTCGATCATGGTGGCGACCGGCCGTGCCGCCGGGGAAGGCGTGTTGTTCCGCGATGCCGAGGCGATCGAGAACCTCCGCAAGATCGACACCCTGATCGTGGACAAGACCGGAACCCTGACCGAGGGACGTCCGGCGTTCCACACCGCGCTCGCAGCCGAAGGGTTCACCAAGCAAGAGGTGCTGCGCCTGGCGGCCAGCCTCGATCAGGGTAGCGAGCATCCACTGGCCGACGCGATCGTCGCGGAAGCCCGTCGTCGCGGCCTGACGCTGGAAACGCCGGAGAGCTTCGAGTCATCCACCGGCATCGGGGTACGCGGCAAGGTGGGTGGCGCCATCCTGGCGATCGGCAATACCGCGCTGATGCACGAGGTCGGGGTCGATGCCTCCGTTCTTTCCACACCGGCCGAAGAGCTGCGCCGAGCCGGTGCCAGCGTCATGTATCTGGCGGTCGATGGCGTCCTGGCCGGCCTGCTTGCGGTGGCCGATCCGATCAAGGCCAGCACCGCCCCCGCCATCGCATCGCTGCACGAGGCGGGCCTGAAAATCGTGATGGCCACCGGCGACGGTGTCACCACCGCCCATGCGGTTGCACGCACCCTGGGCATCGACGAGGTCCATGGCGAGGTCCGCCCGAAGGACAAAATCGAACTGGTACAACAGTTGCAAGCCAAGGGACACCGGGTCGCGATGGCCGGCGACGGAATCAACGATGCACCCGCGCTTGCCGGCGCCGATGTTGGCATCGCGATGGGCACCGGTACCGACGTGGCGATGTCGAGCGCACAGGTGACACTGGTGAAGGGCGACTTGCGCGGCATCGTGCGGGCACGGTCGATTTCCAACGACACCGTCGCCAACATGAAGCAGAACCTGGGTTTTGCGTTCCTCTACAACGCGCTGGGCGTACCGATTGCGGCCGGCGTGCTGTACCCCGTGACGGGCCTGTTGCTCAGCCCGATGATTGCCGCTTTGGCGATGAGCTTGAGTTCCGTGTCGGTGGTTGCCAACGCATTGCGGCTGGGCCGGAAGCGGCATGGCTGAGATGCCAACGCCGACGAATGAAGCCTCGATGCCGCTGCTGAGGGCGCGTGACGCCGACATCGACGCAATGTGTGACCCGGCTGACAACCCCTAGTTGATTCAAGTCAAGGCAATCCTGGGTATTTCGGGATAAATTGTTGCTCATGGCCCGTCCTTTCCGCATGCATCGCACCACACGTTGCCGCCTTATCTGGTTGGTGACGCTGCTGATGCTTTGGCAGCAGACGGCATTGGCTGCCTACGTTTGTCCGACGGTGCCTGAAGCGACGTCGGCGGCTGCGCTGATGAACTCGATGCCGAGCATGGACGACGGCTGCGCACAGATGCAGGGCACCTCCGCCAGCCCGCTGTGCCAGAAACATTGCCTGCCGGACCGCGTCACCCAGGTCGACACGCGCACGGCGTCCGTGCCGCTCAGCACTTTGACGGCGATACCGCCGTTGCTGATGTCGGTAGCGGTTGTTGCGCTTCCGTCGGATCGATCGATCCAACGAATCGATGAACTGCGAGCGCCACCCCCGCCGCCCATATTGTTGTTTTGCTCACTCCTGATCTGATCTGACACGCCGCGGTATTGCCGAGGTGGCGTTGTGTCCGCACGGGCGCGTCGCAAGTCGCAGGTTCACGGGAGTGTTGACTCATGTGGTTCTCTCATGTTTTCCGATGCCGTAGGGTGTCGGTACTGGCCATGGTTCTTTGCGGAGCCGTGGCTGTCACGGCGCATGCCGCGCAATCGCCGCTGACGCTCGAAGCGGCGGTTCGCCAAGGTCTGGCGCGTGCGCCCTTGCTGGATGCCCGATCCGCCGATATTCGGGCTGCTCGCGAGGAAGCCGTTCGCGCCGGTCGGTTGCCGGATCCGTCGCTGACGGCCGGGCTCTCCAACTATCCGGTGACGGGCGCCGAGGCGTTCAACTTGCGCGCGGACGGCATGACCATGCGCACGATCGGGATCGGACAGACCATCCCGTCACGGGCAGCGCGCGCTGCCGATCGCACGCTGGCCGCTGCACAAATCGATGCCGCCGAAAGTGAGCATGTGGCCGCCGCCCAGACGGTGCGCGAACGCATTGCGGATGCCTGGATCGAGGTGTGGGCCACGCAGCAGAAGCGTGCGCTGCTGGACGAGTTGCGCAGCGAGAGCGCGCTGGCCGTGCAGATCACGCAGGCGCGCCTGCGCGGCGGCGAAGGCGGCGCCACCGATGCGCTGGCAGCGCGTACCGAGGCGGCCACACTGGACAACCGGCTGGAGGCCGTCGATGCGGATTTCATCGCCGCCCAAGCGGGCCTGCAGCGGTGGCTGGGCCCAAGTGTTCCCGTCCTAGCCGAGGCGCCGGATTTTGGTCATCTGCCGGTCACGGCGGATCGCCTGGAGCTGCACATCGACCAACAGGCGCCGATGCAGGCGTGGCAGGCACGCGAACAGGTGGCACAGGCCGCGCTGGCACAGGCGCGGGCGGCCAGACACCCAGACTGGAACGTGTCGGTGGATTATGGCCGGCGTGCGCCGGGGCTTCCCGACATGGTGACATTGCAAGTGGGTGTGAGCTTGCCGCTGTTCACCCGCAACCGGCAGGATCGCGGTATCAGCGCCAAACAGGCGCAGTGGGACGCGGTACAGGCCGACCACGAAGATGCCCGCCGCGCCCAGCGCGAGGCGGTCGCACGCGCAATCACCAGTTGGCAGGGTTGGGGTCGACAGATCCAGCGTTACCAAGACACCTTGCTTCCACTCGCCCGTGATCGCGCGCGTACGGCGCTCGCCGGATACCGTGGCGGCAGTGCGATGCAGCCATGGCTCGACGCCCGTCGTGACGAAATCGAACAGCGGCTGGCCTATGCCGAGGCGCTGGCGACCCATGCGCGCCTGTGGGCCGCGCTGGCTTATCTGCTACCCAATTCGGAGACGACGCCATGAAGCGCGCGCCCATGAAACCTGTCCTGATGATTTTCGCCGGCGTCTTGCTCGCGGCGGTACTGCTGGTGGTCGGCTATTTCGGTGGTCGTCGTCATGCACCGTCGACACCGGCGCACACCGGCAGTGTTGCGTCGGCCAAGTCGGCCGGCGACAGAAAAATTCTGTACTGGTACGACCCGATGGTGCCTCAACAGCATTTTGACAAACCAGGCCTGTCGCCGATGGGCATGGAGATGATCGCCAAATATGCCGATGAAGGAGTGGCCAAGGACGGCATCCAGATCGATCCGGCCACGGTGCAAAATCTGGGTGTTCGTACGGCGCCGGTCGAGCGGCGGGTGCTGGCGTCGGCGATCGAGGTACCCGGCACCATCACTTGGGATCTGCGCCAGGCCAGCACGATCAGTGCGCGGGTCGATGCGGTGATCGCCAGACTCGATGTGCGTGCGCCGTACACCGCGGTCGCTTCCGGTGCGCCACTGGCCGAGTTGCTGGCGCCGCAATGGAACAGCGCGCTGGCTGAATACGCAGCGTTGGAGCAGGCACAGTCGGCCGATGCGCGCGACCTGCGCGCTGCGGCACGGCAGCGTTTGCAGGTGCTGGGTCTCACTGCGGCGGACATCCGGTCAGCGCGCCATGGTGCGGGTGCCGCGATCACGCTGCATGCGCCGGCGGCGGGCGTCGTCACCACGCTGGACGTGCGCGAAGGTCAGCGCGTCAGTGCGGGGCAGACGCTGATGACCTTGAACGGCCTGTCCACCGTGTGGATTGAGGCGGCATTGCCGCAGGCGGTGGCGGCGACGGTGCGCCGCGGCACGCCGGTCACCGTCACGGTCAATGGGCTGCCGGATCGCATGTTCCACGGCACGGTCGAAACCGTGCTGCCGGATATCGACGGCGCGACACGCACGCAGCGGGCGCGCATCGTGCTCGACAACCCCGATGCCGTGTTGAGTCCCGGCATGTTCGCCACCGTGCAACTCAACCCGACCCCCGGCGCCGCGATGCCGGTGATACCCGACGACGCGTTGATTGCCACCGGCAACCAGGCACGGGTGATCGTTGCCGATGCCGAAGGGCACTTTCGTGCCGTCGCGGTGCGGATCGGGCGTGCGGCCGGCGGCTACACGGAAATTCTCGCTGGCCTCGAAGGCGGCGAGAAGGTGGTGGTCTCCGGCCAGTTCCTGATCGATTCGGAGGCGAGTTTGTCCGGTGCGCTGGAGCGGTTGAACGATCCTGCGACGAACCCGGCCCCCGCCAGCGGCACGCCGATGCCGAACATGAATATGCACGGAGCACACCCATGATTGCCGCCCTGATTCGTGCTGCGATCGCGCATCGGCTGTTCGTGCTGCTGGCGGCGCTGACGCTGGCCCTGATCGGCGTGTACTCGGTGACGCGCACGCCGGTCGATGCGCTGCCGGATCTGTCCGACACCCAGGTGATCATCCGCACCAGTTGGCCGGGCCAGTCGCCGCAGGTGGTCGAGGATCAGATCACCTATCCACTGGCGACGACGATGCTGTCGGTGCCGGGGGCGAAGAGCGTGCGCGCCTATTCGTTCTTCGGCGATTCCTTCGTCTACGTGTTGTTCGACGACAGCACCGATCTGTACTGGGCGCGGTCGCGCGTCCTGGAGTACCTGAGCCAGGTGCGCGACCGCCTGCCGACCGGTGTCACGCCGGCATTGGGCCCGGACGCCACCGGCCTGGGCTGGATCTATGAATACGCGCTGGTCGACCGCACCGGAAAGCACGACCTCGGTCAACTGCGTGCCTTGCAGGACTGGTTTCTCCGCTATCAGTTGAAGACCGTGCCGGACGTGGCCGAGGTGGCCAGCCTCGGCGGCATGGAGCGCGCGTGGCAAATCGTGCCCGATCCGCAAGCGCTGGCGGCGCGCGGGATCACCGTGGCGCAACTGGTGGATGCGGTGAACGGTGCGAACGGCGCCAATGGTGGTTCGGTGATCGAGCAGGGCGAGGCGGAAATGATGGTGCGCAGCGAAGGCTATCTGCGCAGCCGGGAGGATTTCGAGAAGGTGCCGATCGCCAGCAATGTCGGCGGTGTGCCGGTACTGCTGCGCGACGTGGCGGCGGTACGCCGTGGCCCAACGTTCCGCCGTGGCATCACCGAGCTGGACGGCCAAGGCGAAGTCGCCGGCGGCGTAGTCGTGCTGCGTTCGGGCAAGAACGCCAAGGCCGCGATCGAGGCGGTGAAGGCCAGGCTGAGCGAGCTCAAGCACAGCCTGCCGGCAGGCGTCGAAATCGTGCCGACCTACGATCGCTCGCAGTTGATTGATGCCGCGGTGGAAAACCTGTGGGGCAAGCTGCTGGAAGAGTTCCTGGTGGTTGCGCTGGTCTGCGCGCTGTTCCTCGGCCATCTGCGCTCGGCGCTGGTCGCGGTGATCACGCTGCCACTGGGTGTACTGGTCGCGTTCATCGCGCTGCACCTGCAGGGCGTGACGGCGAACCTGATGTCGCTCGGCGGCATCGCGATCGCGATCGGCGCGATGGTCGATGCAGCCGTAGTGATGATCGAGAACACGCACAAGCATCTGGAGCATTGGCGGCATGCGCACGATGGCGAGGAACCGCAGGGGGCCGCGCGCTGGTCGCTGATCGCGGAGGCCAGCGCCGAAGTGGGTCCGGCGCTGTTCGTGAGCCTGCTGATCATCGCGTTGTCGTTCGTGCCGGTGTTTGCGCTGGAGGGGCAAGAAGGCAAGCTGTTCAAGCCGCTCGCGTTCACCAAGACCTATGCGATGGCCGCGGCGGCTGGCCTCGCGGTGACGCTGGTGCCCGTATTAATGGGCTATCTGGTGCGCGGTCGCATCCGCGACGAGCGCACCAACCCGCTCAATCGTGGCCTGATCGCGCTGTATCGCCCGATCCTGGAGGCGGTGCTGCGTTATCCGAAAGCCACGCTGCTGTTGGCCGGAATCCTGCTGCTCAGCGCCGTGGTTCCCTCCAGCCGCCTGGGTAGCGAATTTATGCCGGCGATGGACGAAGGCACGCTGCTGTACATGCCGACCGCCTTGCCGGGACTGTCGGCCGGCAAG
The DNA here is from genome assembly GCF_058790335.1 of Rhodanobacter sp. FW101-FHT13A11. NCBI lineage: Bacteria > Pseudomonadati > Pseudomonadota > Gammaproteobacteria > Lysobacterales > Rhodanobacteraceae > Rhodanobacter > Rhodanobacter sp. FW101-FHT13A11. The sequence goes on along the minus strand of NZ_JBYTCN010000001.1, from coordinate 354,827 downwards.
GCGGCCCAATTGCTGCAACTGACCGATCGCATGATCAAGACCGTGCCGGAGGTCGATCACGTGTTCGGCAAAGCCGGGCGTGCAGAGACCGCCACCGATCCGGCCCCGCTGGAGATGTTCGAGACCACCATCACCTTCAAGCCGAAGGATCAATGGCGGCCGGGCATGACGATGGACAAGCTCAAGGCGGAGCTGGACAAGGCCGTGCACGTACCGGGACTGACCAACCTGTTCGTGCCACCGATCCGCAATCGCATCGACATGCTGGCCACCGGCATCAAGAGCCCTATCGGCATCAAGGTATTGGGCACGGATCCGGCGGTCCTGCAAACGGTCGCGGATCAGATCGAAGTGGTGGCGAAAGGTGTGCCCGGGGTCGGTTCGGCGATTGCCGAGCGTGCCGCCAGCGGGCGCTATGTGGACGTGCATATCCGCCGTGACGAGGCGGCGCGCTATGGATTAACCCAGCAGCAACTGCAGCAGCTGATCGCCGCCGTCGTTGGCGGCGATCCGATCGGACAAACGGTAGAGGGACGTGAACGCTATCCGATCGTGGTGCGCTACCCGCGGGTCCGGCGTGACTCGGTGGCGGCGCTACGGCAGCTTCCCATCGTCGCTGCGAATGGCGCACAGATCACGCTGGCCCAGGTCGCCGACATCCGTATTGACGAAGGGCCCTCCATGCTGAAGAGCGAGAACGGCCAGCTGGCCACCTATGTCTACGTTGACAACAAGGGTCGCGACCTCGGTGCGGTGGTCGCTGACCTGCAACGCGCCGTGGCGCAGCAAGTCCGGTTGCCACCAGGTGTCACCGTGGCCTGGTCGGGCCAGTTCGAATACCTGGCCAGCGCCATGAAGCGCCTTGAACTGGTGGTACCCCTGGCGCTACTAATCATCTTCGGCCTGATCTACGTGGTATTTCGTCGTGCGAGCGAGACCGCGCTGATCATGGCCAGCGTGCCGCTGTCGCTGGTCGGCGGGCTGTGGTTGATCTGGCTGCTCGGTCACGCGGTGTCGGTGGCGACGATGATCGGTTTCATTGCGCTGGCGGGTGTCGCCGCCGAGTTCGGCGTGGTGATGCTGCTGTACCTGCGCCATGCCTGGGATCACCAGCTCGCGCTCGACCCGCACGCCGGCCCGGAAGCACTGGACGAAGCGATCCGCGAAGGCGCCGTGCAGCGCGTGCGGCCCAAGGCGATGACCGTGGCGGTGATCCTCGCCGGCCTGTTCCCGATCCTGCTCGGCCACGGCGCGGGATCGGAAGTCATGCAGCGCATCGCCGCACCGATGATCGGCGGCATGCTCACTGCGCCGTTGCTGTCGATGCTGGTCATCCCCGCCGCGTTCCACTTGCTGGTGTTGCGCCGACTGCGCCGAGCCAAGCAAACGGACCCCGCTTTCCACCCCAACCTGAAAGGAAACTGATACATGAAAAAGCACATCCTCACCATCGCACTCACCGCGGCCCTGGCCTCGATTTCCGCCATGGTCGGTGCTCAACAGATGGACCCCAACATGGCCGGCATGCATGACACCAAACCGGCCGATGTGCAGGGCGTCGGCGTGGTCAAGACGATCGATATGGCCAAGGGCACCGTCACGCTGCAGCACGAGGCCATCGCCGCCATAGGCTGGCCGGCCATGACGATGCCGTTCAAGGTAGCTTCGCCGGAGCTACTGACGCACGTGAAGGTGGGCGACAAGGTGAAATTCACCTTTCATCCGGCGGGTATGAACAGCACGGTGACGGCGATCAAGCCGGTGCAGCAGCAATAAGCAGGCGCCCTGCGCAGCTCGTGACAGGTGGCCTTCCGTGTCACGAGCTGCATCGCCCGAATGTGCCGGCACTGGTTATCGCGGTGGACGGAGACTGGATCTGCGGTAATCGAAGCTCGTGATGGCCGCATGTTGGCCGAATTCGTTTCTGCGGTACACGCTGGTTTTTCCGCATGGCGGACGTCCGGTCGCGGAGATCATGCTGGCCGATGCTTGTTGGCGCCTCCATGTACCGTCGTCATGATGCCCGGCTGCGCAGTCAGTTCCGCGGCTGGCTTTGGTTGCCATGGCGATACGTCGCTACGCCATGAACCAGGCGTGCCGCGACACGAGCCGTGGCGCCTGCGGGATCCAGCCGCGGGCAAAGTTCCGCGACATCGAACAGGCGCAACCGCCCGGTTCGCGCGATGGCGTGCACGATGGGCTCCACGACCTCCAGGGCGACGCCTCGTGCACTCGGTGCACTGACGCCAGGTGCGGTGGCTTCGGGAAGCACGTCCAGGCACATCGTGAGGTAGATGACGTCGGCGGAGTTCAATCGATCCATCATTGCGGCGATGACCGCTTCCACCTGGGGAAGGGTGAGTTCCTCATCGCGCCAGTAACGGGCGCCGACGGCGTCGGCGGTGGCAAACAGACGACGGGTGTTGGCTGAAGGGCTGACGCCTAGACACAAGTAGTCGAGTTCGATTCCGTTCGTCTGGGCGTGCCGGATGGCTTGCAGGAATGGAGTGCCTGAGTTTGCCGTCGGACCGTCACGCAGATCCAGGTGGGCGTCCAGGTTGACGATCGCGATGCGCTGGCTGCGGCAGCTTGCGCTGCCGGCCAGTCCCAGGTAACTCGCATACGCGATCTCGTGTCCGCCACCGAGCCCGATGGGCAGGTGCCCGGCATCGATCAATGCGGATATGCGTGCGGCAAACTGGTGCTGGGCGTGTTCGAGGTTGCCCTCGGAGCAGACTTCGTCGCCGGCGTCGTATAGCGGCCCGTCGTGCACAACCGGCAGGTTGGCCAATGCCTGTCGCAGTACAACTGGTCCTTCCGCTGCGCCGGTACGCCCGCCGTTGCGTGTGACGCCCTCATCGCTGGCGAAACCTGCCAGTGCAATGCCGGGAGCGGCGCCTGGCGTGACTGGACGCACCACTTGGTGCCAACGAAACGTCTCCGAGTCGTCAGATGAGTCGACACGGCCCCGCCATCCCTCCATCACGCGGACGGCTCGACAAAGACATTCCCGAGTACCGTCGCGAAGGCGTCAACGGTGATCAAATCGTCGGCTTGGGCGATGTCTGCGGCGAAATAGCGATCCTTGGCGTAGCGTGGCACTACACGGCGCACGAGAGCATGGGCGGCTTCGAGCGGTTCGGAGGATCGCAGCGGGCGTCGGAAGTCGAGGCCTTGGCAAGCGGCCAGCAACTCGATCGCCACGATGCGCCGGACATTGGTCGCCACGTCGATTGCCTTGCGCGCGGCGAACGTGGCCATGCTGACGTGATCCTCCTGGTTGGCCGAGGTGGGAATCGAGTCGATGCTGGCCGGATGCGCGAGTGTCTTGTTCTCGCTGGCCAGAGACGCGGCAGTGACGTGGGCGATCATGAAGCCGGAGTTGATGCCCGGATCATCGACGAGAAACGCAGGCAGGCCGGACAGCGTGGCATCGACAAGCAGCGCGATCCGGCGCTCGGCCAGCGCGCCGACTTCGGCAATCGCAATGGCGATCTGGTCGGCTGCGAACGCGACCGGCTCGGCGTGGAAGTTACCGCCGGATAGCACGTCGCCGTCGTCCGGAAAGACCAACGGGTTGTCGGAAACCGCGTTGGCTTCGATCCGCAGTGTGGTGGCTGCCTGGTTCAGCAGATCCAGACATGCCCCCATGACTTGAGGCTGACAACGTAGGCTGTAGGGGTCCTGGACGCGCGTGTCGTTCTGTCGATGCGACTCGCGAATCGCGCTGCCCGCCAGCAATTGCCGGTAGAACCCAGCGACACGTATCTGGCCAGGCTGGCCACGCACGATATGGATGCGGGGATCGAAGGGTATGTCCGAGCCGGCAGCCGCGTCGACCGAGAGCGCGCCGGCGACCACGGCGGCGGAAAACGCCTGCTCGGCTGCAAACAATGCCATCAGCGCGATGCCGGTGGAGACTTGGGTGCCGTTGAGCAAGGCCAGACCTTCCTTGGCGGCCAAGCGTATCGGCGTGATACCGGCTTGCGCCAGGGCATCTGCGGCTGGCATCCGCACGCCGTTCACGCGCACGTCGCCCTCGCCCATCGCAGCCAGGGTCAGATGAGCCAAGGGGGCCAAGTCACCCGAGGCACCGACGGAACCCTGTGCAGGGATGCAGGCGTATATCTGCGCGTTATGCAAGGCAACGAGTGTCTGCACTACCTCCCAGCGCACGCCTGAATAGCCGCGAGCCAGGGAGACGATCTTCAGCACCAGGATCAGTCGGACAGTGGCATCTTCGAGCAAGCGGCCCACTCCTGCAGCATGGGAGCGCACGAGATTGGTCTGTAATTGCTCAAGTTGGTCGTCAGCAATCTGGACGTGGGCAAGCTTGCCGAAGCCGGTATTGATGCCATACACCGGCACACCTGCGGTGACCACGGTTTGCACAGTGGCGGCGGCTGCGCGCACTGGTGCTTCGCACTCCGCTGCCAGTTCGATCGGCGTGTGCGAAGCGGCGAGACCGCGCAATTGAGCCAGCATCAGCCGGCCGGGGGTAAGAGTCAGCATGGGATGATCATCCGGTGATGGCGGGCAGGTTCAGGCCGTGTTCGCGTGCGCACTGCAACGCGGTTTCATAGCCGGCGTCGGCATGGCGCATGACGCCGGTTGCCGGGTCGTTCCAAAGCACGTGCTCCAGGCGTCTGGCTGCTGCATCTGTGCCATCGCAGACGATCACTACGCCCGAGTGCTGCGAGAAGCCCATGCCGACGCCGCCACCGTGGTGCAGGCTGACCCAGGTAGCGCCACCGGACGTGGCCAGCAATGCGTTGAGCAGCGGCCAATCGGAAACGGCATCGGATCCGTCGCGCATGGCTTCGGTTTCGCGATTGGGGCTGGCGACCGAGCCGCAATCGAGGTGATCGCGACCGATGACGAGGGGAGCCTTCAGCTCTCCGGTGCGCACCATCTCGTTGAAGGCCAACGCGGCGCGATGGCGCTGACCCAGGCCGAGCCAGCAAATGCGTGCCGGCAAGCCCTGGAAGGCAATGCGCTCACGCGCTTGATCGAGCCAGCCATGCAGGTGTGCGTCTTCAGGAAATAGCTCCTTGATCTTCGCATCGGTGCGGTAGATGTCTTCCGGGTCGCCGGACAGGGCGACCCAGCGAAATGGTCCCTTGCCCTGGCAAAACAGCGGACGGATACAAGCAGGCACGAACCCGGGAAAGGCAAACGCGTCCTCGACGCCTTGTTGCAACGCGACCTGACGAATGTTGTTGCCATAGTCGATCGTCGGCACTCCCATGCGATGGAAAGCGAGCATCGCGTTGACGTGCGTTGCGCAACTGGCGGCGGCGGCCCGGGTCAGCGCCTGTTGCTGCGCCGGGTTGCCACGGCGAGCGGATTCCCATTGGGCAAGCGTCCAGCCAGCGGGCAGGTAACCGTTGATCAGATCGTGTGCCGAGGTCTGGTCGGTGACGGCACTGGGGCGCGCGATGCCGGCTTTCGCCAGTTCAGCGAAGCGAGGCAAGAGTTCGGCGGCGTTGCCGAGGAGGCCGACCGAGACTGGCGTGGTCGCGTTTTCAACGATCGCCAGTGCCTCCTCGATGGTGTGGGCCTTGCGATCGATGTAGCGCGTGCGCAGACGGAAGTCGATGCGCGACTCCTGACACTCGATCACGATGCAGCTCGCGCCGGCCAGCACGGCGGCGAGCGATTGCGCGCCGCCCATGCCGCCCAGGCCGGCCGTGAGAATCCACTTGCCTGACCAGTCGCCGGCATAGTGTTGCCGCCCGAGTTCGACAAAGGTTTCGTAGGTGCCCTGCACGATGCCTTGCGAGCCGATGTAGATCCAGCTGCCGGCCGTCATCTGGCCGTACATCATCAAACCCTTGCGATCGAGCTCGTTGAAGTGATCCCACGTGGCCCAGTGCGGCACCAGATTTGAGTTGGCCAGGAGCACTCGCGGAGCATCGACGTGGGTGCGGAAGACGCCCACGGGTTTGCCGGATTGCACCAGCAGTGTCTGGTCGTCCTCCAGCACGCGCAACGACTCGAGAATGAGGTCGAAGCTGCGCCAGTCCCTTGCGGCACGACCGATCCCTCCGTAAACCACGAGATCCTCCGGTCGCTCGGCCACGTCCGGATCGAGATTGTTCTGCAGCATTCGGTAGGCGGCTTCAGCGAGCCAGTTCTTGCAGGTCAGTGTGGTACCGTGCGGCGCCCGTACCGTGCGCGGCCCCGACTTGGGCATGGCAAGCGTATCCATGGGTGTTTCCTTCAGGAGGTTTTGAAGTCGCCGGCATTGAAGGCGCCGACGAAGCGGAACTTGCCGGCCGGGTAGCTGAGGCGAACGTAACTGGCGACATGGTCGTGCGACCAGGTGCGGCGTGTCAGTGTCAGCAATGGACTGCCTGGCTCGACAGCAAGCAGGCGCGCCAGTCGTTTGCTCGCGGCCTCGGCCTCGATTGCATGCTCGATTCGCTGCAAGGGTGCCGTGCGCATCAGGTACTGATGCGGAATTTCCTTGTAGAAATCGATCTCCAGATAGTCCGGCGCGCAGACCGGATTCACGAAGCGGTCTTCCAGCTGCAGTGGTTCATCGTCGGCCCGATGCAGCAGGCGTGAATGGTAGAGCTCGGTTCCGGTAGACATGGCAAATTGGCGCGCCGTGACGGGGCGCGCGGAAACGAGTTCACGGATCAAGATCTCCACGGTATGTTTCTGTCCGCGCGAGATGATTTCATCTCGGATGCTGCGTACTTCGAACATCGCCGACTCGGCCTTGCGCTCGGCTACAAACGTTCCTGCACCCTGCGTGCGGGTGACCATGCCGGCATCGGCCAGTTCGCGCATGGCGCGGTTGACGGTCATACGGGAGATGCCGAACTTGGAGACTAGTTCGTTCTCGCTAGGCACTTTACTCAGTGGCGGCCAGTCGCCGTTGTTGATATGGCGCAGGATATGGCGCTTGAGTTTGAGGTACTGCGGCGGACGTTCGTTCATCGCCACAGCATCGCATGTCTATACAACTTGTGGAAGTCGTCGTCGCATATCGATCGATGTGTTGCAGCCGGGGGTTGACAGGTTGAATTTGGGCATGGTACTAGATGGTATAGACAACTTTCCAGTCGGCAGCTACCACTTCATGTCCCCCTGCGTCCTACTGTTGCGGTGCCTTCTGGTTGCGGCTTTTTGCCTCAATGCCAGTGCAGTGCAATGGCGCTCGACTGCGATGGCAGGAGTACAGGTTCAACACGCCCAGAGCGGCAATCGTTCGATGGTGCATGACAGCGGATGTGACAGCAGTGCCGACTCGGGGCGCGAACGCAAGGCGGGTACGGATTGTGACTGCACCCAGGGCTGTACTTGCATGTGCGTATCCCCGGTCGCATCCGTCGACCAAGCTGTAGTATTTGCCGCCCAGCACGCTCTCGATGCGCATCCCTCTACGATGGCAGTCACGAGTACTGTTCGCACGGCCATCTCCTCCGTCTTTCGACCTCCTATCGGTTGATCTCGTCGGCCGTCCTCTGTGACGGCATGTTTGCCCGAGCAATTTTCTGTCGCGCAGCTGCGCAGACGGTGCTGCAGGCGTTCACCGATCAGATCATTCCAGACCGAATTGGGGAGTCCTTTCATGTCTTACAAGCGCAATCACCTTGCGCTGGCTATCGGCGCGCTGTTGTCCGCCGGTTTTGCCAGCACCACCTTTGCCCAGTCTACTGACACGCGGCCCGCCTCGCCGCAGGCCACCAATCTCGAGGCGGTTGCGGTGACCGGCAGCCATATCAAGGGAGCCGAAATCTCCGGCGTCGGCCCGGTAACCGTCATTGACGCCGACGAAATCGCGCGTTCCGGCGTAGTGTCGGTGGAAAATTTGCTTCAGCGGCTGCCAGCTTCGGCCGGTTTTGCCGGCAACCAGACCAATGCCTATTGGGCCGACAATGGCTATGGCACCACGCAGGTGAATCTGCGTGGCCTCGGCATCAACCGGACACTGGTTCTGCTCAACGGTCGGCGGATCGTCAACGGAGGCACCGGAGCCAATAGCTCGGTTGACTTGAACAATATCCCCGTGGCGTTGATCGATCGTATCGAGGTGCTGAAAGATGGCGCCTCGGCGATCTACGGTGCGGATGCCGTGGCCGGTGTGGTCAACATCATCACCAAGAAGAAATTCAATGGTGTCGAAGCATCGGTTCGCTACGGCCAGACCTTCCAACAGGACGGTGACGAGAAGGCGATTGATCTGGCTTGGGGAGTGAACTCTGACCGGGGCTCGCTGATGGCGGCGATCAACTACGCCGAAACCGGGGCAGTCAACATGGCGGATCGCGCGCCATGCTCGCTCGGCGAGGTCGATGGAAAGCTCGAATGCGTCGGCAGCTCTTCCACTATCGGCGGTCGCGCCTTGCTGGCTGATGGACAGAGAGTCAATTTCAATCAGGATCCCAACGGCGCGGCCAATGCCTTTCACACCTATTCACCGGCACGCGACAACTACAACTCCAACCCATACCTCAATGCGGTCAATCCGATCAAGCGTTTGAGCCTCAGTTCGTTCGGCAATTACGCGTTGACGGACGAAGTTCGTGTCTTTACCGAATTGATGTATACGAATCGGCGTTCGGATCAGCTCGCCACGCCGGGCGCAATAGGCATATACCGCCCCATTCGCATCGCAGCCGATCACCCGACCAATCCGACAGGTCAGGATCTCTTGTTGCAGCGCAGAAGGTTGCAGGAGTCGGGTCCTCGTCACTTTTATCAGGAGGTCGACACTTTTCGCACGGTGGTAGGGCTGGAAGGTCGGATCGGTACTGGCTGGGATTGGTCTGCGGCGATAAATTGGGGACGCAGTACAGGCGTTGATGGCTCGACCAACATTGCCAATTTGGATCGCGTCGATCAGACGTTGAATACGAACATCTGCAGCAATGCGCCCGGCGCGGAGATTCCCTGTGGCAACTACCTCGGCTACGGCAACCTGACTCCCAAGGTGCTCGACTATATTCTCTTCAAGAGTCGTGACAATGGTGGCAACGATCAGAAGAGTTTCACGGCGAACATCAGTGGTGAGCTGTTTGAGGTGCCGGCTGGCTTTGTCGACATGGCTACCGGCATCGAGATCCGCAAGGAACGCGGTTGGCGTGACCCGGATCAACTCACGGTGCTGGGCATCGCCAATACCAACAAGCAGGATCCGATAGCTGGCGAATACTTGGCCAAAGAGGCTTTTGCCGAGGTTGCAGTTCCACTATTGAAAGACAAGTTCCTCGCACAGTCATTGAATCTCAACGCGGCAGTGAGGTATTCCAGCTACGATATCTTCGGCAACGACAGTAACTACAAGGTTGGCTTGGACTGGCAGGTCGTCCCGTCGCTGAAGCTCCGTGCGAATTACGCCACGGCATTTCGCATCCCCAATGTGCCCGAGCTCTTCGGTGGAGTCTCGGAGGGGAATTTGACCACGACCGATCCCTGCAATGGATGGAGCAACCTGCCGGCATCATCGGTGGTTGCGCAGAATTGTCGCGCTTCTGGCGTACCGACTGGTTATACCCAGCTGGGAAATACGGTTCTGACAACTGTCGGTGGCAACCAGAAACTGCAGCCCGAGGCCGCAAAGACGATGACGGCAGGGGTGGTGTGGACGCCAACCCTGGTGAACGACCTGACGGTTACGCTGGATTACTACAAGATCAAGATCGACAACGCGATTCAGCGTATTGACGGCTCGACCAAGCTTGCGGTGTGCTACAACACGCCCGGTCTTTCGCATCCGTTCTGTTCTGCATCGAACTTCACCCGCAATCGGCAGACCGGCGAGATCGATTTCCTTTCGGCTCAGCCGGTCAACGCGGCGAGCGAGAGGCTTTCGGGCATCGACCTGGGGGCGATCTATCAGTTCGATCTGGCCGGTTGGAAGGCATCCATCAGTGCGGACGTGTCGTACTTGAAGAACTACGATGTGAAACCGTTCCCGGGTGCGGATGACATTAACTATGCAGGGAAAATCACCGGTGGTCGCGGCAGCTACACGCATTGGCGTTCGTTTACTTCGTTGACGATGATGCGTGGGTCATGGTCAGGCTCCTATAGCGTGCAGTACATCGGCGCTGCCGATGACATCAACGCCTCGCGCGGCGACATCGGCGATCGCGCACCGGGCTTGACCTATCACAACGTGCAATTGAAGTACGTTGCGAACAAGTCCCTCGACATTGCTTTCGGCATCGACAATCTCTGGGACAAGCAAGCGCCATTCATCCAGAGCTATACCGACGCAAATACCGACACCATGACCTATGACCTGCTCGGTCGGCGCTGGAACGCGAAGCTCACCTATCGTTGGTGAGTTCGTCGGGAGCTGCCGGTGTGATAGTGCCGGCAGCTATCCGATCACGTGCATCTCTGGGTTGCTTGTTAGCAGGATATTTTCAATGAAACTCGCATTTTGGGCGCGGCGCGCCCATCGATGGATCGCTCTTGTCGTGGGTGTGCAAGCACTTCTCTGGATGCTGAGCGGTCTTTACATGACCGCCATACCGATCGAGCTTATCCATGGCGATCATCTGGCGCATGTCGAAGCTGAACCGCTTTCCGAGGTGGCGGTGCGGGCCGATACCAGCGTGTTGAGTGAGCGTTATCCAGACCTGACTGGTTTCAGGCTCAAGCAGTTGATGGGGCAGACGGTATACGAGCTGCATCAGGGCGGGAAAACCACCTTGGTTGATTCCACGACCGGTGTCGAGCTGCCTCCGCTGGACGAGCATCAGGCGCGACAGTTGGCGTCGTCGTTCTACCGCGGCGACGGCACCATTCAATCCATGCACCTGCTGGAGGAAGCGCCGAGCGAGGTGGCCAAGCGACCTGTCCCTCTGTGGCAGGCCAACTTCTCGGATCGCGGCCATACGACGTTGTATCTGTCCGCGACGACGGGCGAACTGCTTGCGCGGCGACACAGCTTTTGGCGTTTGTACGATTTCCTCTGGATGTTCCACATCATGGATTACGAGACGCGTTCAAACGTGAACAACGGCCTGATGCGAGTGGCGGCTTCGGTCGGCCTGCTTTTTGCGATCAGCGGGATCTGGCTGCTGATTTACAGTTTCCGCAAGCGGAAGGCGGCGATATGAAGCCATGGATCCGCAAATTGCATAAATGGGTCGGCCTGATCATCGCGGCACAATTCGCGATCTGGACGGGAAGCGGCCTGATCATGAGCCTGCTCGATCACGACGCCGTCGAAGGTCGAGTCCACCGCGCCCACCCGCGTGAAATGCCGAGTTGGCCCGCAGGCATGCTTGCACCACAACGCGTGCTGGCGGATGCGGGGCGTCCGGTGCAGACGCTGGAAACCACATGGCTTGCGGATCGCCCGGTCTACCGGCTTGCCGACAAGGCCGATGTGTGGCTGGTGGATGCACGTACCGGGCACGGCGTGACCGTGGCTGCCGCGGTCGCGGCGATCATCGCCGCCCGCGACTACATCGGCGGCGGCAGGCCAGAGACGCCGGAGTTCCTGCCGAAGGCCAATACCGAGACCCGTGGTTACGATGGCCCCGCCTGGCGCGTATCGTTTTCCGATGGCGATGACACGACGATATATCTGTCGGCTCAGGATGGCCGCATCCTTCAACGCCGCAACGCCACCTGGCGGTTGTTCGATACGGTCATGATGCTGCATTTCATGGACTACTCGGGGCGACAGAACTTCAACAATCCCTTGGCGATATTGGCTGGCTCCGGCGGACTGTGGATGGCGTTATCGGGGATGTGGCTGCTCATCGCAAGTTTCCGCCTGAGTGAGTTCACCCCGGTTCGCTGGCGTCGGAAGCGAGACCTGGGGGTCTACGCGCCGGATGGAACGAAGCTTCGACTCGTGGAGTCGCGCGAAGGCGACAGCGTGTTTCTGGCGTTGGGGCGAAGCGGCCTGCACCTGCCATCCAATTGCGGCGGCGGCCAGAGTTGCGGCTTGTGCGCGGTCCGTGTGCGCGGCCATGCGCCTCCCTCAACGAGCTCTGATCGCGAGCACCTCACTGCCAGCCGCCTGAAGCTCGGTTATCGCTTGGCCTGTAATTTGCCGGTACATGCCGATCTCGAAGTGGAGGTGCCCGGCGATGCCGAGCTGTGGGTTGAGCAGACGGCAATCGTCGAGCGTATCACCGCAGTAACCCCGTTCCTGCGCGAGATCAGGCTGTTGCCGTCATCGCCCGTTGGACGAGAGTTTCAGCCCGGTTCGTATCTTCAGGTTCACATTCCCGACTACGCATTGCCGCGACAGCACATTGCGCACCCGGAAGAACATCGTGACGAATGGAGCGCGCTGGATTTGCCGGCAACCCTGGTCAGCAAGGAGCCGATCCGGCGCTCGTATTCGCTGTCGCTGCCGGTGGAGAAAGCCGACGGACACTTGACCTTGCTGGCCCGCTTCAGTGTGGGAAGCTCCAGCAGCAAACGTCAGTTCGTGGGCAAGGGTTCGGCGTATTTGTACTCGCTCAAACCCGGCGATTCGCTTCGCTTCAGCGGACCATTCGGTGACTTTGCTCTCCGTCCGGGCGATCGCGAAAAGATCTTTATCGGTGGAGGCGCGGGTATGGCCCCATTGCGGGCGATGATCCACTCTCGGCTCGATCAGGGGGGGCGGGAGCGGATCCATTTCTGGTATGGAGCGCGTCATCGCGGGGAGGCACCCTACATCGATGAGATGGCCGAACTGGCGTCGCGTCATTCCAACTTCACCTGGCATCTCGTGTTGTCGGAAGTAGCCGGGCAGGGTGCTGGGTCAATTCAAGGTCTGGTACACGAGGCTACCCACGAGGGCTTGCTGCGTGATCATCCGAACCTGCAGTCCTGCGAGTTCTATCTGTGCGGTCCTCCAGGCATGTTGTCGGCCACCATCAAGCTGTTGCGAAGCCTGGGTATTGATGATGAGCGCATAGCCTTCGATGACTTCAAGATCTGACACGCGGCCGGTCGTGGAGCGAGCGGGGAAAGCTATCCCGTTTTGTTGCCACCACTGTAGATTTCTGGCCTGAATTCGTGCCGGCCTTGATGACACAAGAGAAGGTAACCATCAAGCCCTGGATCGCACTCCGCACGGCAGCCATCCAGTGCAGAATCGCACCGCAATCGGCCTGCGTCTCCAAGCCGCGCTCCAGTGTGGCGACCTGGCCGCCGATACGGCGCACGCACGCAATGAGCTGCTTATGGATTACGACCAGCGGTTTCATAGGTGCCTCCGTAGTGATACCTGTCGGCGACAGCGTGCGCCCGCGTGTACGATGATAGAAATTCGCGGCGAGAGCCTCCCAGGTTACAGGAGCAACAAGGGTGGACACGAAAGCAGTCGGGCGGCTGGTCGAGCACTGGCGTGATGATGCGGGTGGCACCTACCAGAGCTGGTTCCTGTGGGATCAACGCCTGAAGAATTTCCGCTCGATCCGCCGCGGCCTGCTGGCGGTGGTGGCGGAGATCGAGGCCGGCTCGTTCGGTAATGCCTACCGTGGCTCCTCGCTGGAGACAGTGATCCACTCGATTGCCGAACAGCGACAAATCTTCCGAGGCGCGGATCATGCTTTCCTGTGGAAGCCGAAGCTGCGCATCCCGGACATCTACGAACACCGGAGCAACCAGCAAGCCTTCGGGCGCTTCCTTGGCGCCTGCCTGTGCTGTACGGAGGAGGCAGGACTGGTCGAGGCCATCCATGAGCTGGATCGCCAGGCCATCAAGGGTCTCGGCCCGGCCGCCGCCAACCTTCTCTACTTCCTGCATCCGACCTTGGCGGTGCCGTTCAACACGGCCATCGTCAACGGCTACAACGCGCTTACCGGCGCCAAGGTGAAGTTGGGTCGCTGGGAGGCGTACCTTGCGATGCGCCAAGGCATCCTCGCCCTGAACGTCGAATACCGGACACAGCTTTCCAACGACCTGGGGGCAATCGCAGGCTTCCTGTTCGACATCGGCAGCGGCCGGTACCCATTGCCGTCGGGGGCCAACACACCAGATGCGGTTTCGCAGTGGGAGGCGGATCTGGCCCGCGTCCGCGAGGAAAGCGTCGCCAGCCGCAAGGCATTGGCGGCCGCCCGGGAAGAGGACCTGACCCACACCCAAGTGCAAGGCTGGCTACGGGACCTTGGAAGAGCCTTGGGCTATGCCGTGTGGATTGCCGCCAATGATCGAGGGCGGGCTCATGCCCAGGGCACGCTTGGCGAGGGCTGCCTGCCGTGCCTTCCTGCCGCATTGGAAACACACCGCGCAGCCGACGCGATCCGTCTGATCGACGTGCTCTGGCTTGACCCGATCAGTGACCAGGTAGTGGCGGCCTTCGAGGTCGAGCACACCACCAGCATCTACTCCGGCATCGTACGGATGCTCGACCTGGCCTTGGGCGTGCCCGACCACTTCGGCGCCCGCTACTTTTTGGTGGCACCCAAGACACGGGAGAATGATGTACGGGCCCAGTTCGCCCGCCCGGCATTCAGCCGGGTGAGCGAACTCGATTTGCGATTCCTTCCCTACAACGCGCTGGAGGAGCATCGCGAGGCCATGGCACGCTTCGGCTTCGGGATGAAGGCGCTCGACGCCATCGCGCTACCCATGGTCCAGCACGTGGCTGCGTCTGGCTAGACAGCGTAGCACCGTACTGATGTTGAAAAAAAGGGAGCATTCAGGTGACCGATGACCCACTGCCGTGCGACGTCGACTGCACAAGCGCCCATGGTGATGTACTCAACCGACGATGTGCCTGTTCCGTGGTCGATGTAGGCCGTGTGCGCGACACATTACTGTCTCGCCTGCAAATCCCCCACGCGGTCGATCCCCACAAGCACGCACATCTTTTCTCGCCTTATGCGTTGTTCGTCGACCGTGCCGCCCTTACGGCCATGGGCGCAGTCGCGGCAGCCCTCTTCAAAGTTGCCAAGAATCTCGATTACATCGCGCACGTCCTGCGCTGGGCGCCTCCCATAGGCCGGCATGACCCAAACTCGGCAGGGGGTGTTCTTGGACTGGATTTCCATTTGACAGTTGCAGGTCCGCGACTGATCGAAATCAACACGAACCCAGGGGGGCTGTTGCTCAACGCGCTGCTACTTGATGACGTCCGGTCCTGTGCGCCGGCTGCCTGGGCACCCTGGACGAGCAGAACGCTGGCGTGCGAGGCCGCCTTGACGGCTTGGCTGGAGGATGCGCGGCAACAGTGCGGGCGGATGCCAGCGCGCCTGGCTGTCGTGGACGTCGCGCCGCGCGAGCAGTTCTTGTTTCCTGAATTCGAACTCTATGCACAGGCGTTCCAGGAGCGTGGGGTGGATAGCGTGATCCGGGCCCCCGACGCTCTGTCATTTAGCCCGAAGGGCCTGCGGGACGCCCACGGGCAAATCGACGCCGTCTACAACCGCCTGACCGACTTTGCGCTAGCGGATCCGGCGAGTGCGCCATTACAGAATGCCTATCTCAAACGCGCTATCGCGCTGACCCCGCACCCCAGGGCGCATGCCCTGTTCGCGGACAAGCGCAATCTCATAGCGCTTGGCGACTCCTGGCTGCTGCGGGGGTGGGGGATCGATACAGCGTCGACCGAACGGCTGGTGCAAGTGATTCCGCCGACCGTCGAGGTAGTACCCGGGAACCGGGAAGCCCTGTGGAGAAATCGTAACGGGTATTTCTTCAAGCCTGCATCTGGATTTGGTAGTCGCGGGAGCTACCGCGGCGACAAACTGACCCGGCGGGTCTGGGATAGCATGGCTTTGGCTCCTTACGTGGCACAGGCCATCGTACCGCCGGGTGCGCGCATCGTGCACGGCGACGTTTCGCTTAAAGCCGATGTGCGCTGTTTTGCGTCAGAGTCGGGTGTGCTTTTGTTCGCGGCCAGACTCTACCAGGGCCAGACCACGAACATGCGCACGCCAAGCGGCGGCTTTGCGGCCGTGTTGACCTCGCGTGCAGCACGGCCTGATCCACGGGGATAGCGGTGCGGAACCGAGCCGGCGGTCGGCGGTCGGCGCCAAGATAGCGTCGATCGAGCAGCTCGTTCTTCTTCTTCTTCTTCTTCTTCTTCTTCTTCTTCGACCGCCACTTGCACGTGGCGCCGGGCGCGGCCCGGTGGATGGATCGGCACCAGGATGCGCCAAGCGCACGTGCTCGGGGCGGACGGCGGGTTCAAGTGGTCTTCGGCGTAGCGTCGAGCGCGGCCTGCAGACGTTCTTCGATGTCCATCGGTAGCGACGTGCGCAATACACGGCCGCCGGAGCCTTCGAGCGCTTCAATGACCTTGTCGGTCGTGATCGAGCGCGCGAGTACGAACAGCGCCGAGCAGCACGAGTTAACCTCGTGGCCAAGCTCTAGGACGAATTCATCGTCAAGGCCGTAGTCGTCGAGGCTGCCTGAAAGCGCGCCGAGTCCGGCACCCGCGGCGCCAGCAATCGTGCCACCGAGCGGGCCGGCGAAGATCAGTCCGATCAGCATGCCCCAGAAAGCCCCCGTCCACGCGCCGGCAGCCGCGAGGTTGACCGACTGCTGCAGGAACAGCTTGCCCTTGTCGTTGCGCCGTACGATGACGGCGTCGTCGAGGTCGATCAGGTATTCGCGCTGCAGGTCCTGCAGCGTCGTCAGCACCTGCGCGGCGGCGTCGGGGCGGTGGTTGTAGATCACGGCGATCAGCGTCTTCATGGCAAGTCTCCTTGTGGACCGGGGGATGAGTATCAGGGTGTAACGGGTGCGGCAGCCCGCCGCGAGGCGAGCGCGATGTAGACCATCACGCTCAACACCGCGGCGAAGAAGCACCAGACCGAGATGAACCAGTGCGCGTACACCGCGTAGGCGAGGCCGGCCGACACCAACGCGAGCACGCCGAACCAGCGGATTGCCGGGCGGCTCGACATGCCCAGCCCAAGCGTCGTCGAGGCGAGGTACAGCGTCAGCGATAGGGGCAGGAAGAAGTGCGGCGAGCGGTACTCCAAGTGGCCACCGATCGGGGCGACCTCGATAGGCGTTGCCACCATGCTCGCGAGCAGGAACAGCGCACTCACGAGCCCACCGAAACCAAGCAAGGCGAGCACCTGGCGCCGCCATGGCACGGGCTCCAGCGCACGCACCGTCCAGGGTACGAACGCGGGCCATAGCAGGTGCGAAAAGACCGAATAGATCTGCGTCGCCCAGGCACGCAGCGTGGGCGCCTCCCACGTATAACTCATCCAGATGAGGCCTTCGGTCGCCTGCTGCGCGGCGAACAGGAGCGGGATCAGCGCGAACAGGCGCTCGCCCCGAGTGCGTGCGGCGCGCAGCGCGAGCACGCCAATGCCGGTGAGCGCGACACTCGCGGTGACGCTGGCGGTGGCGGAAAAGCACATGGAGGATCTCCGGTCAGCGGGGTGCGGCGTAGCCGCCCGGCACGCCGTCGCGGGAAAGGACGACCTGCCAGAGCTGCGCATGGCGGCTGCGGAACGCGGCCATGCTGGCGTGCAGGTAGTAGCGCCACATACGGCGGAAGCGTTCGTCATAGCGTGCGGGTAGCCGGTCCCACGCCTGCTCGATGTTCTCCTGCCAGGCCTGCAGCGTGCGGTCGTAGTCGGCGCCGAGGTTGTGCCAGTCCTCGAGCACGAACAGGCCCTCACTGGCGCCGGTGATCTGCGCCGCCGACGGCAGCATCGAATTGGGAAAGATGTAGCGCTCGATCCACGGATCGGTGCGGTCGGTCGAGCGGTTTGTACCGATCGTGTGCAGCAGCGTGAGGCCATTGGGCCGCAGGCAGCGATGCACGGTCTTGAAGTAGGCGCGGTAGTTGCGCACGCCGACGTGCTCGAACATCCCGACGGAAAACACCCGGTCGAACTCGCCACGCGCCTCGCGGTAGTCCTGCACACGGATGTCCACTGGAAACCCGGCGCAGCGCTCGCGCGCGAAGACCGCCTGCTCCTTGGAGACGGTCAGGCCCACGCCGCTCACGCCGTAGTGCTCGGCGAAGTGGCGCAGGGCCTCGCCCCAGCCGCAGCCGATGTCGAGCACACGCATGCCCGGCGCGAGTTGCAGCTTGCGCGCGATCAGGTCGAGCTTGGCGACCTGCGCGGTGTCTAGTTCGTTCGCCTCGGGCCAGTAGGCGCAGCTGTAGACCAGGCGCGCGCCGAGCATGGCGCGGTAGAGATCGTTGCCCAGGTCGTAGTGGCGCTCCCCGACCTCGAATGCGCGCCGACCGCTCTGGCGGTTGAACAGCCGCGCGCGCAAGGCATCCCAGCGGTCGGCCCAGCCGATGACGGCCTCCTCCAGCCCCGCGCGCAGCAGGCGCGTAAGCATCTCGTCCAGCGCCTCGCAGTCCCAGGCGCCTTCCATTTAGGTCTCGCCGAGCGCGAGTGCGCCCTGCCGCAAGAGACGGGGATGAATACCTGGATCGTGCACGCGCATGTCCCAAGGGCGCGGACCGTCGATGCGGACGTCGGCACGTAGAAGGACAGCAGCGACGGCAGCCTGGCCGGGAACCGGGCTGCGCGTCGGTGGGGCGGTATGGGGGGCGTCACCGGAGGGCGCGGCGCGGTGGGCGGCAGGGAGAGTGGTCTGGGACATGGTCATCGTGCGTGGGTCGGGATGGGAAGGGGAAGACCAGCTGGCGAGCGCCGTCGCGCCAGCGCGAGAAGGGCGGCGGCGAGCAGGGCCACGAGAAGGGCCCCCAGGGCAGTATTCCCAGCGATGGTCGCGGCGAAGGCAACGCCACCTGCAAGACTGCCGAGCGTCTGTCCTGCGGTTGTGACCGAAGCGCGCCAGCCAAGGCTCGTGGCTTGGGCGTCACCCGCTGCGCGGGAGATCCAGTAAGTGAGTGCCGGCTGCAACACGCCGGCGCCAGCCGCCACCAGGACCACCCCGCCCGCACTCGGCCACGTTCCTCCAAGCCAAGCGAGCAATGCGAGGCCGGCGGCGGTGGCAACGAAGGCAGGCCCGACCCAGCCGAATGCACGCAGCGGATCGTGGTGCGGACGGAACACGATCGATTGGCTGAGAAGCATCACAACCCCGCAGCCGGTGAACATGAAGCCGACCTCGCGGGCGGACAAGCCCTCCACCAGGCGCGCCCGCGTCGCGAGCCCTACCTCGTAGACGCTCATTGCCGCGGCCGCCAGTGCGGCCAGCGCGAGCAACACTGCGACGTCGCGATGGCGCGGGCGCGCACTCAAGCCCGGCAAGACAATGGCTGTCGACGAGATCCCCGGCAGCTGTGCTGCGGCCGCCAGCACGAGTACCGCGACAGCGATTAGGACCGGCGCGGTCAGGTCTCCGTCGGTCGCTATCGCGCCACCCACGCCGGGACCGAACAGTCCGCCCACGAGCGCGGCGCGGCTCAGATTGGCCAGCCGCTGTGAACGGTCGCCTTCACTCGTGGCCGCATGCGAAGCCGCGGTCTGCAGTGCCGGTAGCGCGGCACTTGCGAAGACGCCCTGCAGGCCGCGCGCGAACAGCAGCATCGTTGTTCCGGAAGGCCACAGGAGCATGGTCATCGCGACGGCCTGGCCAAGCAGACTGAGTCGCACGAGCTGGTGTGCCGGGAGACGGCGGCAGGCCCTTCCCCACATCGGCGCGGTTACGACCATGGCGGCGCTGTAGACCGCCATCAGCTCGGCCGTCATGCGTGCCGGCGACTGCGCCGTGGCCACAACTGTGGGCAGGACCGGCAGCACCACAGCGTAGGCGAGCGCGACCGCTGCGCTGGCTGCCAAGGCTGGCAACGTGTTCACGATGCCGCCGGGTGCGCGCACGGTCATGGCGCGATCGCCCCGGCGCGAACGCTGCGGGGCCATACCGCTTCGCAGAGCACGTTGACTTCCGTATGGCAGGCTCCCGGAGCGCGCAGCCAGGGATGATGGTCGGCGTCCAGCATTACATGGCGCCACTGCGGGAACCGCGCCGCGAGCTCGGTTACCCGCGCCGGCGGTGCCGTCAGGTCGCGTGTGCCGTGTACACACGTCACAGGCAGGCCGGGTGGTAGGGCCGCCGCCTCGACGCGCACGTCATGCCGGTAGAGCACCTCCCACAGCGAGGTGGTAGACGAAGCCATATTGTGGAGCACAAGGTCGCGTGCGACCTCCGGCGGGACGTCGCGCACCAGATGCGGCAGCCAGTGGCCCGCCACTCGGCGGGTGACTAGGCACGCGAGTGCAGTCGCCAGCATGTTCGTGTAGACCCAGCCGCCGCGCTGGCTGGCGAACCATTCGACTGCACCGGCGCGTGAGCCGTAGTCGGGCAGGCCGAGCAGGCACAGTGCCTGGACCCGGTCGGGGTGGCGGGCGGCCAAGGCGACCGCCAGTGCCGCGCCGAGCGAATGGCCGACGAGGACGCGGGGCACACCTGGTTGGAGGGTGCGCGCGAGCGCGTCGACGTGCCGCTCGACCGTATAGCGGCACCAGGGCCGGGGCGAGTGCCCGAAACCGTAGAGATCGACCAGTTCCGTCTGCGCATGCCGGAACACCGGCGCCACCGGCGTCGAGGTCCAGTAGCGCGTGGTGCCACCGAGGCCCGGCAGGAAGGTCACCCGCAGTGGTCCCCGGCCGAGAGACTCCATATGCAGACGTTGGGGGCGCTGCGGATGTGCGGGGTCGGCGAAGCCTGGCAGCAGGGTCATGGATCGTGCGCCAGCGTATAGGCAAAGCGGGCGACGATCGACTTGGGTTCGCCAGGCACGCGCAAGACGGTGGTGAAGACATAGCGCCCCGGGCCCGGGAGCACGAACACGGCGCCGTAGCTCATCACACCGTTGATCGGCATCGGCGCCAGCGTACGGCTCACGGTCCGCCCGGCGATCGGCACGCTCGCGGTGACCTGTGCATCGGCCACGCGCGCGCCATCGCGCCGACGCTCGGCAGCGACCAGCAGGTGGTGCTCGCGCGCATAGTCCCCGCGCGGCAGCCCGTGGGCGTCCCGCGGCCCTTCGCTGTGGCCGCCAACCGCCGGCGCGGCGATCGCGACCGGCACCATGCCGAAGTAAAGTGTGTAGGCACCGACCTGCTGGACGGAGCCGCCGACGGGCACCGTTGCGGCGCGGGCAGGATCTGCAAGCACCGACAGCAGTGCGGTCAGCAGCAAGGCAAGGACACGCTTCATGGTGCAACCTCCGTGGTGTCATCTGGCAGGGGGGACGGGCCGTATGCAGGCACGGGGAACGCCCATGCGCGCGTCGACTCGGCCAGTTCAAGCTCTTCATCCACATCCACGCGCCAGGCGCCCGGGCCCCGGCCAGCATCGAGGCGTGCCGCGCCCGTGCGATTGCGCTCCGGATCGAGCACGAGACCGAGCGGCAGCAGCCGGGCGGCGATGCGATCGCGCAACCGGGGTGCCCGGCTGCCGCTGCCGCCGCAGAACACGACGTGATCCATGCCGCCAATCGCGATCGCCATCGCCGCAATGGCCTGTGCGATGCGCACGGTGAACTGCTCCAGGGCGAGTACGGCGTCTGGCCGCGTGTCGTCGAGCAGCCGGCGCATGTCGCCGTACCCGGCGATGCCCGCGAGGCCGGCCTCGTGCAGCAGGCGCTGTTCCAGCAGCGCGGCATCGGCGCCGCCGCGCAGCAGGTGGAAGATGACGCCCGGATCGAGGTCGCCGCTGCGCGTGGGCATCGGCACGCCGCCTAGGGGGGTCATGCCCATCGTGGTGTCGATGCTGCGCCCATCTTCGATCGCGGCCACACTGCAGCCGCCGCCGAGGTGGGCAATGACCACACGGCCGCGCGAGGCGCCGGGCGCGAGCGCTTCGAGCCGACGCAGCGCTGAAGCAAACGCAAGGCCGTGGAAGCCATGGCGCCGGACGCCGGCGGCGTCCAGGTCGGCGGGCAGCGGCAGGCGCCGGCTCCATGGTGCGAGGTGGGCGTGGAATGCGGTATCGAAATCCGCACCGTGCCGCGCCTGCGGCCAGCACAGGCGCGCCGCGCGCGCCAGCGCCAACCCCCCGGGTTGGTGCAGGGGCGCGAGAGCTGCGAGTGCATCGAGGACTTCGAAGGTGGGCTCGTCGAGCGCCCGTCCGGCCTCGAACGGGCCCCCATGCACGATGCGGTGCACGACGACGTCCGGCGTTCGCGCATGCGTCGGCAGTGCGTCGAGGGCAGCCTCGAGGTCGCGACCCGCGTCGCCCGTGGCGGCCAGTTCGATCCGCGCGTCTTCGCCAAATGCGGCGTCGGCAGCGGGCGCCTGCGCGTCGAACGCGAACGAGGCGGCCTTGAGCGTGACCGAGCCGAGATTGAAGGCAAGAAGGCGGCCCGTGTTCACAGGTGCCCCGAGCGGCTGATGGCAATGACCAGGCGCAGCGTGAGCAGGCCTGCCGCGGCGAACGCGATCGCAGACAGCCACGGCAGGTGGCCTGCGATGCGCGGACCGGCGTCGTGCAGGGCAAGCAGCGCGCCGCTCACGTACAAACCGAGGGTAACCATCGCGAGCGCAAGGCGATTGCCGGTGCGGGCGACGGCGGCTTGGGTGGCCGCCAGGCCCCGGTGATGCACGGTGAAGGCGGGGCGGCCGCCGTGCAGTTGCGCCTGCCGCAGGATATCGGCCACGAGCTCGGGCAACTGGCGCGCCGCGCGGGCCAAGCGCACGGCGATGGGACGTCCCGGCCGGCGCGCACGGTCGAGCAACTCGGCGATCTCGGGCGCCCTGCGCGTCAGCGCACCCAGCAGGTCGAGTTGCGGATCGAGCGTGCGCAGCGTGTTTTCCACCAGGAACAGCGTGCGCATCAGGACCAGAAGGTGCGCCGGCAGGCGGAAGCTTGTGCCGTGGCCAATGCGCGCCACGCGCCAGACGGCCTCGGCGACCGACCACTGCGCGAGCGGGCGGCTCGCGAGCTCGCCGAGGATCAGGTCGATCTCACGCTCGTGGATGCGGCGCTCGACATGGGCGGGGAAGAAGCCGAGGCCGATGGCGCCGTCCAGCACCCCCGGTGGATCGCCTGCCCCGATCGCCTCGAGCAGCCCGGCGAACGCGAGGCGCGAGCCGGCGTCGAGTACACCAATCGAGCCGAAATCGTGGAAGCACAGGCGTCCGTCGTCCATCACGAACAGGTTGCCCGGGTGTGGATCGGCGTGGAACACCCCAGCGTCGAACAGTTGATACAGGTAGGTGCCGAGCAGCGCTTCGGCGAGCACGGGCGCCTGCGGGGTTCCGTAAGCGGATTCGAGGCGCTGGCCATGGCTCATTTCCTGCACCATCACGTCGCGAGCGACAAGCGGCTCGATGACGTGAGGGAGCGCGACGTCTGGCTGCCCGTCCAGCACCGGAGCCATGCGGCGCATGTTCTGCGCCTCGTGCCGCATGTCGATCTCGGCGTGCAGGAATGCTGACAGCTCGTCGACGAGTTCCACGGGCTGCTGGCGCCGTAGCGGCGGCCACAACGCCTGCGCGATCCGTACTGTGCGGCGCAACAGGCGCAAATCGGCGTGGACCTGCGCCTGAATTCCGGGTCGCGTGATCTTGACCACCACGTCGCGCCCGTCCGGCAGGCGCGCGCGGTGGATCTGCGCGACCGAGGCGGCCGAGAGCGGCGTGCGGTCGAACGCGGCGAAGAGCGTATCGACCGGCTGCCCGAACGCGGCCTCGATGGCCCGTACCGCGGCTTCTGCGGAAAACGGTGGCACGTCGCTGTGCAGGCGGGAGAGCGCCTCCCGGTACGGCGCCGGCAACAGGTCCCACCGGAGGCTCAGGCCTTGGCCGAGCTTGACGAAGGTCGTACCCAAGCCCACCAGCGTGGCGCTGACGCGTCCTGGCAGCTGTTCGGGCGCGCGTCGCCGCAGGCGCAGGACATCGAACCCCAGGCGCAGCGCCGCCCCTGCGATCTGCAGACCTCGCGTGATCGTTCCAGTCATGAGCCTCCACCCCCAAGCCACAGCCACGCCGCCAGGACGGGTCCCGCGGCGATGGCAATCCAGCACATCGCGTACAGCCACTGCCACACGGCCGGCAATGCGCCGGACTTGCGATCCAGGCGATGCCGTGTGGTCATGCCCACGGCGTGCGCGAGCAACCCGGCGATCAGCATCGGGAGGAACACCGGCTGGATCGCATCTGCAAGCCACGCTCCAGTAGCCAAGCCGGCGACTGCCGCGCCCGCAACCGAGAGCAGGTCTGCGCGTTTGCGCAATCGCAACGAATCGGCCATTACGCCGACCCCTGTGTCCGCAGGAGCGTGGCTGGCTCGCCGTTGCCATCGATCGCTGCAAGTTCGGCCGTGGACAGAAAGTCCTCCCGCGGAGCAGCGAGCACGCGCGCCGCTGCTTCGATGACGTGCGCCCACGTGCTGCGGTTGGCGAACAGCAGCCCGGGCACGTCCAGCGTGCCGCCACGATTGATGAAGCCCAGCGCTGCGGTCGTGGCCGGACCGGTGTCGAGCCGGCGCAATGCACCAAGAAAGGGCTCCGGACGGGTGTGCGTCAGGAACACCCGCGGTCGACTCAGTGGGAACAGCGCTTGCACCCGCGCGTCGGCATGCGCGTAGCGGGCTTCGTCGGAATCACGGGGCGCGCGGTAGCGGGCTGGCTCCCCGAGGTAGATCACGGCGGCTGCCACCCCGCGCTCGACCAGACGCGACTGCGCACGCAGCACTTCCTGCAATTGATAGGCGCCAGTGGCGACGAGCAGCAGCGCGGCCGTTGCCGGATCGCCCTCGATACGCACGGCGCCGATGGACGCGAGGTCCTGCGCCTGTGCTGTTGTCAGCACGTGCGGCACCGGGCGCTTGGGCACGACCAGTGCAGTGATGGTGCCGTGCTGACTGTAGGCGTGCGCCAGCGCGGCCGCTGCGCTGTTGCCGTCGCACGGGAACACCACGCGCGCGACATCGGCCATTTCACCAAGCAATGCCTCGACCATGGTGGGGTCCTGGTGCGACTGCTCGTTCTTGGCGTTCTCCCAGGTGTGCGAGGTCAGCACCAGCGGCGCACCCAGCCAGCCGGGCGGGCGCCCCGCCTGCGCCAAGTGGCGGGCGAAGATCAGCTCCTGCCGCACCGCGCCGAGCATCTTCGGCGCGAACGCCTCGTAGGTGACCACAAGGTTCAGCCCACCCTTGTTGCCAAGCGCCGCACACACGACGGCCTCCTCGTTGAGCGCGGTGATGACGGCGCCGGTCGTCGATTCGGCGACACCGGGCTCGGGTACCTGCACCCGGTGCTTGAGTGCATCGAGGGTGCGGTCGAGCTTGTTGCTGCGCAGTTCATCCGGATTGCCGACGCGCACGCGCAGGGCCGGATTGGCCTCGGCGATCGCGACGAACTGCTCGTCCAGGGCGGACATCGGCGAACTCGTGCCGCCGCGGGGCCGATCCGCGATCGACGGTACCCGGGGCGTCGCGACCTGGCGCGTGGCGAGTGCATGATCGCGCTCGCGTGGGCGCTGCTGGGCTTGGTGGGTGTCGAGCGCGGCGATGGCCTGGTCGAGCTCCGGTGCCGGCACGAACAGCGCGGCTGCGCCTTCATTGAACAGCGCACGCGCCTGCGCATCGTGCGCCGGGTTGCCGGGCAGTGGCAGGTTATGCGCGGCGTTGGTTCCCGCGCCAGGGAATCCGTAGCCCTTGATGGTTTCCGCGATCCCGTAGGGAAGGCGGACATCGCCTTCGGGCGAACGGCTTTGCGCCTGCAGCTGCGCCTCCATGGCGTGAATGCCCCAGGCAATGCTGGCTGGATCGCGACCGTCCATCGACACCGGATCGAAACCGTTCAGGCGCAGGTGTCGGTCGAGCCACCGCTCGCCGCCCTGCTGGGCGATCTGGCTGCGCTGCTCGATGCGCCGCCCGTTGAGGATGATGATCGGGCTGACGAGACCACTGTCCTCGGCACGCCACCAGCGCGGTGCCCAATCGCTGCCGCGCTGCTCCTCGAAGGCGCCGTCACTGAGGAACGCGACCAGGCGCTCGCCCATGAGTGGCGCATGAACGTATTGCAGCTCGGCGAAGCCGAGGTAGCCGCCTTCCAGCACGCCACCGGCGGTGTGCGCGTTGACGTGCGAGCCGAGCGGCGAGGCTGGAGTGCCGTCGGGATTGAGGGTGTAGGCGTAGAAGTCGCTGACGAAGCGGCCCAGGCCGGCATCGGAGCGGTCGTAGCGTGACGCATGTGCATCCGTCATGTTGCCAACCAGCAGGTTGAGCGCATCGATCGCGGCGACGCAGTGCCCCTGGCCCATCATCCACGCGCGGGTCACGCCGTCGAGCGCGTCCAGCAGCAGGTAGCCGACGTAGGCCGGCACCATGTTGAGCGACCCGCCGGTATGGCCTTCTGGCGTGCCCTTGAAGTCGGTCGCGTCCAGCGCGGCGCCATTGGTGTGCACGCGTTGGGCGTAGGTCATGTGCGCAACCAGCCACATGCCGGCGCTGGCAATGCGGTCGGCGGCGGCGAAACGCTGCCAGGCGGTGGCGGCGTCGGGCGTGCGGCCCCGGGCTGCAAGTTCGTCCACCATCTGGTGGACTCGGATCTGGGTCAGCGGATCGTGACGGATTACGCCATAACCGGCAGCCCAATGCGCGAACGCGGGGTCTGTTTGCCGATGGGCTGCTGCCAGTTCCGAGATCCGCTGGCGTTCGGCCGCGGACAGCTGGTTGGCGGTGCAGCAGTTGAGATGCAGGTTCATGAGTCCTCCCGCGAATCGGTCGAAGATGACATCAGCGTCGACGCGGCCGCCGCGAGCGCGGCGCCGAGCGGGATTGCGTTCGACGGGTGGGCGATGGTGTCGGTACTGACGATGCGCGCCAGGCCCGCGGCTTGCAGTTGCGCATAGGCATCGCCTGCAAAGACCGGATGGATGGCAACCAGCACCGGCGGCGGCAAGGCCAGGCGCTGCAGGTGCGCCAACGTTTCCAGGATGGTGCGCCCCGAGGAGACGATGTCGTCCACCAGCACCGGCGTGCGTCCGGTCGCGGCAGCCGCATCCGGCAGGCTGACGCGCACCTCGTAGTCGCCATGCCGATGCTTGCTCAACACTTGCCAAGGCATTCCGGCCTGCGCGGCGATGCGGGCCACCCACTGCTCGCTTTCGCTGTCGGGACCGATCAGCATGGCGTCGGGGATTGCATTCGCGATCCAGCTCGCGACAGCAGGCGTGGCTGAAACGTGCGTCGCCGGGATGCTGTAGAGCGACTGCAACCGATGGAAGCGGTGCAGGTGTGGGTCGACGGTCACCAGCCAGTCGAAGCTCTCTTCGAGGAAGCGTGCAAACAGCGGTGCGCTGATCGCCTCGCCGCGGTGGAAACGCTTGTCCTGCCGCATGTAGGCCAGGTACGGGGCGATCAATCCGACCGAGCGCGCGCCGAACTCGCGCGCCGACTGCGCCGCGAAGCGCAACGGCAGTGCCAGTGGATCGGGATCGCGCAGGCTGACCAGGATCGCGACATCCGCGCCCTCCAGTGAGTCATCGAGGGTGACCAGCGACTCTCCGTCCGGAAAGTGACGCCAGCCGACTGGGGCGAGACGCGCCTGCAATGCCGGCGCGATCGTGGCGGCCAGCGAAGCATCGGCCGGGAAGGACATCAGTACACGGTTCATGTGGCCTCCATGGCGATGTCGAACGGCATGCTTCTCGCAGCGTGCTCCAGTGCATAGGCCAGCTCTCCGCGCGATTGCGCGTGTACCTTGAACAGCGCCTGCCCGCGCGCGACCACATCGCCGATGCGCAAAGCCGTTTCCAGGCCGGCGACGGGCGAGGCGGGTGCACCTGCCAGCTTGGCAATGCGCGCCAGCCGGCGGTTGTCGATCGCGGCGATGCGTCCGCTCATGGTGGCTGCGACTTCGGCCGTGAATGGCGCTCGCGTTGGCTCGCGGAAGCCGCCCTGCGCTTCGCAGATCGCCATGAACTTCGACAGGGCCTGCCCGGATTGCAAGGCGGCGTGGGCGCGCACCATGCCGGTTCCGGCGACACCATCAGGCGCCAGGTCAAGCAACGCGCCCGCCAGGACAATTGCGCGCTCGCGCAGGTCGGCCGGTGCATCCGCGTCGTTGCGCAACACCTTGAGCACATCGCGCGCTTCCAGCGCAGGGCCGATACCTACGCCCACTGGTTGGGTGCCGTCCGAACGATAGACGCCCAGATGCAGGCCAAGCGCCGCGGCGGTGCCGCCCAGGCGCACGGTAAGACTGTCGGCGGAGGCGTCGCTGCGCACCTTCGCAGTCGGCCCGACCGGCATGTCGATCAGCACGTGGGTGGAGCCCGCCGCGATCTTCTTCGACAGCACGCTCGCTACCAGCTGCCCGTCGCTGTCGAAGTCCATGGGACGTTCGACGCGGATCAGTATGTCGTCCGCCGGGCTCAGGCGCACGTTGCCGCCCCAGACGATGCAGCCACCCTCCTGCTCGACCACCCGGCGCATCGCCGGCAGGTCAAGTGCGACCGGTGCCATCACCTCCATCGTGTCGGCGGTGCCGGCTGGCGAGGTGATCGCCCGCGAGGATGTCTTGGGAATGCGATAGCCGAGTGCGGCAACGATGGCAACGACGATGGGCGTGGTGCGGTTGCCGGGCAGGCCGCCGACACAGTGCTTGTCCAGAACGGGGCCCACGCCCCAGTCGAGCCGCTGGCCCACGGCCACCATCGCGCGGGTGAGCGAGGTCGTTTCATCTTGATCCAGGCGCTCGCCGGCACAAGCAGTAACGAACGCAGCGAGTTCCAAATCCGACAGGCGGCTGGCGACGGTGTCCTGCATCAGGGCGAGGTATTGCGCATCGTCGAGGCGCGCACCGAACACCTTGGCGCGCAGCGCTCCCGCCGAGGCGGCGGGAACGGGATGCCGGAAGCTGGCCAGCGCACCAGCTTCCGGCGCCAAGGCCAGCCAGGCAGCCTCTGACAGCGCCACTTCGTCGACGGAGACGAAGTCGCCGACCACCACGTTCAGCGTCACGATGAGGGAGCGCCCGCCCACCTGTATCTCCACCCGGGTCATGGCCGCGAAACCTTCCGAGCGGCATACCTCGCAGTCGCGGTGCATGTACACCACCGGTTGCTGGTAGGTGTCGATGCCGGCGCGGATGACGCGCAGGCGGGTATGTGTCAGTACGTCCATGATCAGCGCGCTGCCTCCAGCAGCACCTGCTCCAGATGCTCGGGCGCGCGCGCACGCCAGCCCAGTTCGCGCTGGATCCGGGCACGCAACGCGTCGGCGGCGTCCGGCTCGCCGTGAGTGACGTAGACGACGCCCGGTGCCGACGGCGCGGTGCGCATCCAGGCCAGCAGTTCATCGGCATCGGCATGGCCGGAGAAGCCCTGCAGCTGCACGACCTCGGCACGGATGAGCACCTCGCGGCCGAACATGCGCAATGTGCGCGCGCCCGCGGACAGCGCTGCCCCTCGGGTGCCGCCCGCCTGATAGCCGGCCAGCAGGATGGCATTGCGGTCGTCAGGTCCAAAGGCTTCGATGTGGTGCAGCACTCGCCCACCGGTGACCATGCCGCTGGCGGAGATAATGATCATCGGCCCGCGCCGGCGGTTGAGCGCCTTGGACTCCTCGACGCTGTTGACGAAGGTCGCCAGCTCGTACATGCGCCGGCATTCCTCGTCCGACACGTGGTGCTCGCCGTGATGGTCGTGGTAGAGCCGCGTGGCGTCTACTGCCATCGGGCTGTTTAGGAAGACCGGCACCGCCGGAATCTCGCCCCGCTCCCGCAGCCGAGCCAGATGCAGCATCAACCCCTGGGCACGGCCGACGGCGAACGCCGGGATCACGATCACGCCGCCGCGGGAGGCCACGCGGCGCACGATGGGCGCGAGCTCGGCCTCCTGGTCGATGGGGACATGCGCCCGATTGCCGTAGGTGGATTCGCAGACCAGCACGTCGCAGGCGGGAAGCGGCGAGGGCGGGTTCATCAGCGACTCGTGTTGCCGTCCGAGGTCGCCGCTGAAATGCAGGCGCCGGCCATGCACGTCCAGGCTGACATGGGCAGCGCCCAGGATGTGGCCAGCGGGGTGGAAGCGGGCGCGGATGCCGGGCACCACCTCGACGTCGCGTTCGTAGTCGTGCCCCTGCAGCTGCCGCAGGCTCAGCTCGGCGTCACGCTCGGTGTAAAGCGGGAGCGGCTCCTTGTGCTTGGAATAACCCTTGCGCGCCGCGTACTTCGCCTCTTCCTCCAGCAGGTGCCCACTGTCCGGGAGCAGCAGTCCGCACAGGGCGGCACTGCCTTCGGTGCAGTGAATCTGACCGCGGAATCCCTGCTTGACCAGTACCGGCAGATAGCCCGAATGATCGAGGTGCGCATGGGTAAGCACCACCGCGTCGATGGAAGCCGGCTCGACCGGAAAAGGCGCCCAGTTGCGTTCGCGCAGTTGCTTGTAGCCTTGGAACAGCCCGCAGTCGACGAGCACGCGGTGCCCGCCGGCTTCGATCAGGTAACGGGAGCCCGTCACGGTGCCGGCGGCGCCGAGAAACTGCAGGGTGGATGGCGTTGAGTCGTTCATGGGTACTCCAGTGAGAGGCAAGCGGCTCAGGCCGCAGCCTCGAGTGAACGAGAAGGTGCCGCTTCGGTGCGCGGCGCCAGCCGTACCCGCCGCAGCATCAGCGCGTTGACGGCGACGATGACCGAGCTGCCCGACATCGACAGCGCCGCGATCTCCGGCGACAGCGTGAACGGATAGAGCACGCCAGCGGCGAGCGGAAAAGCGACGACGTTGTAACCGACCGCCCACGCCAGGTTCTGGTGCATCTTGCGCAGCGTGGCGCGGGCGATGGTGATCGCGCGCACGACGTCGTACGGATCACTGCGCATCAGCACGATGTCAGCGCTCTCGATGGCCACGTCCGTCCCGGCACCGATCGCAAAGCCGACGTCGGCCTGGGTCAACGCGGGCGCGTCGTTGACGCCGTCGCCGACCATGCCGACCTTCTGCCCCTGGGCCTGCAGTTTTTTCACTTCGTCTGCCTTGCCACCGGGCAGGACGTCCGCCAGTACGATGTCGATGCCGAGATCGCGCGCCACGCGTTCGGCGGTCGGGCGGTTGTCGCCGGTGATCATCGCGACCTTGACGTTGCGCCGGTGCAGTTCCTCGATGGTGGCCCGCGAGGTCTCGCGGATCGCATCGGCGATCGCGAACAGGCCTGCCAGCGACGAATCGACGCCGACGAAGATGACGGTGCGACCGGCGCCGGCCAGGCTCTGGGCGTCGGTGTCCAGTGCGGACAGGTCGATGCCGTGCTCGTCCATCAGCAGGCGGTTGCCAAGCAGCACCCTCCGGCCGCCCACGACGCCGGTCGCGCCCTGGCCGTCGATGTTGGTGAAAGCCGCGGCGCGCTCGGCGACGGTGCCCGCGCGCTTGAGGATCGCCTGCGCCAGCGGATGCTCCGAATGCGCCTCGACCGCGGCGGCGCTGGCCAGCAACTGTTCGGCCGTCCAGCCTGGCGCCAGGGCCATGTCGACGACCTCGGGAGCACCCACGGTCAGCGTGCCGGTCTTGTCGAAGATCACGACGTCGAGCCGCGCGCTCTGCTCGATGGCCTCGGCGTGCTTGAACAGGATGCCGTGGCGCGCACCCAGGCCCGTGCCGATCATGATCGCCATCGGCGTGGCGAGGCCGAGCGCATCGGGGCAGGCGATCACGAAGACGGTGATGGTCAGGGTGAGGGCAAACAGCAGCGTCTGCCCGATCCACCAGAACCAGACCGCGAAGGTCGCCAGGCCGATGACGATCGCCGCAAGCACCAGCCACTGCGAGGCGCGGTCGGCGAGCAATTGCGCAGGCGCCTTGGAGTTCTGCGCGTCCTGCACCAGCTTGATGATCTGCGCAAGCGCGGTGTCACTGCCGATCTTGGTCGCGGTATAGGTGAACGCCCCGCTCTTGTTGATCGAGCCGCCGACCACCGCTGCGCCCGGATCCTTGCGCACTGGCATCGACTCGCCCGTTAGCATCGACTCGTCAACCTGCGAGCTGCCATCAAGCACGGTGCCGTCGACCGGGATTTTCGCGCCGGGTCGGACAACGACCACGTCGCCGACCACGACCTCCGCGGTCGAGAGCTCGACATCCTGCCCGTTGCGGCGCACCACCGCGCGCGGCGGCGAGAGCTTGAACAGCGCCTTCATCGCATCCGAGGCACCGGCGCGGGCCCGCATTTCCAGCCAGTGGCCCAACAGGACGAAGGTGAGCAGAACCGCGGATGCCTCGAAGAAGTTCGGGCCGTCGAAGAAGAACGTCGATGCGATGCTGAAGCCGTAGCCGGTACCGACGCTGAGCAGCACCAGCACCGCCATGTCCAGCACGCCGCGCCGCAGAGAACGGAGCGCCGCACTGAAGAACGGCCAGCCGGGATACAGTACCGCGCCGGTTGCTAGCAGCAACAGCCAGATGTTCGCGCGCAGGCCGAAGGGCACCGGTGGTGATGCCGTCAGACCCATCGGCGACCATACGAACACCGGGATCGCGAAGGCGAGCGCGACTAGGAAACGGCGGCGCATGTCGCGCGCCGCCGCGTGCAGGTCGCCGCCGTGGTGCATGCCTTCGTGTGGATCGCCACCGGCATGGGAATCGGCGTCATGCGATGGGGGCGGGTGGGACTCGTGCACGGCGCCAGCTGCGGATCCGGCCACCGATCGCATCGACTCCGCCTCATGTGCGGCGTGGCCGTGGTGAGGGTCCTTCCCGGTCGGGACCTGCACCACGCAATCCGCCCGTTTCGCACTCGCACCGACCGCGGCGGACGGGTGCGTTCCCTCATGCTTCGTTCCAGCGGGCATGCCGGCGTCGCAGTGGAAGCCACACGCACGGACCGCGGCGGCGATCTCGCCGGGTGCTAGGCGCGCGGGGTCGTAATTGACCGCGAGCCGTGCGGTGGTGAACTGCGCGACGACCGCGTGCACGCCGGGCAGTGCCTGCACCGCGCGTTCGAGTGTGCGCGCGCAGCCCGTAGACACCATGTCGCCGATGGGCCAAGTGTGGCGGCGGAGTTGGGTTTGGTTGACGTGGAGCATCGACGGTCCTTGGCGACGGCATCAGCGCCGGTCACCGCTTGCGTGGTGTGGAGCATGGGGTGGCAGGGACAAAGACATGGGCGTCATGGTGTGGCGCCAAGTCCGCGGGTAGTAACCATCGCAGGGCGCCCGGACATGGACACGGTGGGCCTGTGGCAGTGCATGCGGGTTCCAATGAGCGGTATCGGAGAATACTCACGTGCGAGGGACGTGGCCGCGCGGGCCTGTCGTGCCGGTGCGCCGCCGGGGAATGAACGCCGGCACCTCACGCATGTACGAGGTATAGTCTTCACCGAAGCGAGCGAGGCTGTCGCGCTCTTCCCGACGCGCAAGCCGCGCGTATGCCCACAGGAATACCGGGTACAGCACAAGCGTGATGAGCGTTGGCCATTGGATCAGGAAGCCGGTCAAGACCAACGCAAACGCGACATACTGCGGATGTCGCATCCGTGCGTAGATTCCCTCGCGAGCAATCCGCCCCTCGCGCTGGGCGCGATAGAGTACGGGCCAAGCGGTTGACAGCAGCCAGAAGCCTCCGCCGATCAACACAAAGCTCGCGATGTGGAACGGGCCAAAGTGTGGGTTTGCACGCCATCCGAACAGCATCTCGAACAGGTGGCCGGCGTCGTGGCTGAGCCAGTTCACCTGCGGGTACTTCGCCGCGAGCCAGCCGGACAGGAGGTACAGCGTGAGCGGGAAGCCGTACATCTCGGCGAACAGAGCCACGATGAAGGCTGTAAACATGCTGAAGGCACGCCAGTCCCACCGCGTGAGCGGCTTATAGAAACTCCAGGCAAAGAACGTAAAAAACGCTACATTGATCAGGGCGAGCAACCAGAGGTCATAGCCATACGCGGCGCCGTGCATGTCAGTGCCCTCCCATATGCGGGCCCGGGCGACGTGCCGGTGTGGTGTGGCCCACCGCACCGTTATCCGATCCTTCGGTGTCGGCATCTCGACTGGGGAATGCTTCGGTATTCCCGTGACGGGTGCTCCCGCCATGGGAACCGTGGCCGGCATGCATGCCCATGTGAAGGAGGGGGCACAGCAGCAGGAAGCCCAGTGGCAGCCAGCTCATCCACCCGGAGAGGTGGTCGCCGTGTTCGACGACGAGGTAGAACGCCGCCAGTGCCAGAAGTGACCAGAATATCCACCGTCTAGCCGGTGTTGGTGCGGAACGCGCGTGCGTGGCAGACATGTCATGTCCTCCGATTATGGCGGCCGGGTGGGTCCCATCGCGCCGCCCTGCAATTGGGGTTGGAAGCCATCGCTGGAATGTGCGGCTGGCTACGACTGCGATGTTAGGTCTTTGCCGCAAGACCTAACTTGATCGACGTCAAATGGAACGACGGTTGCCTGGTTCGAACGAACGCGTGTGCTCAATCAGGCAGCGGCGTATGCAAACCTTGGGTCAATGGCGCGTGGATAAGGTTGCTAATATCCAAACGTTGCATGCACCAGCCGGCGGTCGTGAAGGTAGTACCGCCACGCACGTTATGCGTGCGCGTGGCGGTGTTTGTAGCGGTTGTCATTTCGGAGAACGACGATGAAATCGTTTGCTGCTTGTCTCAGCCTCCGCTGCTGCTCGCGTGCCTCGCCATCGGCCGTGTCGCGTACGCGGCCGATTCTTACACTGATGGTTGGGTTGGCCATTTGGATGGCTCGCATTTGGACGTCTGTTATCGTGTCACGCCGTTGCCAGCGGTTGGTGCGCGACCGGAGGTCATGCGGACATCCTTCGTGATTCCCAACAAAGGACTGCCCCTTCAACAATTCGCGGTGGCGGGGTATGCCACGGTGACGTCGATCGTCGAAGCGCACTGCGTGCGTGCCGAGTTGACCCAGGGCACGGCGAAGCGGACCGATCACGCGCGGCGCGCGGACTGAACGGACGCGATGACAATGCCGCCAAGGCATGCTCCGCGCCAGCCATGGCGGAGCGGCCAGGGTGTGGCTACAACATCCAGGCGATGCGCTTCACCGGCGTCTTGCCTGCCGCATCCTGCCATCCGCCATCGGTGCGTGAAGCCCGGTTATCACTCAGAAGGGCGCTTTGGTGTGTCCGCGAGCGCGTTGTCGTAGACCCAGAGAAGTGATGACACCTTTGGCAGGAGCACCCAATAGAACCTCTTGACTCTGGGGTTACCTTGAAGGTTTAGCCTGTGACTATCGCGATATGGCCCGACAGCGGTTCGCCTCGCTGCCGTGCCGAGAGAGAGTCGAGGGCCATAGCTATTCAAGGAGAAAACCATGAACACGAAATGCAAAGTGGAAGTATTCAGTGCCGGCTGTGCAGTCTGCGATGAGGCGGTTGCGCTGGTCGAGCGTGTGGCCTGTTCGTCCTGCGAGGTCACCGTACACGACATGAAGGACATCTACGCCGCCAAACGGGCAAAGACCCTTGGCATTCGATCGGTGCCGGCCGTGGTCATCGATGGCAAGCTCGCGGCCTGCTGTGAAGGGCGCGGGATCGATGAAGCGATCCTGCGCGTTGCGGGTCTGGGTCGGGCCTCGTAACCGGTGAGTGACCAGCGGGGGGAGTCGCCGAAACGCTCCGCGGCCGGTCACCACTTATTTCTTTGAATTGTCCATCACCGTCGAGATCATCATGTTCACGATCGGCAAACTGGCCGGCCTCGCCACCATAAGCACCGAGGCCTTGCGCTACTACGAGCAGGAAGGGTTGATCGTGCCGGATGCGAAGAGCGACGCCGGCTACCGGCTCTACCGGCCGGAGTCCGTGCAACGCGTCGGCTTCATTCGTCAGGCGCAGCAATGCGGTTTCACGCTGGCCGAAATTCGCGAACTGCTGGCGTTGCGATCTGAGCAGGCCGCATGCTGTGGGGATGTGCGCCGACTTGCCGTCGAGAAAAAGTTGCAGATCGAAGGCAAGATACGGCTCATGAAATCGATGTCGAAAGCACTCGACGAATTGATCAACGATTGCAACGAGGAAAGTCATCCCGTCGTCGAGTGTCCGATCCTCGCTGCGCTGGAGAAAGCAAAGGTTGCAACGACGACTGGCCGATGACTGCATGAAGCTCGAACTTTTCTACTCGCCTGGCTGCGTCCGCTGTGCCGAAGCGCGCGATGGCCTCAAGACCGCTGCGTTTGAGATCGTCGCGGATTTGGAGTGGCGGGAACTCAATGTGCTCGATGAGCTGGACTACGCCGTGCAATTGGGCGTTCTGACGTTGCCGGCGGTTGCCATTGACGGCGAGCTGGTCTTCACCTCGTTGCCCACCCGACGGCAGCTCCGGGTAGCGCTTTCCGAACGCTGCAAGAAAGTGAATTAACGTGGACGTCGACTCGCTTCGCTTCGCCTTTGAACACGCCGGTCCCGCGGCCGTCGTGGCCAGTTTTCTTGCGGGCTTGGTTTTCAGTTTCAACCCGGTAGCGATGGCTGCCATCCCGGTCTCGCTGGCCTATGTGACCAAAGCCCGCACGAGCCGGCAGGCGTTTGTCTTCGCCGCCATGTTCATTTTCGGGATGGTCGTGATCCATGTCGTGCTCGGCCTCGTCGCCGGATTCGGCGGCTTGGGCGTACAGAAGCTGCTGGATCGCAAGTGGGGCGTGCTGATCGGTCCGGCGCTGATCGTACTCGGACTGATGTGGCCGGGATGGCTACGCATTCCGCTGCCAGCGTTCGCCTTCAAAGTGAAGCGCCCGAACAGTTCCTTCGGCGCGTTCCTTCTGGGCGTCCCTTTTTCAATCGCGATCTGCCCGATATGCACGCCGGCGTTGGCCGTGCTGTTGGGGGTGGTAGCAAGTCTCGGATCGCCCTGGCTTGGCGCACTGCTGTTGCTGGCCTTTGCATTGGGGCGTGCCGTACCGCTGGCCGTGGGTGCGTGGTCGCTGGGCTGGCTGGAGAACCTCCGGTTCGTCTCGGCCTACCGTCGTGTCTTCGAAATTGCCGGTGCAGCGACCCTCATCGCTACGGGGCTGTACATGCTCAATGCGTACTTCTTCTGGCTACCGGCCTTGGCGAGCTGAATTGACGTCAAGGACACGAGCTTCCCGTAGAGCGAACCAGACAGTCCCTCGCGAATGAATTTGATTGCGCACATAGGCGAAGCCTGATGCCGACCACCAGCGACGAACGCGAACGCCTACTCAGGGCGCTCGCGCTGGCAACCTTCATTATCTTTTTTCAGGCTTACATGGTGGCGCCGATCATTCCGGTGCTGTCGACGAGCTTTGGAACGTCCGTCCAAGCGACTGGCGTGATTGTTCCCGCCTACCTCATCCCGTACGGCGTGACGGTGCTGGCCTTCGGTCTCCTTGCGGATCGAATCGGCATTCAGCGTCTCATCTTTGCGTCGCTGGGTATGTTCGCGGTGCTCACAGCACTCACCGCAGGTGCGCAATCGATCGGGCAGCTGACTCTCTGGCGTGCCCTGACCGGTCTGGGTGCCAGTGGCGTCGTGCCGCTCGCCTTGGTGCTCATCGGCGGTCTGTATCCGTACGAACAACGCGGACGGCCCCTCGGCTGGCTGTTCGGAGCGATGGCCGGTGGCATGGCTTTCGGTTCGACTTTCGGTGCTGTGCTGGAGCCTCTGCTTGGTTGGCGCGGCCTCTTTCTTTTGGTCGCCTTGGCCGCCGTGGGTGTGTTCGTGGTGTTGCTGCTCCACCGTTCACTTATTTCGTCGACGAGGAAGGCTGTTCCCGAGACGATGGAAGAGTTATTCCGCGGATATCGCGATCTCATCGGCACTCCGCGAGGGCAGCGCACTTATGGCTATGTTTTCGTCAATTCGATTTTTCACTCTGGCGTCTTCACGTGGCTCGGTGTCTATTTCGAGCAGCGTTACGGTCTTGGTCCGGTAGGGATTGGTGTAGCCCTGCTCGGTTACGGGATTCCTGGTTTCTTGTTCGGCCCGCTGATCGGCCGGGCCGCCGATCGCTGGGGGCGCGCCAGGTTGTTGCCCATCGGGCTCGGGCTGGGTGCCCTAGGTGCCGCTACCCTAATTTTCAACGGTCCCCTGATACTCGCGATTGTGGCCGTGACCGTCCTTTCTCTCGGCTACGACATGACGCAGCCCCTCTTCGGGGGCATCGTCACCGCGCTTGGAGGAAAGCGCCCGGGACAGGCGATGGGCTTGAACGTCTTCGCACTGTTCGCTGGATTCGGCGTGGGTAGCCTCCTGTTCGGCGAGGCGCTTCGGCTTGGGTTCGGGATGGCGCTTGGCATCTTCGTCATGGTTCAAGCGTTGGCGACCGCGCTGTCCATCGGATGGTTCAGCGCGGAGGTTCCGGTCAACAGGTAGCCTGCCAGCGCGAAACCCACGGATGTGCGCCGAATACATATCCTTGATCACGAGCCTGTTGACGGGGCCGCGTTGCTTAAGCGGCTGGCTCCAGCAGGGGGGTGGTGATCGGGAAGCCATGGTTCGGTGTTATCTGGCTCGTAACAGACTGCCAAGATACTTTCCCCTTCGCTTTACTATTCCTCATCGGCCCACTGGCACGCGCCCGAATTCTCATTTCAGAGGTTCGCGCTACGCCTGATGCAAAAAATCCAAGGTCGGGCAATGCCCGCCACGCGGAGCATGTGCGCAGTCGTCAGCGAGCTGCATGAGCTCCGTTTCCAGCCGCTGCAGATCATCCAACTTGCGGCGCACGTCGAGGAGTTTGTGTTCGGTCAGTCGGCGGGTCTGGTCGCAGGCCCGTTTGCCCTTGAGCTCCAACAAGCCGGCAATTTCGCCCAGCGTGAAGCCCATCGTCTTGGCGCGTCGGATGAACTGAAGGCGCGCCAGATCCTGGTGTTCATAGCGACGCACACCGCCTAACGGCCGCTCGGGCTCACGCAGCAGGCCCACACGCTGGTAATAGCGCACGGTCTCGATGTGCACGTCAGCGGCCAAGGCCAATCGGCCGATGGTGAGAGCAGAAGTCATGCTTGACTCCGTAGTCGGGTACGGAAGTTAGTATGCGCTCATGACTACGTTGCCGGCCAAATCGTCGCTTCCCGCCGTGATCGTCGCACTGCTTGCGGCGATCGGTGCATCCGTGTGTTGCGTGGTGCCACTGATACTGGTGCTGATGGGCATCAGTGGCGCGTGGATCGCCCATCTCACGGCGCTCGATCCCTGGCGTCCATGGTTCGTCACGGCCACCTTGTTTTGCCTGGGTCTCGCGTTCTGGATGCTTTATGGGCCATGGTCGCGTTGCCGCACCGAGGGCACCTGCGTCGAGCCGACGGTCTTGCGGCGGCGGCGGTTTTGGCTGTGGACAGCCACCGTGCTGACCGTGCCGTTGTTGCTGTTTCCCTATTTCATTGGCTGGTTTTTGTAGGAGACGAACGATGCGTCAGTGGCTATTCGTAATGGTCGCCATCTTGGGGCTGGGCATGGCTCATGCGGCAACACCCACCACGGCCGTGCTGCATGCGGCGAACATGACGTGCCCGAGCTGCAGTGTGACGATCAAGAAAGCCTTGAGCCGCATAGCGGGTGTCACGAGCTCGAAGGTCGATCTCAAGGCCGAGACTGTCACTGTGACGTTCGATGCCGATCGCACGACGGAGTCGACACTGGCGCGCACGGTTACCGAGGCGGGTTTTCCGGCTACGGCGCAAAACCATGGCGGTTGAGCCCATCCTGCAGAGCACGCTGACGTGCCCGCATTGCGACCATCAGGCCACCGAGACCATGCCGACCGACGCCTGCCAGTTCTTCTACGACTGTGAGGGCTGCGGCGAATTGCTCCGGCCCAAGGCGGGCGACTGCTGCGTGTTCTGCTCGTACGGCAGCGTGCCGTGTCCGCCGATCCAGCAACAGAAGTCGTGCTGCGGGTAGACCATCCTTCATAGGGGTCAAACGGTGCCGGTAGGGGGTTGTCTGAATTCATCACGACCGGCGCCCAAGTGAAATTGTCTAACAGCGTGGCTGTCGTATAGGATCATGGGATGTATCGGTCTGCGCCATCACTGCTGACTCGCCTGCGCCGCCACCGCGGATTGTGGGTGTTGGCCGTGGCCGTGTTGCTGATCAAACTGGTCAGCGGATCGATCTGCGTGGG
Organism: Rhodanobacter sp. FW101-FHT13A11; assembly: GCF_058790335.1. Taxonomy (NCBI): domain Bacteria; kingdom Pseudomonadati; phylum Pseudomonadota; class Gammaproteobacteria; order Lysobacterales; family Rhodanobacteraceae; genus Rhodanobacter; species Rhodanobacter sp. FW101-FHT13A11. The sequence goes on along the minus strand of NZ_JBYTCN010000001.1, from coordinate 314,968 downwards.
CGATGGACCGGGAGCGCGATTCGCGTCGGCGACCGCTGCTGCCCCGACCACCCTGTTGGCGGACACCGCCGTCAGTTCGGTATCGGCTGACGATGCGAACTCCTGTCTTCTGGGTGAAGGGCGCAGTTGCCACTGTGCCTGTGCCCATTCGGTGACGTTCCCCGTCAGCGCATCGCTTCCCATCGCCATGATGGAAGCACGCTTCGCACCGCTCACCCTCCATTCGGGATTCACGCCGGCCACGACCGGCTCGCTGCTGCGCCCTCCGATCGCCTGAAACCGCTCCGTTACGCGACGCCACCGCCGGTGCAGTTCGTCGCTTCGTGACCGTTTTCAGGAGATCGCTTCATGTCTGTTTTTCGTTCGGTGCCCATCGGCGCCGTGTGTCTGTTGTACGCGGCGATGCTCAGTGCCGCGCCCGTATCCCCTTTCTCCCCACCGGTAGCTCCCCTGCCGACATCGTTGTCGACGTCGCCCTTGCAGGATGCGGTGCGCCGTATCTGGCAAGCCAGTCCCGAGGTGCAGGCCGCGCGCGCGGATCTGGATGCTGCCCAGGCCCGTGCGCGTGCCGCTGCGCAGCCGCTGTACAACCCCTCGCTGTCGCTTGATGCGGAGAATGCCGACGCCAATCGGCGCACGGCCGGCATCAGCCTGCCGCTGGATCTGTCCGGCAAACGCCGCGCTCGCGCCAGCCAGGGCGAGGCCGACCTGTTGGCGGCCGAAGCTGGCTACAACCTGCTGCGTCGCGATGTGGCCACCCGCTGGCTGAAAGCCTGGTCGACGGCCGCACTCGCAGCCCGACAGAGCGAACTGGGGCAACGCCGCCTGGCGCTGATGAAGCGCTTCGATGACTTGGCCGCACAGCGGTTGAAGGTGGGCGACATCAGCAGTCCGGAACGCGACTTGGCCGGCTTGGCGCTCGGTGAGGCGCAGGTGCAACAAGCCACACTCGCGGGCAATGAAGCGGCAGCTCGTGCGGCGTTGCTGGCCATCAGTGGCGATCAACTGACCGCGTTGCCACCGTTGCCCAACGGTATGTCACCGGCGGCGGGCAGTGTTACGCCGTTGCCCGTCGATGAACTGCCCGAACTGCGCCAGGCCCGCGCCCAGCAAGCGAGTGCCGAGGCCGGGGTGCAAGTCGCCCGCCGGGCACGTATCCCCGATCCCACGCTGAGCTTGACCGGCGGACAGGTACGCAGCGGGCCGCGCACCGATCAGGTGATCGGTCTGAGCGTGTCCATTCCGTTGCCGGTGCTCAACACCGGACGTGCCGAAGTGGATGCCGCCCGTGCGGAAGCCGATGCAGCGGCGGCCGGTGTGCGCTCACGCCAGTTTGTGCTGCGCGCCGGACTGCAGGAAGCGCAAGCCCGTTACGCCGCCTTGCGCAGTGCGACCGAAGCCTTTCGCAGCGGCCGGGCCGCTGCATTCGAGGATCGCACCGCGTTGCTGGAGAAGCTCTGGCGTGCCGGCGAAATCAGCACGTCCGATTACCTCGTGCAGCTCAAACAGAGCCTGGACACCGCGCTGTCCGGCCAGGAACTGGAAAGCCAAACCTGGCAGACCTGGTTCGACTACCTCACCGCTGCGGGCCGTCTGACCGACTGGCTCGATGGCCGCACTCAGGACGGTCCTACTCAGGACGGCCTTAATCAGGATATCCCCCGATGAATCTCTCTCTTTTGAAACGCAGCCTGCTGGGCATGGCGCTGCTGGCCGCGTTGGCCGGCCCTGTCATGGCGCAGGAACCCGCACCCGCCAATCCGCTCGCGCTGGATGCCAAGGCGATCAAGGACGCCGGCATCGTGCTCGACAAGGCCGCCACGCGCGCCCTGACCGATGAACTGAAAGCCCCCGGCGAAGTGAAAGCCGATGCGTATTCCACCGTGCTGGTGTCGCCGCGCGTCGAATCGCAGGTGCTGGCCCGCAAGGCCAAGCTCGGCGACGTGGTGAAAACCGGTGCGCCGTTGGTGGTGCTCTCCAGCGTGCAGGTCGCCGAGACGCAAGGCGCGTTGATCGTGGCCGAACAGGACTGGCAACGGATCGCGTCGCTGGGACCGCAGGCGGTGTCGGCACGACGCTACAACGAAGCGAAGGTGCAGCGCGATCAGGCGCGTGCCAAGCTGCGTGCCTACGGGCTATCCGACGGCCAGATCCGCGGCATGCTGCGCGCGGGTTCCGCCAAGGCGGATGGCAGCTATGCATTGCTGGCGCCGACCGCCGGGCGCATCGCCAGTGACGAGTTCCTCATCGGCGAACGCGTCGAGCCCGGCCGTACCCTGTTTACCTTGGTCAACGACGACGCGGTCTGGGTCGAGGCGCAACTCGCGCCGGGCGATGCGGCCCGCGCGCAACCCGGCATGGACGCGCGCGTGCTGGCGCACGACCAGACGCTGACGGGGAAGGTCATCCTGAGTTCGTCGCAGACGAACGAACGCACCCGCACCGTGCCGGTGCGCATCGAAGTTGCCAACCCGAACAACCTCCTGCGCCCGGGCGAATTGGTCGAAGCGCGCATCGCGGTCGGTGAGGCGGTGCCGAAGCTGGCGGTACCGGCCGAAGCGATCGTGTTGCTGCAAAACCAGCCGACCGTGTTCCTGGCCAAAGGCAACGGCACGTTCGAGCCGGCGCCGGTGATGGTCGGCGACACCCGTGATGGCTGGACGATGGTCACCCAGGGCCTCAAGGCCGGCGACACCTACGTGCGCAAGGGCGCCTTCGCCTTGAAGGCCCGTTTGCTGCGCTCGCAGTTGGGAGAAGAATGATGCTGGAACGTCTGGTTGAATTCTCCCTGCGCTACAAGGTGCTGGTGCTGATCGTTTTCGTGGTGATCGGCTTCCTTGGTTTTCAGGCGGTGCGTCAGCTGCCCATCGATGCCTTCCCGGACGTCACACCGGTGCAGGTCAATGTGTACACCGAAGCCTCGGGACTTGCGGCAGAGGACGTGGAACAACTGCTGACCACGCCGGTGGAGTCGGCACTGGCCGGCCTGCCCAAGGTGGAACAGATCCGCTCGGTCAGCCTGTTCGGCTTGTCCTACGTGTCGGTGTACTTCGACGACAGCATGGACATCTACTTCGCCCGTCAGCTGGTCAACGAACGGCTGCAGCAGGTCGGCGATCGCTTGCCGGCGGGTTACGGCAAACCGGCGATGGGACCGAACACCTCCGGCCTCGGCCAGGTGTTCTGGTACACCGTCGAGCGAGCCGACAACAAGCTCAAGGGTGCTACCGCCAGCACCGCGCCGAACGACATGGACCTGCGCACCCTGCAGGACTGGACCATCCGCCTGATCCTGCGCACCGCCCCCGGCGTCGACGACGTCACCTCCTGGGGCGGCCAGGAAAAGCAGTTCCAGGTACGCATCGACCCGATGAAGCTGATCGCGCACAAGCTCGGCTTCAAGGACGTGATCGAGGCGCTGCAGGCCAACAACGCCCAGGTCGGCGGCAACTTCGTCGATGTGGGCCGCGAGCAGTACCTGGTGCGTGGACTGGGCCTGATCCAGAACGCGAAGGATCTGGGCAACATCGTGCTCAAGACCGAGGACGGTACCCCGGTCTACGTGCGTGATGTGGCCACGATCACCGAAGCGGGCGCACCGCGCACCGGTGCGGTGACCCGCGATGGCAAGGAAGTGGTGATGGGCCAGGCGCTTGCCCGCATCGGCGAGAACGCCAAGAGCGTGGTCGATGCGGTGAAAGCCAAGCTCGACACGGTGAAGCAGGCGCTGCCGCCCGGCGTCGTGGTCAAGCCAGTGTACGAACGCACCGAGTTGGTCAATGCGGCCGTGGAAACCGCCGTGCGTGCCTTGATCGAAGGTTCGATCCTGGTCGCGATCATCCTGTTCCTGTTCCTGGGCGAGTTCCGCAGCGCCATCGTGGTGGTGGTGGCGCTCCCGCTGGCCATGCTGATCGCCTTCATCTGCATGAATCAGGTCGGCCTCTCGGCCAACCTGATGTCGCTGGCGGGCCTGGCGATCGGCATCGGCATGATGGTGGACGGCGCGGTGGTGATGGTGGAGAACGCCTACCGCATCATGGCCGAGCGCAAGGCGCATGGGCTCCCGGTGGATCGCACCGCCGCGGTGCTGGCGGCTGCCCGCGAGGTGGCCAATCCGATGGCGTTTGCGATCCTGATCATCATCGTGGTGTTCCTGCCGCTGTTCAGTTTGCAAGGACTGGAAGGCAAGATGTTCAAGCCGATGGCGTTCAACATCAGCTTCGCGATGGCGGGATCGCTGATTCTCGCCTTGACGTTGATCCCGGTACTCGCCGCGCTGGTGCTGAAACCGAAGGAAGAGAAGGACACCTGGTTGGTGGCGTTCCTGAAACGCCATTACGCCACGGTGCTCGCCTGGGCGTTGGCACGTCGCAAACTGGTGTTGGGCATCGCCGCCGGTGCCTTGCTCGGCAGCCTCGCGCTGTTCCCGTTCCTCGGCAAGGAGTTCATGCCCAACCTGAAGGAAGGCGCCATCATGTGGCGGATCACCTCGATCCCGTCGGCATCGCTCGACGAGTCGATCGCCATCTCCAAACAGGTGTCGACGCTGATCAAACAGAAGTTTCCGGAAGTGGAAACCACGCTGGCAATGATCGGTCGCGCCGAGAAAGGCGAGACAGCCGACGTGAATTACATGGAGGTGTACACCCCGCTGAAGCCTAAGGATCAATGGCGCAAGGGCGAGACGCTGGAGAGCATCGAGGAGGCCATGCAGAAAGAACTGTCGGCGGCCTTGCCCACCGCGGTGGTGAGTTACACCCAGCCGATCCAGATGCGTATCGAGGAACTGATCTCCGGTGTGCGCGCCACGTTGGCGCTGAAGATCTACGGCGATGATCTGGGCGAGCTGGATCGCCTGAGCGGCCGCATCAAAAACGCGCTGGCCGGGGTGCCCGGCGTGGCCGATCTCGCGCTGGAGGCAAACATCGGCAAGCCACAGATCCGCATCAAGGTGGATCGCGATGCACTGGCCCGCTATGGCTTGAACGCCGACGACGTGTTGACCGTGGTGAAGAACGGCATCGGTGGCGAACCGGTGACGACCCTGCTCGATGGCGTGAAACGCTTCGACATCGCGGTGCGGCTGGACGATGCGGACAAGGCGTCCTTGCCGGCGATCCAGCGCATCCCGATCCGCACGGCCAGTGGCGCGCTGGTGCAGTTGTCGCAAGTGGCCGAGGTCAGTGATGCGGAAGGCTATTCGTTCATCCGTCGGGAACAGCTGCAGCGTTATGCGGTGATCCAAATGGACGTGCGTGGTCGCGACATCGACGGCTTCGTCAAGGAGGCCAATGCCGCCATCGCGCAGCAGGTGAAGCTGCCGACCGGCTACTACAGCGAATGGGGCGGCGCATTCGAGAACCAGCAGCGGGCGTTGAAGCGGTTGTCGCTGATCGTGCCGGCGACGATTTTCTTCATCTTCGTCTTGCTCTACACCGCGTTCAACTCGGTAAAGCACGCCACGCTGATCCTGGCCAACGTGCCGTTCGCCACTATTGGCGGCATCGTCGGGCTGGCGATTACCGGGCAGTACCTGTCGGTGCCCTCGGCGATCGGCTTCATCGCGGTGTTCGGCGTGGCGATGTTGAACGGCATCGTGTTGGTGAGTTTCTTGAACGAGCAACGTGAGAAAGGCTTGCCCGTGCGCGAGGCGGTGATCCGCGGCACCGCGCTACGCATGCGCCCGGTGATGATGACCGCCAGCGTGGCGATCCTGGGCCTGGTGCCGATGCTGTTGTCCAGCGGCGTCGGTGCCGAAACCCAGCGTCCGCTCGCCACCGTGGTGGTGGGCGGGCTGATCACCTCGACGTTGCTGACGCTGGTGCTGCTGCCGGTGCTCTACGACTGGATCGAAGAACGCGCCGCCCGGCGCCTCGCCAAGGAGAACACCCCATGAAAGAAGTAAAGGCATTCATCCATCGCGGCCGCGTGGTCGACGTCATCCATGCCCTGGAGGACGGTGGGTTCCGCTATCTCTCGGTGAGCGACGTCAAAGGGTTGTTGACCGCGCTCAGTGCCCAGGAACAGATCTATTCGATGGAACTGGGCGAACGGGTGACCAAGCAGATCAAGCTCGAAGTGTTTTGCGAGGACGACCAAGCCGAACGGGCCGTGCAGCTGATCCGTTTGCACGGACGCACCGGCCAGAGTGTTGCGGGCTGGGTCTACCAGAGCACGGTGGATCGGGCGTGGCCGATCGACGGGCGTGTGGATAACGACTAATCGGGGCAGCGGGAGTACTCACGTCGCTGCATCGGTGTCATTTCATAACACGGCGGCGGCCGCGTAGAGTGGTCGCCGCCATGAGGGATTCCAATACCTGAAGCATGCATCCAATCCATCGGGTTACCGGCTCATGTCTGATACGTGTTGTGCCACCACCATCGATATTGCCGCGTTGCAGGCGCGGCAGCGTCGGGTGTTGATGATCGTTCTGGCGATCAACCTCGCTACTTTCACGATGATGCTGGCCGCGGCGATCTACAGCGGTTCGTCGTCGCTGCTGTCCGGCGGGTTGGACAATCTTGGGGATGCGCTCACCTACCTCTTGAGCCTTGCGGTTGTTGGTGCCAGTGACCGCGCGAAGGCCCGGGTGGCGCTGTTCAAGGGCGCACTGATTCTTGGTGCGGCGCTTGCAGTCGCCATCCAGATTGGCTGGCGTCTCCTGCATCCTGGCGTGCCGATCTTCGAGGCGATCGGTATCGCCGCCTTGCTGAACCTGGTCGCCAATGCCGCATGCCTGCGCCTGCTGCTGCCTTACCGCAAAGGCGACGTCAACATGGCCTCGGCCTGGGAATGCTCGCGCAATGACGTGTTCGAAGGTGTCGCCGTGCTGGCAGCGGCCGCCGGCGTCGGCTTCTTCGGCGCCGGCTGGCCCGATCTGCTGGTTGCGTCGGCGTTGTTGTTGATGTTTCTGCGCTCGGCATGGCGGGTGTTCCGCATGGCGTGGCGAAGCTACGTGAGTGGAGACAACTGATGAATGCCGGGCACGATCATGTGGGTACGGAGATCAGGCACGAGACGCCGCTGTGGTGGGCACTCGGCCTGACCAGTATGTTTCTTGTCGCCGAGATCATCGGCGGTCTGCTTACCAACAGCTTGGCCTTGTTGTCGGACGCGGCACACATGGCGACCGATGTGATCGCGCTGACGATCTCGCTGACCGCCGTGCGCCTGGCACGACGTCCCCCCGATGCGAAACGCACCTATGGTTACGCGCGCATGGAAGCCATCGGCGCACTCGTCAATGGTGGCTTGCTGTTCCTCGTCGCCGGCTACATCTTGTGGGAGGCGGTGCGGCGTTTCAGCGAACCGCCGTCGGTGGCCTCCACCGGCATGCTGGTGATCGCGGTGCTCGGGCTGGTGATCAACCTCATCTCGATGCGATTGCTCAAGGCCGGCAGCGGTGAAAACCTCAACGTGAAAGGCGCCTATCTGGAAGTTTGGGCCGACATGATCGGTTCGGTCGGCGTAATCATCGGCGCGTTGATCATCAAGTTCACCGGCTTTTACATTGCCGATCCAATCATCGCCGTGTTGATTGGTCTGTGGGTGCTGCCGCGGACATGGACATTGCTGCGAGAGGCCGGGAATGTCCTGATGGAGGGGACGCCTCGTGGCGTCGATACTGAACGGGTCCGCGCCGAAATGCTGGCCACTCCGGGCGTGGCTGCGCTGCACGATGTGCACGTATGGGCGCTCAGCAGCACGCGTTCGGCGATGGCGGCGCATGTGATCATGGATGGCGACGCATCAGACGCAGAAGCGCTGCGGCTCCGGCTGGCGCAGATGCTGGAGGCGCGCTTTGACATCCATCACGTGACGCTGCAGGTCGAAACAACGTCGTGCGGGCTGGGGTGCGAGGAGCCGCAAAAGGTTTGACCTCACACAGTCGCTTTGCCAAACCGCGAGCCCGGTGCCGCTTCCACGCGATGACTCCCCGTCGGCGTGGCGTGGCTGCGACGGGAACCGTCGTCCTGTCTCAAGCCTGCGCACGTCATTGTGCGTGCGATGCCGATGAACCTGGGCGATCGCGTGCGCCGCTGGCGACGCTGGCCACGGTGGAAGGCCGACAGTATGCGCGGCTACGTGGTCACCGCCGTTGGACGGCGTGGGGCTGGCTCGCAACCCCAGCCCAGCCACTCAGCATGGCCAGCCCACCTATCGCGAGGGCTCCCAGCATATCGCCGGGATAATGCACGCCCAGGTAGATGCGTGCCCATGCCATGAGCAGACCAAGCAGTGCGATCCCGATGCCCCAAACTCGGCTGCGTTGATTCAGCAACAGTATGCCGGCGACGACCCACTGCACGGTCAGGTGGTCGCTGGGAAAGCTGCCGGTCGCCGCATGGGAGACCCATGCTTGGCCGACACCGGCCACGAAGGGGCGCGCTCGATCCCAGACAGCGCCGATGACCAGATTCAGGAGTAGTGCCACGGCAGCGACACCCACCGCTTTCAGGGCGATCGAGCGCATCGACCACCGAGGAAACATCAGCATCGTCCCAAGGAGAGCAGCGGTCAGGATCAACGGCCCATCGGCCAGACCGCGCGCCAGATGCAGCATCGCGGGCGACGGCGGTGTAGACGGATGGATGGCGTGGAACAGTCGAAGGTCAACGGCATACACCACCGGGCCAAGCCCCAATGCCGGAGCGGTCATGGTTTGACGATCGATTCGCTGGCGGCAACCCGCGCTTCCTTCGCTTCGCGCAGAATGCCCAGCGCCTCCTTCAGTACATAGCAGGCGATGGCCGTACCGATCACCAGATCAGGCACCGCGCTGTGCCATAGAAGCACCAGCACACCGGAGACGATGACCGCCAAGTTCGCGAGGACATCGACCCGGGTAAATAGCCAAGTCGCTCGCAAATGCACCTCACCATGACGAAAGCGTTCCAGCAAGCGCAGCACCGTGGTGTTGACGACGAGAGCCACCAAGGCGATGCCCGTCATCCATAAGCCCTCGGGGTGGCTTCCCATCACAAGGCGCCACACGACACCGAGCAAGACGCCTAGCCCCAGCACCAAAAGCAGTGTTCCGCTCAGTTGTGCCGCCGAGGCCTTGAAGCTCGCGCTGCGCGCCCACGCCAGCAGGGCGATGCCGTAGGCACTCGCATCGGCCAGCATATCCAGCGAATCGGCGATCAGTCCCATCGACTGGGCGATCAGACCCGCAACGATGCCGACCACGAACATCGTGGCATTGAGTCCCAAGGCCAAGCGCAGGATCCGGCGTTCCGCCTCATTGGTCGCTTGCGCGTGGCAGCCACACTCACTCATGCCGGATCGCCTTCACTCTGCATCGGGGAGAACTTCTCTGGCAGTTGTGGCTGACGGTGATGATTGACGGCCACGACGGATATTGAACACGAATCCGACCGCCAGCAGCACCAGAATCGTCAACTGGGCCAGCAAGGATTGCCAGGTCGGATAGATGCCCAGCAGTTCGATATGCGGCACCGGCGCGACGCTCACCGCGACCCAACCAGCCTCCTGCAGGGCGGCGACACCTTTGCCGGTCAGTACGATGGCGAGCACGGCGATCAGCGCCGAACTGGCGGAGAAAAACGTGCCGATCGGCAGTCGCCGGCTGGTACGCAGCAGTACCCAGGCGATCAGCCCCAGCACTGCCGCACCGGCGGCGATGCCGCCGAGTAGCCCCACTTCCTGGCCGTCGTTCCACAGCGCGGCGTAGAACAGGATGCTCTCGAACACCTCGCGGTACACCGAGATGAAGGCCAGCCCGAACAGGAACCACGCCGAACGTCGATTGAGCGCGGCCGCCATCTTTTCCTTCAGGTACGCCTGCCAGCGACCGCCGATGCTCTTCTGGTGCATCCACAGACCCACCCCGAGCAGTACGAACGCCGCAAACAGCGACGACAGTCCCTCGGTCAATTCACGACCGGCACCACTGATGGAGATGGCATAGCTCGCGATCGCCCAGGTGATCCCGCCGGCGACCAGTGCAAGGATCCAGCCCGCATGCACGTAGCGCAGCGCTTCGGGGCGTGCGGCCTTGCGCAGGAAGGCGAGCAGGGCGACTACCACCAGCAGGGCCTCCAGACCCTCGCGGACCAGGATGGTGAAGGCCCCCAGGAAGGTCGCGGCCGCATCGCCCGCCGCATCGGCGGTGACTTCCCGGGCGCGGATCAACAGACCGTCGATAGCATCGGCCTGCTTCACCAGCGACGCCACGGGAGTACTGCTCGACAATGCGCTGCGATAGGCACCCATGGCCGTTTCGAGCTGGGCGCGCAGCGCACCGTCACGTGCATTGAGTTGCGGTTCGACCGGTTCCACTCCATCAAGGTAGGCGGACAGCGCCAGTTGGGTGGCTTGCGTCTTCGCACCGGCACGGTAAGCCGTCAGGCTCGCCGCCAGTCGCGCCCGTGCCAAGGGGATGCCGGTCAAGGCCTGCTGCTGGATGACGTCTGGGTGAGCTCGCAGATAACCCACGATCGTCCGGGCGCGCTCCGCACCGAGGGTAGGCGTCAACTGCGCGACACGTGCACGCGATAATTCCTTCAAGTCGGCGATCTGCGCCCGCGCAGCGGTGTCGTGTTGCCATGCATCGGCACCGGTGGCCGCTTCCTTGGTATAGGCCAGCGAGCCCACGTAGTACGCCAGCGCCCAACGATCATCGGAAGAGAGTTGCTGCGCGTAACTCATCATCGGCGTGCCTTCCACCCCCTGGCTGATTACCTCGTACAACGACAGCGCGCTGCGCTGATCCGCCCGCGCCTGATCGGTGAAGTTTACCGGTCGAGGCGACAGCTGCAGGCCAGCGGGCCCGTCACCGTGTCCGGTGGCGCCATGACAGGCTGCGCACTGGTTTTGGTAGAGCGTTGCCCCGCGCGCCAGATCGGGAGTGCGTTCCGGTGCGGTCGGCACTGGGTACGCCTGGAGTAGTGCATCGGCCAGCGCATGCGCCTGCGTCGCCACCTGAGCGGGTGTCCTCTTGGCATCGACCGAGGCCACCAACGCATCGGCCTGTTGCAAGAGTGCCGGTGTGGCGGCGATCGGTGGCAACGTGCCGATGCGTGATCGCGCCGTCGCCGTGAACTCCCGCATCTCGGCGTACTCGGAGGTGCTGATGACAGCGCCATCCTTCACCGCACCCGCGTAATCGGTCGCCAGGTAGTCGAGCATCTGCCAGGTCTGCGGAACCGAGGTCATCGCGTCCTGAGCCGTGACCGGAAAGGCAGTCATGCCGAACAGCAGAAGCATCGCCATGGGAAGGTCGCGTAAAATATTGCGAATACGATTCGTTATCATTGGCGAATGATACTCGCCCTTAAACAATTCGCTAGCGCCTTACCTCAGCCTAGGCGTCCACCGGTTCAGCAGCAGGAGCCCTGCTGCGGAAGCGTCCGCCACCTTTGTGGTCACGTCACATGGCACGCGGCTGTGCTGTCCTTTCGAAGTCATGCTCGACATCTTGCCGCCAATCGCGAAACCCTTCACTAAAGAAGATGGCGAGAACGTCGGCGGTCGGGATTAGCTGCAGATGCCGCGCTGACCATGGGCCGCCGTGTGCCTCAATTCGGTGTCTGGCGGGTCAACTTGCTACCTCTCTTCCCTAGTAAAGAGCGGCGCTGGACATACTCGCGAAAAGCGGCGATCGGGTCCGCGCCGAGTGCATCACAGATCTCGATGAACTCGACAACGTCAATCCGGCGTTCGCCGCGCTCGATCTTCGAGATAAATGTTTGCGTGTTGCCAAGGCTTTCAGCCAACGCAAGCTGGGTGACGCCTGCGCGCTCCCTCAGATCACGGAGCAACCTAAGTAACGTCTGGTAGTTGGGATGGTGTGTCGAGCGGGCCATAAGCTTGCCGGTAGTCGGCTAGGCACGCTAGAGTCCGATTTGGGATAGTCCAAAATCGGCTTTTAGAGGTATCTACTCGTGTTTGTAGCCGCCGCGATGCCGGAACATCCAGACATAGAACCACCCGAACTCAGGGTGGAAGATCTCGGCGTGTTCGGTGGGATGGCATTGCTGGCGGTGATCCAAGCCGGTGCCGATGCGGGTTTCAGGCACGTACGTGCCCGCCCCGGTTTCGGCATGCGCCTGGCACCGCACCGCGCGTTGCGACATCTGATTCTGTCGACCCTGCTGGAAGCCAGCGTTCTTGCACCGATCGCTTCGCGGCGCCGGCTGGACGATGCAGTGAGTGAGGCCCCATGGAGTGAAGGCGCAAGCCTTGAAGACTCCGATTGGCTTATCGTCTGGAATGAGGCGACTCAGGGCAGTCTGCCGTACCAGCTCCGTGTCAGCATGGATACGTTCGAGTCGACGGTTCGCTCACGTGAAGTCATCTTGCAGACGTGGCAATCGCTTGCTATTGGGGAATGCCTGGCATTCGGTGAGTACGCGCTGGCAGCGCACAATCTGAACCCGGCTCTGGCGCGGCCGGCTGCTGCAGCTCTTCCGGCGATTCTGGCACAACAATCCATCGGTCAGGGTTGTGCATTGATGTGGTCGGCGGCCAAGCACTTGGCCTCCTTGTTCATGCGAAACGGTGCGGGTGCTGGGGGCACTGCAGAGCGCGAATTCATCAATTCAATCTGTATGAACGCCGATCGGGCGAACTTCAGCGGACGTCCGGTCAAGCAATTCAGCCGACATTCCTCGGTGCCCATGAGCACCTTTGCCAGCACTTTCATCTGGACCAGCCGGCTCGGTGAAAACTACTGGGATGTCCCAGTATCCGAGGACGCATTAGATCGGGCCCGACCCATCGGATCAGGGGGTGCTACCCATGAGTAGGCCGATGGCCCACAACCAAGTTACGGATCCATGCCGTGCGTGGGTGGATCAAGTCTGGCCAGGCATGGCACGACACAGCAAGGTCAACTGATTCAGCGTGGTCACGATTCGGCGTTTGACATCAACGAACGAATGGCGGCGCTCGTTTGCGCCAACCCGGTTTTGGAGGACGTAAATCGTGGCTTCTACCGAACATCTGGAAAGATTGTTAAAGCGCGCCGTGTTGGAACCAGGCACTCGGCCCCGGTTCCTGAAAAAGCTCCTACGGAGCAATGCGTTTGTCTTCATCCACCATCCGGCTGACGAGGCACAGACGGTATGGAACAGCCAGACCGTTGCCTGGATTCGTCATGACGGTGCGCAGGTTATTCCGCTTTTCACCTCGCAGGAGGCGTTGGCCAAAGCACCCATACCCGGGAAGACCGCTTTTAGCATCCATGTCCAGAGTCTCCTTGAGGCGAATCCAAACACTCACTGCCACGTCAATCCAGGGTCGACCTACGACGTGCCGTTTTCGGCTGACGAGCTAGCACGTGCCTTGTCCAGCATTGCGCAGGCTGGGGGCGCGACGACATTGATGCTCGGTGCACGCGAGAACGCTGCCATTGCAAACAGTCATCCTTTGTTGGCCAGCAAGCTGATGACTTTCTTGGCCGGAATCAGCCAAGTTGAGCAGGCCTATTTCCTGGAAGCCGAACTTAACCAGCTCCCGACTCGGCCACTACAAATTGCCATCTTGGTAACTGAAAGTGTCCAAGTTACTGAGGCGATTTCAAAGGCGGTCGAAGGGACGTACGGAAAGGAGCGGCCCGCCAAAGTCCAGCTTTTTCTCCGGGATACGCCTGAATATCTCTCCATCAAGGCTGCAGGAATGGCGCCTTTCTATGACCGCGCATGGGGTGCGCGGCTACTTGCGCTCAAACCAGATACCCTTTCCTAGTAAGCCAAGCCATTCCGTCGGTGAAGCTGCAGGTACGGCGGCGTAAGCGCAAGGAGGTGCCATGTCCGAGCGGTAGCCGCTGGTTCGACCACGCGCCGCGAACGAGGCGTGGTCGATGGACTTCGTGTTTAACCGCATGGCCGAAGGCCGTGTCATCAAATGTCTGGCCATCGTCGATGACGCGACGTTCGAGTCGGTGGCGATCGTGCCGAAGCGGGTCATCGGGGGGTACCAGCTCACCCACATCCTGGATCAGCTTCGCGTGACGCGCGGGCTGCCGCAGGTGATCCGCACCGACAACGGCAAGGAGTTCTGCGGTCGCGCGATGTTGACCTGAGTGCACGAGCTCGGTGTCACCTTGCGCTTGATCGAACCGGGTAAGCCCAATCAGAATGCCTACATCGAATCGTTCAAGCCAAGACAAGATCCTCTCTCGGCGCCTTCCTTCCCTGAACAAAGGCCCCCTAAGAGCCCTTGCTAACATAAGCAGCGGCAAGACCGTGGTGGCCGCGCTGGCGGCGCTGGCGGCGGTGGAATCCGGGTACCAGGTCGCGCTGATGGCACCGACCGAGCTGCTGGCCGAGCAGCATCTGCGCAACTTCCGCCACTGGCTGCAGCCGCTGGGCATCGAGGTGGAGTGGCTGGCCGGCAAGGTCACCGGCAAGGCGCGCAAGCAGGCGCTGGCGCGGGTGGCCGCAGGCGCGCCGGTGGTGGTCGGCACGCACGCGCTGATGCAGGAGGGCGTGGCGTTCGCGCGGCTCGGCCTGGTGATCGTCGACGAGCAGCACCGTTTCGGCGTGCAGCAGCGATTGGCCCTGCGCGACAAGGGCAAGGATGGGCAGCTCGTTTCGCACCAGCTGGTGCTGACCGCCACGCCGATCCCGCGCACGCTGGCGATGAGCGCATACGCCGACCTGGACGTCTCGTCGGTCGACGAACTGCCGCCCGGACGCACGCCGGTGCAGACCATCGCGATCTCGAACGCGCGGCGCGCCGAGGTGATCGAGCGCATCCACGCCGCCTGCGGCGAGGGCCGCCAGGTGTACTGGGTGTGCACGCTGATCGAGGAGTCCGAGCAGTTGCGCGCGCAGGCGGCCGAGGTGGCGCATGCGGAATTGTCCGCCGCGCTGGCCGGTTATCGGGTCGGCCTGATCCACGGCCGCATGAAGCCGAAGGAAAAGCAGGCGGTGATGGATGCGTTCGAGGCCGGCGAACTGGCCGTGCTGGTGGCCACCACGGTGATCGAGGTGGGCGTGGACGTGCCGAACGCCAGCCTGATGGTGGTCGAGAACAGCGAACGGCTGGGCCTGGCCCAGCTGCACCAGTTGCGCGGCCGGGTCGGTCGCGGCGCGGTGGCCTCCAATTGCGTGCTGCTGTACCAGCCGCCGCTGGGCCAGCTGGCGCGCGAGCGGCTGCAGGTGATGCGCGACACCAACGACGGCTTCCGCATCGCCGAGAAGGACCTTGAACTGCGCGGCCCGGGCGAGGTGCTGGGCACTCGCCAGACCGGCCAGCTCAGCTTCCGCATCGCCGATCTCGCCCGCGACGCCCACCTGTTGCCGGCGGTGCAGCAGGTCGGCGAGCACATGCTGGCGGAGCACCCGCGGCAGACCACACAATTGATCGAGCGCTGGATCGGCGGCGCAGCACGCTACGCACATGCGTGATTTTTGCGATCATCCCTGATTGCGAAAAAATCGCCCGGAGCGATTTTTGACATCGCGCCAGCGATGGCCCGAAGGGCGGCCGCCAAGGATGGTGGTCGCAAGATCAAACGGGTGGTCAACCTTGGCCGCACTTTTCAATGTTTTTGCGATCATCCCTGATTGCGAAAAAATCGCCCGGAGCGATTTTTGACATCGCGTCAGCGATGGCCCGAAGGGCGGCCGCCAAGGATGGTGGTGGCAAGATCAAACGGGTGGCCATCCTTGGCCGCACTTTTCAACTCTTGAAATTATCCATCCATGAACAAGCCGCAGCTCCTGATCGACACCGACCCCGGCGTGGACGACGCACTGGCGATCCTGATGGCCTACGCGCACGCCGACATCGCCGGCCTCAGCATCGCCGCCGGCAACGTGGGCCTCGGCCATACCGTGCGCAATGCGCGCACCCTGGTCGACCTGGTCGGCGCGGCCACCCCGGTGTTCGCCGGCTGCGCCACGCCGCTGGTGCGCGCGTCGGACGAGGACGCCGCCTTCGTGCATGGCCAGGACGGTTTCGGCGACGTCGGCTTCCCCGCGCCCGCGGCTGCGCTGGCCGACGAACCGGCCGCGCTGGCCCTGCTGCGGCTGACCCGCGAGCGGCCGGGCGAACTGACCCTGGTGGCACTGGGGCCGCTGACCAACCTGGCACTCGCGTTGCGGCTCGATCCGGCCTTGCCCGAACGGGTGGCGCGGCTGGTGGTGATGGGCGGTGCCGTGACCGGCCACGGCAACACCGGCAGGGTGCCGGCGGAGTTCAACGTCGGCTTCGATCCGGAGGCGGCGCACGTGGTGTTCGAGGCCTTCCCCACGTTCGACCTGGTCGACTGGGAGGCCACCCTGCGGCACGCGTTCGACGATGCCGAATTCGACGGCTGGCTGGCGGCCGGCGACCGGCGCGCGGACTTCTTCGGGCGGATCGTGGCCACGGCCCGCCGCTACAACGCGAAGCACGGCCGCCACGGGCTGGTCGCCGCCGATGCGCTGGCGATGGCGGTGGCGCTGGATCCCGCGATCGTCACCCGCCGCGAGACCCGCGCCGTGGCGGTGGAGTTGGACGGCCGGCTGACCCGCGGCGCCACCGTGGTCGACTGGAAGGGCCGGCTGGGCCGGCCGGCCCGGGCGAACATCGTGCTGGAGGTGGACCAGGCCCGCTTCGCCGCGATGGTGCGGCGCGCGCTGGGCGCGGCGGGTTGAGCGTGTGGGCCATCGACTTGCGGCCATGACCGCTTGCCCGTTACAATGCCGCTCTTTTCACCATCGCTTTAGAGCCAGCCATGAAGCCTGACATCCATCCGAAGTACGTCCCGGTGGTGTTCCAGGACCTGTCGTCCGACTTCGCGTTCCTGACCAAGTCGACCATGTCCAGCAAGGAAACCATCAAGTGGGAGGACGGCAACGAGTACCCGCTGATCAAGGTGGATATCTCCAGCCATTCGCACCCGTTCTATACCGGCAAGCAGAAGACGCTGGACGTCGGCGGTCGCGTCGACAAGTTCCGCCGCCGCTACGCGGGTTCCGCCAAGGAATAATCGACGTCGGCGGCCCTGGCCTGCGATGGCCGGCCGGATCCGATTCCAGACACGGGGCGAGCGCAGGCTTGCCCCGTGTTTTTTCGTGCCCGGCCTACGACCATTCGCCATCGAATGTGTCGGCGGCCTTGTGCGATAATGGCCGGCGAACCGGCGCCAAGGCGTCCGTTGCGTCGCACGCTTTCCCCGGCATGCGGCACCAGGCATTCCCCCGTCGGACGGCACCGACCCTGTGGTCGCCGCCGATGGCGACCCACATGTAAGGAGGTTTCCGTGTCCGACCCCAAGATCGTCAAACTGGTGGATGAGTCGAGCAAGCGCAGCAGCGAGCTGCCGCTGGTCAGCGGCACGCTGGGGCCGGCATGCATCGACATCGGCACGCTGTACAAGGATACCGGCCACTTCACCTACGACCCTGGCTACGGCTCGACCGCCAGCACCAAGAGCGCGATCACCTACATCGACGGCGACCAGGGCGTGCTGCTGTACCGTGGTTATCCGATCGAGCAGCTGGCCGAGAAGTCCAGCTTCCTCGAGGTGGCCTACCTGCTGCTCAACGGCGAGCTGCCGAAGCCGGCCGAGTTCGCCGCGTTCGAACACGACGTCTCGCATCACACGATGATGCACGAGTCGCTGAAGAACTTCTTCCAGGGCTTTCACCACGACGCCCACCCGATGGCGATGCTGGCTGCCGCGGTGGCCTCGCTGTCGGCGTTCTACCACGACGACCTCAACGTCGAGGATCCGGCCGACCGCAAGATGGCCGCGATCCGCCTGATCGCGAAGATGCCGACGATCGCCGCCGCCTGCTACCGCTACTCGATCGGCTGGCCGTTCCGTTATCCGCGCAACAACCTGGAATACGTCGACCGCTTCCTGCACATGATGTTCGAGGTGCCGAGCGAGCCGCTGCAGATGACCCCGGTCGCCGCCAAGGCGCTGGACCTGCTGTTCATCCTGCATGCCGACCACGAGCAGAACGCCTCCACCTCCACCGTGCGCCTGGTCGGCTCCACCGGGGCGAACCCGTACGCGTCGATCGCCGCCGGCATCACCGCGCTGTGGGGCCCCGCGCACGGCGGCGCCAACGAGGCGGTACTCAAGCAGCTGCAGGAGATCGGTTCGCCGGACAAGGTCGAGACCGCGGTGCTGCGCGCGAAGGACAAGAACGACAGCTTCCGCCTGATGGGCTTCGGCCACCGCGTATACAAGAACTTCGACCCGCGCGCGAAGATCATCCGCGAGATGTGCCACAAGGTGCTGGCCGAGCTGGGCGTCAACGACCCGCTGCTGGACGTGGCGATGAAGCTGGAGGAGGCGGCGCTGAAGGACGAGTACTTCGTCGAGCGCAAGCTGTACCCGAACGTGGACTTCTACTCCGGCATCATCTACAAGGCGCTGGGCATCCCCACCGAGATGTTCACCGTGATGTTCGCCATCGCGCGTACCGCCGGCTGGATCGCGCACTGGATCGAGCAGCACGAAACCCCCGGGTCGCGCATCGGCCGCCCGCGCCAGGTCTACACCGGCGCCAACGTGCGCGATTACGTGCCGACGGCCAGGCGCTGAGCGCCGGCCTGCCCTGAGGCGAAAAAAACGCCCCGGCTTCGGCCGGGGCGTTTTTTCGTGGGGCGGATCGAAGCGGGCTCAGCGCAGCGCAGCACTCAGCCGCCGCTCGAAGTCGGTGGCGGATTCCTCGTCCAGCAGGGCTTCCACCTGCGACAGCGAGGCGCGGCGCATCGGCCTGTCGTCGGCGCGGTCCAGCGGGGCCCGGCGCAGCGCGTCGCGCGGCAGCACGGTCAGGTCGAACGGCAGCTCGTCGGCGGCGAACAGCAGCACCGGGTATTCGGGCTGCTCGTCGCGGCCGTAGCGCAGCCGGCGCACCTGGGTCTCGATCGGCACGCCGCGCTCGCGCAGGTACAGCACGACCGCCTCCGGATCGTCGCTGTACACGTGCAGGCAGACCGCCGAATGCGCATCGGCGGTGCCGTCCAGCACCGCGCCGACCAGCCGCGGCTCGAACGGGGCGAGGAAGCGCATCGCCTCGACCGCCGCCTCGCGCCGCTGGCGCAGCAGCTGCGGCTGGCTGTCGGCGAGGAACAGCCGCTGGTGCTCGCGCAACGCCTGCTCGATCTCCAGGTTGCGCGGCAGCGCCTGCGCATCGAGGATGCCCAGCCGCTCGGCGGCCTTCAGCTTGGCGTGATGGAAATCCCGGATGCCGTGCTCGCTCATCAGCCGTGCGGCTTCCTGGGCCACGCGCAGGCGGTTGCGCTGCGCGCGGTCATGCGCGTGGATGCGGTGGTGGTCGCCTCGGGACATAGCGCACTCCTCAACGATGGGTGAGCGACGGCCGGGGCGGATCTCGCCCCGGAGGGGCATCAGAAGATGTCGTAGGCGTGCTGCTGATCCTGCTCCTTCTGCTGGGCCGCCTGGCTGCGCAGCCGGTCGACGTCTTCCACCTTGAACATCTCGTTGATGCCGTCCGGATCGCCCGCCGCGGTGGGCAGGCCGCTGTTGCGGTTGATCAGTACCGTACTGATTCCCGGCGGCATCGGCAACGTGCTCGACGGCAGGCCCTTCAGCACCGCGCCGGTGTACTCCATCCAGATCGGCAGCGCCGCCTTGGCGCCGAACTCGCCGCGCCCGAGCGAACCGTAATCGTCGAAGCCCACCCAGACCGCGGTCGACAGGTCGCCGTTGAAGCCGACGAACCAGGCGTCGCGATGGTCGTTGGTGGAGCCGGTCTTGCCGGCCAGGTCGTCGCGGCCCAGCGCGCGCGCGGCCGAGCCGGTGCCGCGCAGGATCACGTCCTTCATCAGCGAGGTGACCAGGTAGTCGTTGCGCGTGTCGATTACTCGCGGCGCGAGCACCGGCGGCGCGTTTCCGCCGTGCACGTCGGCCGGCAGCACCGCCTCGCCGACGCCGTCGACGCTGCTGGATTCGGCGGGCTCGCCGGCGCTGCCGGCATGGGCCAGGTTGTTGGCAGGGGTGGGCGTCATGTCCGCCGGCGGCGGCCCGGGCGGACGCGTGTCGAGCAGGCGCTCCTGGCAGTTGCGGCAGGCGCGCGCGGGGTTGGCCACGTATACCGCCTTGCCGCTGCGGTCGTCGATCTGGTGGATGAAGTACGGCGTGACCAGGTAGCCGCCGTTGGCGAATACGGCGTAGCCGCGCGCCATGCTCATCGGCGACACCGAGGCGGTGCCCAGCGCCATCGACAGGTTGGCCGGGATCGCGTCCTGCGAGAAGCCGAAGCGGGTGGCGTATTCGCGCATGTAGCGCACGCCGACGGCGTCGAGCAGGCGTACCGAGACCAGGTTCTTCGACTGCACCAGCGCCTCGCGCAGGCGCATCGGCCCGGCGAACTTGTCGTCGTCGTTGGACGGTGTCCAGATGCCGTTCGGGCGCGAGGGGTCGGGCAGGGCGAGCGGCGCGTCGTTGATGATCGAGGCCGGCGTGAAGCCGCGCTCGAACGCGCCCGAATACAGGTACGGCTTGAAGCTGGAGCCGGGCTGGCGCGCCGCCATCACGGCCCGGTTGAACTTGCTGCGCACGAAGTTGAAGCCGCCGACCAGCGCCTGGATCGAGCCGTCCTCCGGATTGATCGAGGTCAGCGCCGCCTGCGCCGCGGGGACCTGCGCCAGCTGCCATTCGCCCTTGCCGTCGCGCGACAGCCGGATGATGTCGCCGCGCTTGAGCACCGCGTCGACCTTGGTCGGCGCGGCGCCCACGCGATCCTCGTTGATGTGCGGCCGCGCCCACTGCATCGCGGGCAGGTCGAGGATCACGCTCTCGCGGCTGGACAGGTAGACCGTGGCCTGCTTCGCGTTGCTGGCGGTGACCAGGCCCGGCTGCATGCCGGAGACGCTGCCGTAGCCGGACAGGACGCGGTCGAAATCCGCCTCGCCCGCGTCGGCGGGCAGGTCCTGATGGGCCTCCGGCCCACGCCAGCCGTGCCGGCGGTCGTAGGCGACCAGCCCGTTGCGCACGGCTTCCAGGGCAGCCTGCTGGCGCCCGCTCGGCACGGTGGTCCAGACCACGTAGCCCTCGGTGAGCGCATCGTTGCCGAAGCGGTCGAGCACCTGCCGCCGCACCATTTCCGCGAGGTAGGGCGCGTCCACCTCGATCGGCTGCTCGTGCGGATAGGCGCGGTTCGGCTCGGCGATCGCCTGCTCGTAGACCGCCTTGGTGACGTAGTCGTGCCGCAGCATCTCGCCCAGCACCCAGTTGCGCCGCGCGAGTGCGCGCTTCGGGCTGTTGATCGGGTTGACCGCCGAGGGCAGCTGGAAGGTCGAGGCGATCATCGCGCATTCGGCCACGCTCAGCTGGTCCAGCGTCTTGCCATAGTAGTACTCGGCCGCCGCGGCCACGCCGTAGGAGCGGTGGCCGAGGAACATCTTGTTGAGATACAGCTCGAGGATCTGGTCCTTGCTCAGCTCATGCTCGATGCGCAGCGCGATGAAGATCTCGGTGAGCTTGCGCGAGTAGAGCTTCTCCGGACTGAGGAAGAAGTTGCGAGCGACCTGCTGGGTGATGGTGGAGCCGCCGGGACCCTTGTCGCCGCCGGTGACGACGACGTGCCAGCCGGCGCGCGCGATGCCGTGCCAGTCCACGCCCGGGTGGTGGTAGAAGTCCGCATCCTCGGCCGACAGCACGGCGTGCTTGAGCCGGTCCGGTACGTGCTCGATGCCCACCGGGATGCGCCGGGTCTCGCCGAAGGTGGCGATCAGCTTGCCGTCGGCGCTGAGCACCCGCAGCGGCACCTGCATCGGATAGTTCTTCAACTCGGCTACCGAGGGGAGCCGGGGGGCAATCAGCCAGTACGCCACACCGACCGCAAGAACTGCCAGGAGCAAGCCGGAAAACGCCAGGATCAGGACCCAGCGCAACAAACGTCGGAAAATTTGCATGGTGTGGGGGATAGCGAGACCTGAGTCAAAACATGGCGGAGTATAGATGTAGCAGTATTTGCCGCACTGAGGCGTGATCCGCCAAAGCAAGGGTCGGGCCAGCGCAGGGCCGATGGCGCAAATGTGGCCGACATCACGCCAATTACTTGAGAAAGTTCCTGTAGGCCGTTGCCATTGCGTCAATTTTTAGATTTAATGCCATTGCGCACCCCGCCAGGATCCTGGCCATGGGCGTCAGCGGCAAGGGGGAAACACCGTGGGGCTCTTTACACCGAAGAAGCCGGCGTTGATGGGTGTCGACATTAGTTCGACTGCCGTCAAGCTGCTGCAGCTCAGTCAGGCGGGCGGCCGTTATCGCGTGGAGCATTACGCGGTCGAACCGCTGCCGCCCAATGCCGTGGTCGAGAAGAACATCGTCGAGGTCGAGGCGGTCGGTGACGCGATCCGCCGCGCGCTGGCGCGCTCGGGATCCAAGCTCAAGCATGCGGCGGCAGCGGTGGCCGGGTCGGCCGTGATCACCCGCGTCATCCCGATGAGCGCCGATCTTTCCGAGGACGACCTGGAAGGCCAGATCCAGGTCGAGGCGAACCAGTACATCCCGTACCCGATCGACGAGATCAGCCTCGATTTCGAGGTGCTCGGCCCGGTACGCGACAGCCCCGACATGAACAACGTGCTGCTGGCCGCCTCGCGCACCGAGAACGTCGACATGCGCGTGGCCGCGCTGGACCTGGGCGGACTCGCCGCCTCGGTGGTCGACGTCGAGGCGTTCGCGATGGAGAACGCCTTCGCGATGATCGCCGACCAGCTCAACGTGGGCCGCGACGCGCTGGTGGCGGTGGTCGACATCGGCGCCACCATGACCACGCTGTCGGTGCTGCGCAACCAGCGCACGATCTACTTGCGCGAGCAGGTCTTCGGCGGCAAGCAGCTCACCGACGAGATCATGCGCCGCTTCGGGCTCTCCTACGAGGAGGCCGGCCGCGCCAAGCGCAAGGGCGGCCTGCCTGAGTCCTACGAGACCGAGGCGCTGGAGCCGTTCAAGGAATCGCTGATCCAGCAGATCAGCCGCCTGCTGCAGTTCTTCTTCGCCGGCAGCGAATTCAGCAAGGTTGACCAGGTGGTACTGGCCGGTGGTTGCGCCTCGATCGAGGGGCTCGGCCCGATGCTGGAGGAGCAGCTCGGCGTGTCCTGCATCGTCGCCAATCCGCTGGCCCGCATGTCGCTGTCGCCACGGGTACAGGCACAGTCGCTGGCGCAGGACGCCCCCGCATTGATGATTGCGGTCGGCCTCGCCTTGAGGAGCTTCGACTGATGGCACACGTCAATCTACTTCCGTGGCGCGCCGAGCGCCGCAAGCAGCGCGAGCGCGAGTTCTACATGCAGCTCGCCGCCGCCTTCGTGGTGGGCCTTGGCGTGCTGCTGCTGTGGATCTTCTGGATGGACCAGCGCATCGACAACCAGAACGAGCGCAACACGTACCTGCAGACCGAGATCAAGCAGCTCGACGTGCGCATCGCGAAGATCAAGGATCTGGAAAAGGTGCGCGAGCACCTGCTGGCGCGCAAGCAGATCATCGAGCAGCTGCAGGCCGACCGCTCGCAGATGGTGCACCTGTTCGACGAGCTGGTGAAGACGATCCCGGCCAGCGCCCGGCTGAGCGGACTGAAGCAGAACGGCCAGTCGATGTCGCTCGACGGCGTGGCCCAGTCCAACGCCAGCGTCGCCGAATACATGCGCAACATCGAGGGCTCGCCGTGGATGGGGCATGCCGACCTGCGCAAGACCGAAAACACCCATAACGGCAGCCGCATGCCGTACGTGTTCGGCCTGAACGTATTGCTGAACAAGCCGAAGGCCGACGAGAACGACGCCGGCAAGGCCCCGGTGCTGCCGGCCGGCAGCAGTTCCGGCGCGGCTCCCGCGGTGCCGGCCTCGGTCGCCGCAGCGGCGAAGGCCGTCGTCGCGCCGGCGAAGCCGGCCACGACGGCGGCGCCCGCGACGGAAGCCAAGCCGGTGAGTGCGGCCGCCGCCAAGGGAGGTGCCGGATCATGAGTTTCCTCCACGATATCCGGAACCTCGACCGCAACAACGTCGGTGGCTGGCCGCAATCGGTCAAGATCTTCTTCACCGCGCTGCTGCTCGGCGCCGTGCTGCTGGTCGGCTGGTATTTCTTCGTCAGCGGCCAGCAGGACAGCCTGAAGGCCCTGGCCGGCAAGGAAGACCAGCTCAAGCAGGAGTTCTCCACCAAGCAGGCGAAGTCGGTCAACCTCGAAGCGCTGCAGCAGCAGCTCGACGAGATGCAGGACATGCTGCGCCAACTGCTGCGCCAGCTGCCCAGCAAGACCGAGATGCCCGAGCTGCTGATCGACATCTCGCAGACCGCGCAGGCGGCTGGCCTGGAGAGCGACCTGTTCCAGCCCGGTCCGGAGACGCCGAAGGACTTCTACGCGGAGAAGCCGATCGCGTTGCGCTTCACCGGCACCTACCACCAGTTCGGCACGTTCATCAGCGGCGTGGCGTCGCTGCCGCGGGTGGTGATCCTGACCCTGCACGATGTCTCGCTGACACCGAAGTCGCCGGGCAAGGACGGTACCGCGAGCGGCCAGCTGGTACTGCAGGGCACCGTGAAGACCTACCGCTACCTGGATGACGAAGAGAGCGCCGCCGCGAGCAAGGGCAAGAAGGCCGGGGGGGCGAAGTGATGAAGAAGTCTGCTGCCATCAAACCCGCCCGGATCCTGCGACTGGCGCTGCTGCTGGGTGCCGCGCTGGTGCTGGCCGGCTGCACCCGCGGCATGTCCGACCTGCGCGCCTGGGTGGCGCAGGAAAAGGCCAAGAAGGGCGCGCCGATCCAGCCGCTGCCGGTGATCAAGACCTTCGAGACCTTCACCTACAACGACCAGGACCGGCGTGATCCGTTCAGCCCGAGCACGGCCGAACTGGACAACAACAGCAACGCCGCCAGCGGCCCGCGTCCGGATGCCAACCGGGCCAAGCAGCCGCTGGAACTGTTCGCGCTGGACAGCCTGAAGATGGTCGGCACCGTCGGTACCGGTGTGGGCATGGAAGTGCTGGTCAAGGATCCGGGTGGCGTGATCCACCGTGTCCATGTCAACGAGTACATGGGCCAGAACTACGGGCACATCACGGCAATCAGCGAAGACCACATCGACCTGGTCGAGCTGGTGTCCAACGGTAATGGTGGCTGGATGGAACGTCCCGCCAGCATCGCGCTCGACGCGAAATAGGAAACACAGGGGCTGATGCAATGACCAACCATATCCAATCCGTCCGGGGCCGTGTCATGCGCCATGCGTGCCGTTACTTGTCGATGTGCCTGCTGATCGTCGGCGCCGCCTGGGCCAGCGTCGCGGTGGCCGCCACCACCACGCTGAAGAACATCAGCTACGACGCGCTGCCCGGCGGCGGCGTCGAGTTGCGCATGGACTTCGGCGGCGGCCCGGTGCCGCAGCCGAAGATCTTCACCACGAACAACCCACCGCGCATCGCGGTCGATTTCTCCGACACCGACAACGCGGCGCCGCGGCACCTGGACATCGGCAAGGGCTCGACCTCCGGCGTGTCCGCGGTGTCGGCCGGCGGCCGCACCCGCGTGGTGGTCGAGCTGATGCGCGAGTCGAGCTACCGCTCGCGGGTCGATGGCAACAGCCTGGTGCTGACGGTCGACAACGGCAGCGCGAACCAGGCCGTCACCACTGCGTCCACGATCGATCCGACCAAGGCGCTGCCTTCGGCCTCGAACGGCCCGGCCATCTCCAACATCGACTTCCGTCGCGGTCCGAACGGCGAAGGCCGCGTGCTGATCGACTTCAGCGGCAGCGGCGCGAACGCCGACATGACCCGCAAGGGCGACAAGGTGCTGGTCACCATCGACCATGCGAGCCTGCCGGCCAACCTGGCCCAGCGCCTGGATACGATGGACTTCGCCACGCCGGTGCAGTCCATCGTCACCCACGCCGGCGCCGGCGGCGGCGCACGCATGGAAATCGCGGTCAAGGGCAACGTCGAGACCTCCGCCTACCAGACCGCCAACCAGTACGTGGTGGAAGTGGCGCCGAAGAGGGCCGAGGACAAGCCGGCCGATCGCCTGGCTCGGCTCACCCAGGAGCCGAACTACAACGGCAAGCGCGTCACCTTCAACTTCCAGGACATCCCGGTGCGCTCGGCGCTGCAGCTGATCGCCGACATCTCCGGCCTCAACCTGGTCGCTTCCGACAGCGTCGGCGGCAGCGTCACGCTGCGCCTGGTCAACGTGCCGTGGGATCAGGCGCTGGACGTGATCCTGCGCGCCAAGAGCCTGGACAAGCGCCGCAACGGCAACGTGGTGTGGGTCGCGCCGCAGGCCGAGCTGGCCAAGTACGAGCAGGACGTGGCCGACGCCAAGCTGAAGGCGCAGGACACCGCCGAACTGGTCACCGACTACGTGCCGATCAGCTACGGCAAGGCGGCGGACATCGCCAAGCTGCTGACCAGCGGCAGCATGCAGGGCGGCGGCGGCGCCGGCGGCGGCGCCAGCACCCAACGCGGCTTCCTGTCGCCGCGCGGCAGCGTGTCGTTCGACACGCGCACCAATACGCTGCTGCTCAACGACACGCCGGAGAAGATCAAGCAGCTGCGTGAACTGATCGCCGTGCTGGACAAGCCGGTGCAGCAGGTGCTGATCGAGTCGCGCATCGTGGTCGCCTCCGACGACTTCACCCGCGAGCTGGGCACGAAGTTCGGCGTCACCGGCCGGGTGAACAACACCCAGTTCCAGAACGCCGCCGCGGCGACGCCGGCCCTGACCGCGGGCCTCGGCGGCGGCAACGTGACCAGCGGCGGCCTCAACGTGAACCTGCCGGTCAGCCCGGCGGCCGGAACCTTCGGCCTGGCCATCCTCGGCGCCAACTACGCGATCGACCTGGAGCTCTCCGCCGCGCAGACCGAGGGTCGCGGCGAGGTGATCTCCAGCCCGCGGGTGATCACCGCGAACCAGCAGGAAGCCGTGATCCGCCAGGGCCAGGAAATCGGCTACGTCACGTTCCAGAACAGCGCGGGCAGCGGCGCCGGCAGCGGCACCGCCACGGTGCAGTTCAAGGACGCCGTGCTGGAACTGAAGGTGACCCCGACGATCACCGCCGACAACCGCGTCTACCTGATGATCAACGTCAAGAAGGATGCGCTCGCCGGCTACGTCGACGCACCGGGCAGCGGCAAGATCCCGACCATCGACACCCGCGAGATCAACACCTCGGTGCTGGTCGACAACGGGCAGACGGTAGTGCTGGGCGGCATCTACGAGATCAACAAGGCCAACACGATGACCAAGGTGCCCGGCCTGGGCGACATCCCCGGCGTCGGCGTGCTGTTCCGCAAGACCTCGCGGACGAACACCAAGGCCGAGCTGTTGATCTTCGTGACGCCGCGCATCCTCAGCGCCTCGTTGCAATAGGCCCGGCGCGCATGCATCGAAAGAGGCGGCTTCGGCCGCCTCTTTTTTTGCGTCGTCCGACGGGGCGGTGCCGGGCGGACTAAACTTCCGGCGCCGGCGATGGTCTGTAGCACGCCGCCCGGCCCCGCAACTACCTGCTATGCACGCGAGGCCATGCCGTTGTCACGCCAAGCACGGAACCCTACATGGACATGCCCGAAACCCACCCGCCGACCCGCCTGCAGCAGTCGTTCGTGCAGCTGCGCGGCGACCTGCAGCAATGCATCATCGGCCAGCCGCACCTGATCGACTGCCTGCTGGTGGCCTTGCTGGCCGACGGCCACCTGCTGGTCGAGGGCGCCCCCGGCCTGGCCAAGACCACCGCGGTGAAGGCGCTGGCGGCGCGGATCGAGGCGGATTTCCACCGCGTGCAGTTCACCCCCGACCTGCTGCCGGCCGACCTCACCGGCACCGACGTGTTCCGTCCGCAGTCGGGCAGCTTCGAGTTCGAGCGCGGCCCGCTGTTCCACAACATCATCCTCGCCGACGAGATCAACCGTGCGCCGGCCAAGGTGCAGTCGGCGCTGCTGGAGGCGATGGCCGAGCAACAGATCACCGTTGGCCGCCGCACCTGGCCGCTGCCCGAACTGTTCATGGTGATGGCCACGCAGAACCCGATCGAGCAGGAGGGCACGTTCACCCTGCCGGAAGCCCAGCTCGATCGTTTCCTGATGCACGTGACGATCGGCTATCCGGATGCCGCCGCCGAACTGGCGATCCTCAAGCTGGCGCGCGAGCAGGCCAGCCGTCGCGCCCATCCAGTCGCCGCACCGCCGGCCTTGTTGAGCCAGGCCGACGTGTTCGCCGCGCGCGATGCGGCGATGGCGGTGCACATGGCGCCGGCGCTGGAGGAATACCTGACCCAGCTGGTGCTGGCCACCCGCGATGCCGGCCGCTACGGGCCCGAGCTGAAGCGCTGGATCGCCTGGGGCGGCAGCCCGCGCGCCACCATCGCGCTGGACCGCTGCTCGCGCGCGCAGGCGTGGCTGGCGGGGCGCGACTACGTATTGCCCGAGGACGTGCACGCGATCGCCCACGAGGTGCTGCGCCATCGCGTGCTGCTCAGCTACGAGGCGGAAGCCGAGGGCGTGCGTCCGGACCAGGTGATAGCCCGCCTGCTGGATCTCGTGCCGCTGCCGTGAACGTTGCCGCGTCACACCGTGCGGAGGGCGATGGCCGCAGCCGGGTCGCCTTGTCCGAGCTGCTGGCGCTGCGCGCGCGGGTCGGTCGCGCGCGCATGGCGCCGCTGCTCAGCCGCGCCGCGCGCAGCGGCCAGCAGTCCAGCCGTCTGTACGGCCGCGGCATGGACTACGCCGAGTCGCGCGTGTACCAGGCCGGCGACGACGTGCGCCGGCTCGACTGGCGGCTCACCGCGCGCAGCGGCAAGCTGCACACCAAGCTGTTCCAGGAGGACCGCGAAGGCTGCCTGCTGATCCTGCTCGACACCCACGCCAGCATGCGCTTCGGTACCCGCGTGCGCTTCAAGTCGGTGCAGGCGGCGCGCGCCGCCGCCGCCGCCGCGTGGTACGCGGTGCGCGCCGGCGAGCGGGTCGGGGTGATGGCGTTCGGCCACGGCGACCCACTGCTGCGGCCGCAGGCCGGGCCGCGCGGCGCGCTGGCGGTGTGCGGCGCGCTGGCCGAATGGGATGCGCAGCCGGTGTCCGACCGGGTCGAGCCGTTGTCCGACGCCCTGGCCCGCGCCAGCCGCGTGCTGCACGGCGCCAGCCGCGTGCTGCTGGTCAGCGACGGCTTCAGCGGCGACGCGCTGGCCCGGCAGCGCCTGCTCGACCTGGGCCGACACGCCGGCGTCAGCGTGCTGGTGGTGGCCGATCCGCTCGAACTGGCGCCGGCGCCGCCGGGGCGCTACCCGTTCGAACACGCCGGCGAGCGCTGCGAAGTACTGCTGCAGTCCGAACGCCAACGCAGCGACTTCCGGCAGGCGCTGGGCGCCGGCCCGGCGCGGCTGGGCGAGCTGGCGCAATCGCTGGGCCTGCGCTGGAACAGCATCGACACCGCTGCCGATGCGTTCGATGCGGTCAGCAGCCTGCTCGGTGCGCGGAGAACAGCGCGATGATGCCGCCGCCCGTGCCATCGCCCGGCCCGCAGCTGCGCGAGATCCACCTGCCGCCCGCGCCGTCCTGGTGGCCGCCGGCACCGGGCTGGTGGATGCTGGCGGTGCTGCTGCTGGCATTGTCGTTGCTCGGCATCGGGTGGTGGCGCCGGCGGCGCCGTGTGTTGCACCGGCACCGGCAGGTGCTGGACGAACTCGAGCGGATCGCCGGGCAGCACCGGCGCGATGGCGATGGGCTCGCGTTGGCGAGCGATTTGCACCAGTTGCTGCGTCGCGTGGCGCGCCAGCATGACGCGCAGGCTGCGCGGCAACGCGGCGACGCCTGGCGGCAGACGCTGGCGCGGGTGCCGGTCGACGCCGCCACGCTGCAGCAACTGCTGGCGCTGGACCAGCGGATCTATCGACTCCCCGCATCGTTCGACCATGCAGCCAGCGTGGCGGCCGTGCGGACGTGGCTGCGGCTGGCGTTGAAACCAGCGAGCTGGAAACCGTCCGCGACGGAGCATGCCGATGCCTGAGTTCGCCTGGCCGTGGGTGATCGTGCTGCTGCCGCTGCCGTGGCTGCTGCGGCGCTGGCTGCGCCCGGCCGCGCCGGGGCAGGCGCTGCGCCTGCCGCAGCCTGGCGTGCGGCTGGCCGTCGTCGCCGGCAACCGCGCGCATGGCGCCACGCCGTGGCTGCTGGCGCTGGCCTGGCTGTGCCTGCTGGCCGCGGCGGCGCGACCGCAGTGGATCGGGCCGCCGCAGACGCAGCAGCGCAGCGGGCGCGGGCTGATGCTGGCGGTGGACCTGTCCGGCAGCATGCGCACCGAGGACATGCAGCTGGCCGGGCAACCGGTCAGCCGCTTCGGTGCGGTGGAGGCGATCGCCGGCGACTTCATCGATCGCCGCGGCGGCGACGAGATGGGCCTGGTCCTGTTCGGCAGCCAGGCCTTCCTGGTGACGCCGCTGACCTACGACCTCGGCGCCGTGCGCGCGCAACTGCAGGGCGCGGCGGTGGGGCTGGCCGGCACCGAGACGGCGATCGGCGACGCCATTGCGGTGGCGGTGAAGCGGCTGGCCACGCTGCCCGAGCAGGCGCGCGTGCTGGTGCTGCTCACCGATGGCGTCAACAATGCCGGCAGCATCTCGCCGCGCGATGCGGCGCGTGCGGCGAAGGCCGCCGGCGTGCGCATCTACACCATCGGCATCGGCGCCACGCGCATGCGCATCCCCGGTTTCTTCGGCAGCCAGCTGGTCAATCCTTCTGCCGACCTCGATGCCGGCATGCTCACCGACATCGCCACGCAGACCGGCGGGCGCTTCTTCCGCGCCACCGACAGCGGCGAGCTGGCCGAGGCCTACCGCGCGATCGACGCGCTGGAACCGATGCCGCAGCGCGGCCCCAGCCTGCGCCCGCGCCACGAGCTGTTCCGCTGGCCGCTGCTCGCGGCGATCGCGCTGCTGCTGCTGGCGATCGTGCCGCGCCGCTTCGCGCGCGCGCGGGGGCTGCCGGCATGAGCGAGTTGCTGCAGCAGTTCCATTTCCTGCGGCCGTGGTGGCTGGCCGCCTTGCTCGCGCTGCCGCTGCTCGGCTGGCTGGGCACGCGGCGCAGCACGGCGCAGCTCGAATTATCGCGGCTGGTCGACGCCGAGCTGCTGCCGCACCTGCTGAGCGGCCGGGAGGGCAGGCGCAGCCTGCCGCTCTGGCTGTTCGCGCTGGGCTGGACGCTGTGCGCGCTGGCCCTGGCCGGGCCGGCCTGGAGCCGCGTCGAGCAGCCGCTGTACGCCAGTCGTGCCGCGCAGGTGGTGGCGATCTCGCTGTCGCAGCACATGCTGGCGCGCGACGTGGCGCCGAGCCGGCTCGATCGTGCGCGCTACAAGGCGCGCGACCTGCTGCACGCCAACCAGGACGGCCTCAACGCCCTGGTCGGCTACGCCGGCGAAGCGTTCGTGGTGGCGCCACTGACTGCCGATGCGAACAGCCTCGATGACCTGCTCGACGCGATGGCGCCGGACACCATGCCGGTGGATGGCGACAACGCGGCGGCGGCGATCGAGCGCGGTGCGGCGCTGGTCCGTGACGGCAAGGCCGGCGGCGGTTCGCTGGTGCTGATCACCGACCAGGCCGATGCGGCCGCCGACGCGGCCGCGCGCAAGGCACGTGCGGCCGGCGTGCAGGTCTCCGTGCTCGGCGTGGGCACGCCGCAGGGCGGGCCGGTACCCATGCCCGACGGCGGCTTCCTGCGCGATGCGCAGGGCGGCATGCTGCTGGCCCGCCGCGACGACGCGGCGCTGGCGGCGCTGGCGGCGGCCGGCGGCGGTCGCTACGTGGCGATGACGACGGACCGGGGCGATATCGACGCGCT
Source organism: Rhodanobacter sp. FW101-FHT13A11 (assembly GCF_058790335.1). NCBI lineage: Bacteria > Pseudomonadati > Pseudomonadota > Gammaproteobacteria > Lysobacterales > Rhodanobacteraceae > Rhodanobacter > Rhodanobacter sp. FW101-FHT13A11. Next base: position 283,205 of record NZ_JBYTCN010000001.1, on the reverse strand, counting down.
GCACGCGCAACTGCGCAGCGCGAAGGCGACCCTGGCGGACGGCCAGCATGGCGACCAGTGGCAGGATCGCGGCGCCTGGCTGCTGCTGCCGCTGCTGCCGCTGGTGGCGCTGGCGTTCCGCCGCGGCTGGCTGCTGTTGCTGCCATGGGTGCTGCTGCCTTTGTTGCCGGGCACGGCGTCGGCCACCACTTGGCAGGACCTGTGGCAACGACCCGACCAGCAGGCCGCGCAGGCATTGCGCCATGGCAACGCGAAGCGCGCGCAGCAGCTTGCGCGCGATCCCGCCTGGCGCGGCGCCGCCGCGTATCGCGCCGGCGACTACGCCGCGGCGGCGCAGGCACTGCCGCAGGCGCCCGGCAGCGATGCGGCGTACAACCTGGGCAACACGCTGGCGAAACAGGGCGCGTACCCGCAGGCGATCGCCGCCTACGGCCACGCCTTGCAACTCGACCCGGCCAATGCCGACGCCAGGGCGAACCGCCAGGCGGTCGAGGACTGGCTGCGCCGGCAGCACCCGCAGCCGTCGGACCAGAAGCAGCACGAGGGCCACGACGGCCAGAAGAACGCATCGTCGCCGGGCGAGCAGGGCAAGACCGGCAAGCAGGATGCGAAGAACCCGTCATCCGCAGCGGAGAACGCCGAGCCGTCCGGCCAGTCGGGCCAGGACGGCAAGTCGCAATCGCAGGATCCCTCCGGCAAGGATGAATCGCGGCAGGGCAAGTCGGAGTCGGGCGGCGCCGACCAGCCCGCGCCGCAGACCGCGCAGCAGCAGGCCGAGCAGCGGGCGCAGGCGGAGCAGGCCCGGCAGGCGCTGAAGCGGCAGATGGACGCGGCGCTGGCCAGGCCGGGCGAGCGCCCGTCGGAGCACCAGCTCGGCGCGCCGGCCGAGGACGATCCGCAGGCGAAGCTGCCGGCCGACCTGCGCCACGCCCTGCAGCGCGTGCCGGACGATCCCGGCGCCCTGCTGCGGCGCAAGTTCGAACTGGAATACCAGCAGCGCCACGGTGGCGCACCGAGCGAGGATCAACAGCCGTGAAGCTCCGACGTGTCGTGTGCAGCTGTCTGCTGATGCTGGCCTGGATTCCCGCGCTGGCCGGCGCCGCCGAGGTGACCGCCACGCTGGATCGCGACCACGTGCAGCTGGGCGAGACGGTGACGCTGAACGTGCGCGTGGACGGCGACACCGGCGACGTCGCCACGCCCGACCTGCGCGCCCTGGCGCCGGATTTCCAGGTGCTGAGCACCTCGCAGAACAGCAGCCTCAGCGTGATCAACGGCAGGGCCAGCTCCGCGCTGGTCTTCGGCGTGGCGCTGCGCCCGCGCCACACCGGTACGCTGCAGATCCCCGCGCTGAGCGTGGCCGGTGGCCGCACTGCGCCGCTGCAGCTCGAGGTGGCCGCGCCGGATCCGGCTGCGGCCGCGGCGACGCACCAGGACGTCTTCATGGAGTCGCAGGTCGAGCCGGCGCAAGGCTACGTCGGCCAGCAGCTGACGTATGCGGTGCGGCTGTACTACGCCGGCCGCATCGGCGGCGACGCGCCGGACATGCCGCAGATCGATGGCGTGGAGGTCAGCCCGCTCGGCAAGGGCCTCAACTACGACACCGTGCGCGGCGGCCGCAGCTATCACGTGCTGGAGCTGCGCTACGCGCTGATCCCCCAGCATGCCGGCAGGATCGAGATCCCTGCAATGGATTTCCAGGGCGAGGCGGCCGATCCGCGTGACCCGAGCAGCTTCTTCGGCGCCACCGTTCCGGTCAGCGCCAGCGCGCCGGCGCAGACGATCGAGGTGAAACCGGCGCCGGCCGGCTGGGGCGCCAGCGCGTGGCTGCCGGCGCGCCAGCTGAGCCTGGGCCTGGACGGCTGGCCCACCGCGCAGGATGCGCCGCCGCGGGTCGGCCAGCCGCTCAACCTCACCATGGACCTGCAGGCCACCGGCCTGTCGTACGAGGCGCTGCCGGCGCTGAGCCTGCCGCCGCTGGATGGCGCCACCGTGTACCCGGACAAGCCGGTCACCGGCAACCGCCAGGACGGCCAGTGGATCACCGGCCGGCGCCAGCAGGCGTTCGCGGTCGTGCCCGAGCGCGCCGGCACGCTGACCATCCCCGCCACCACGCTGAAGTGGTGGAACGTGCTGACCGACCGGATGGAGGTGGCGCAGATCCCCGCGCACACCGTCACCGTGCTGCCGGCGGTCGGTACCGCCGCCGCATCGCCCGCCGCGACGGCCCCGGCCGCACACGGCGAGGTTCCGGCGTTGACCGCGACGGCCGCGATGCCGGCCACGCCATGGCGTCGGATCGCGCTGGCCAGTTTCGGCCTGTGGCTGCTCAGTGTGCTGGCCTGGTGGTGGTGGCGTCGCCGGCGCGCATCGCCGATGCCGGCGCCGGTAGCGGCGCGCCCTTCGGCACGCAGCGGCCGGCTGGCCTTCCTCGCCGTGGCGCGCGGCAACGACCCTGCCGCGCAGGTACGCACCCTGCTGGCCTGGGCGCGTGCGGAGCGGCCGATGATCCAGCATCTGGGTGAGCTGTCGGCAGCACTCGACGACGCGGCGCAGCGCGGTGCGATCGCCGCCCTGCAGCAACGCCACTACGCCGGAACGCCGTCGCCGGACAGTGGGGCGAATACCGGGACGAACCTGGCGCAGGCCTTCAAGCGCGGCTTCGCCTGGCGTGCCGCGGAGGCGACCGGCGAGGACACTGGCCTACCGCCGCTGTATCCGTTCAAGCTGCATTGAACGGCTCGCGCCGTAGGGCGGGCACTGCCCGCCGCTCTGCGCCCGCTCGGTGGGAAGCCGGCGGGCTGTACCCGCCCTACGGCGCCAGCGCGCGCTGGAACACCGCGCGCATGGCATCGCTGAAGCAGCACAGCGTCACCTCGATGCTGTCCTCGCGGGCCAGCTCGTCGCGCAGGGTGGCTGTGGCCACGGCGGCGGCCTGCTCGGCGGGGTAGCCGTAGACGCCGCAGCTGATCGCCGGGAACGCGATGCTGCCCAGCCGGCGTTCGCGCAGCAGGCGCAGCGCGTTGCGATGGCAGCGCGCCAGCAGTTCGGCCTCGCCTTTGTCGCCGCCGCGCCAGACCGGCCCCACCGTGTGGATCACCCAGCGTGCGGGCAGCGCGAAGCCGGGCGTGATGCGCGCCTCGCCGGTGAGGCAGCGCACGCCGGGGGCGGATTCGGGCAACGCCCGGCAGGCCTGCAGCAGGGCCGGCCCGGCCGCGCGGTGGATCGCGCCGTCCACGCCGCCGCCGCCGAGCAAGCCGGGATTGGCCGCATTGACGATGGCGTCCACGGGCAGGCGGGTGATGTCGGCGTGGATGATCCGGATAGGCATGGCTTCGCGGGAGCTGACGGCTTGGCTTATGCTTCGGGCGGGCATTCGGGCGCGGCGGAGTGGCAACGGACCATGGCGAAAACGGAAGACATCTCCTTCGGCTACCTGCTCAGCGACGTGACCTTGCTGTTCCGCAAGCACTTCGACCGGCGCGCGGTGAAATTCGGGCTGACCCGCGCGCAATGGCGCGCGACCAAGGTGTTGTACCACCGCGAGGGCCTGCGGCAAACCGAGCTGGCCGAGTTCCTGGAAATGGAGCCGATCGCGGTGGGCCGGGTGATCGACCGGCTGCAGACGGCCGGCTTCGTCGAGCGCCGGCCCGACCCGAAGGACCGCCGCGCCTGGCGGCTGTACGTCACCGAGCAGGCGCGGGTGATCGTGGGCGACATGGAGCTCATCGCGCGCGAGCTGCGCAAGGACGCCACCCGCGGCATCGGCCACGACGAACTGCAGCAGGCGCTGGCGGTGATCGGCCGGATCAAGGACAACCTGCAGGCGCTGGAGCAGGGCGACAGCGGCAGTCCCTGATCCGTGCCCGTGGCGTGCCGGCCAGTGCCATTGGTCGGGGTCATCCGCGGCACGATCCGCAGCATAGTAGGGGGCCGGCGTGGCCTGCGGCGGGTCAACCCGCGGCCGCCGCACGCGTTGTAACAAAACTGATGCATCGTCGTCGGCGCCCGTGGCGCCTCTTGCCGCACCAGAACCCCGCCATTGCCACCGTGCGTGGCGCGAAGATCGAGCAACCCCCGCGCATGTCCCGGAAAAAAATCGTCCTGGTGCTGGCCGTCCTGCTGGCGGTCGCCCTGGCCCTGCACTTCGGCCGCGGCACCGGCGACAGCGGCAAGGCCGCCAGGGCGCCAGCGGCGGTGCCGGTCGAGGTGGCCAGCGCCACCCGGGGCGACGTCGAGCTTTCGCTGAAGCTGGTCGGCCGGGTCGAGGCGTGGTCGACGGTGAGCCTGCGTGCGCGGGTCTCCGGCCAGCTCCAGTCGCTGTCGTTCACGCCCGGCGCACTGGTGCGCAAGGGCAGCGTGCTGGCGCAGATCGACCCGCGGTTGCTGCAAGCGCAGCTGGACCAGGCGCGCGGCAGCGTGGCGCGCGACCAGGCGCTGCTGCAGAAGGCGCAGGCCGACCAGCGGCGCTACGCCGACATGCTGGCCAGGGGCTTCGTCTCGAAGGCGGACTACGACCTGTACCAGGCCAACCTGGCGGTGGCCCGCGCCACCCTGCAGAGCGACCGGGCGGCGCAGGAGCTGGCGCAGACCCAGCTCGACTACGCGCGCATCGTCGCCCCGTTCGACGGCATCGCCGGCGCGCCGCTGGCATGGCCGGGCGCGCAGATCAGCGCCGACAGCACCGACATCGTGGTGCTCAACCAGGTCGAGCCGGTGCGCGTGGCGTTCAACATCCCCGAGGACAGCCTGCCCGCCGTGCGCGCCGCGCAGCGGCAGGGCGCGCTCGCCGTGCAGGTGGCGGTTTCCGGTGACCGCGCGGCACCACTCACCGGCACGCTGGAGTTCATCGACAACGCGGTCGACGCCACCACCGGCACCATCGTGCTGAAGGCGCGCTTCGACAACGCCGGGCACCGGCTCACCCCGGGCCAGTTCGTGCAGGTGGTGCTGCCCACCACGCGCCTCGCCGACGCGGTCAGCGTGCCGGTGCATGCGCTGCAGAGTTCCAGCAGCGGCAGTTTCGTGTTCGTGCTCGGTGCCGACGGCAAGGTGCAGCAGCGCTACGTCACTCCCGGCCCGACCAGCGCCGGGCGCACCGTCATCGACAAGGGCCTGCAGGCCGGCGAGCAGGTGGTCACCGAAGGCCAGATGCTGCTGGTCGACGGCAGCACCGTCACCGTCAGGCAGGCTCCGCGCCGATGAACATCCCCGAGCTCTGCATCCGCCGCCCGGTGATGACCACGCTGCTGATGACGGCGCTGCTGGTGTTCGGCCTCATCGCCTATCCGCAGCTGCCGGTGAACGAGCTGCCGAACGTCGACTTTCCCACCATCAGCATCAGCGCGAATCTCCCGGGCGCCTCGCCGGAGACGATGGCCTCGGCGGTGGCCACGCCGCTGGAGGGCCGGCTGTCGACGATCGCCGGGATCAGCTCGATGAGCTCGACCAGCGCGCTGGGCTCCACCTCGATCACGCTGAGCTTCGCGCTGGACCGCAACATCGACGCGGCGGCGCAGGACGTGCAGTCGGCGATCTCCTCGGCGCTGCGCCAGCTGCCGAAGGAGATGACCACGCCACCCACGTTCCGCAAGGTCAACCCGGCCGACGCGGCGATCCTGTACCTGGCGATGAGCTCGTCGACGCTGCCGCTGACCCAGGTCGACGAGTACGCCGAGACCGAGCTGGCGCAGCAGCTGTCGATGATCGACGGCGTGGCCCAGGTGAACGTGTACGGCTCGCAGAAATACGCGGTGCGGATCAGCGTGGACCCGGATCGGCTGGCCGCTGCCGGCATCGGCATCGACCAGGTACAGAACGCCATCGCCGACGCCAACGTCAACCACTCCACCGGCTCGCTCTACGGCAAGCGCCAGCAGCTGCCGATCCGCAGCGACGGCCAGCTGCTGCGCGCGGCCGCCTACAACGACGTGGTGGTCGCGTACCGCAATGGCGCGCCGGTGCACGTGGGCGACATCGGCCGGGCGCGCGACAGCGTGCAGGACGACCAGCGCGTCAGCTCGTACAACGGCAAGCAGGCGATCGTGCTGGCGATCCAGCGCCAGCCGGGTGCGAACACGGTGGCCACGGTGGACCGGATCAAGGCGGTGCTGCCCAGCTTCCGCGCCGGGCTGCCGCCGTCGATCACGCTGGACACGCTGTACGACCGCTCGCAGTCGATCCGCGACTCGGTCGACGACGTGCAGTTCACCCTGCTGCTGGCCGGCGCGCTGGTGGTGTTCGTGATCTACCTGTTCCTCGGCAACCTGTCCGCCACGCTGATCCCGGCGGTGGCGCTGCCGATCTCGGTGCTGGGCACGTTCGGCGTGATGTACGCGCTGGGCTACAGCCTGGACAACCTCTCGCTGCTGGCGCTGACCCTGGCCGTCGGCTTCGTGGTGGATGACGCGATCGTGATGCTGGAGAACATCGTGCGCCACATGGAAGCGGGCGTGCCGCCGTACGAGGCGGCGCTGCAGGGCGCCGGCGAGGTCGGCTTCACCATCTTCTCGATGACCTTGTCGCTGATCGCGGTGTTCATCCCGGTGATGTTCATGGGCGGCATCGTGGGCCGGCTGTTCCACGAGTTCGCGGTGGTGATCAGCGTGGCGATCCTGATCTCCGGCATCGTCGCGATCACGCTGACGCCGATGCTCTGCAGCCGCTTCGTCAAGGCGCACGACCACGACGGCCCTGACCAGAGCAGGAAGAACTGGCTGATCGCCGGCTTCGACCGCGGCTTCGGCGCCGTGCAGCGTGGTTACGCCGACAGCCTTCGCTGGTGCATGGAGCGCCCGCGCCTGGTGCTGGCCGGTTTCGGCCTGAGCCTGCTGGCCACCGCGCTGCTGTTTTACGTGGCGCCGAAGGATTTCATCCCGGCCGGCGACAACGGCCAGCTGCGGATCAATACCGAAGGACCGGAGGACGTGTCGTTCGACGGCATGCTGGCGCGCCAGCAGCAGCTGGTCGACATCGTGGCGAAGGATCCGAACATCGCCGGCTACATGTCCACCGTGGGCGCCGGCGGTGCGCGCAGCACGATCAACAATGGCTCGATCCTGCTGCTGCTGAAGCCGGCACATGAACGCAAGCTCGGTCCGGACGGCATCATCCAGGAGCTGCGGCCGAAGCTGGCCACGGTGGCGGGCATCCGCAGCTACATCCAGAACGCGCCGGCGATCCAGATCGGCGGGCGCCAGTCCAAGGCGCAGTACCAGTACACGCTGCAGTCGGTGAACCTCGATCAGCTGTACGAATGGAGCGGCAAGGTGACCCGGGCGTTCGCCGCGCTGCCGGGCTTCGAGGACGTCACCAGCGACCTCGACCTCAACAGCCCCTCGATCATGGTCAAGGTGGACCGCGCCAGGCTGGCTCCGCTCGGCCTCACCATGGCGCAGGTGCAGGCCGCGCTGGGCATCGGCTTCGGCCAGAACCAGATTTCCACCATCTACGGTTCGGCCACGCAGTACTGGGTGATCCTGCAGGTCGAGCGCAAGCTGCAGGACGACCCCGCGGTGCTGTCGCAGCTGTACGTCACCTCGAACAGCGGCAGCCTGGTGCCGCTCAGCGCGGTGGCCAGTTTCGCCCGCGAGCCGCAGGCGCTGACGGTGAACCACCAGGGCCAGCTGCCGGCGGTGACGGTGTCGTTCAACCTGGCGCCCGGCGTGCCGCTCAGCGACGCGGTGACCAGCATCACCGGCGTGATGGGCAAGCTGGGCCTGCCGGCGACCATCAGCGGCAGCGTGCAGGGCACCGCGCAGGCGTTCCAGCAGTCCATGCAGGGCATGGGCATGCTGTTGCTGCTGGCGGTGTTCGTGATCTACCTGGTGCTGGGCATCCTGTACGAGAGCTTCATCCACCCGCTGACGATCCTGTCCGGCCTGCCGGCGGCGGCGGTGGGCGCGCTGTTGACCCTGGCGATCTTCCACGCCTCGCTGGACCTGTTCGCCTTCGTCGGCATCGTGATGCTGATCGGCATCGTCAAGAAGAACGCGATCATGCTGATCGACTTCGCGCTGGAGCGGTAGCGCGAGGAAGGCATGTCGCCGGCGCAGGCGATCGCCGATGCCTGCCGCGTGCGCTTCCGCCCGATCATGATGACCACCATGGCCGCCTTCGCCGGCACCCTGCCGATCGCGCTGGGCATCGGCGCCGGCGCCGAGGTGCGCCGTTCGCTGGGCCTGGCCGTGGTCGGCGGCCTGGTGTTCTCGCAGGTGCTCACGCTGTACCTGACGCCGGTGATCTACCTCGCCATGGACCGGCTGCAGCGGCGCTTCCAGCGGTCGGGCAGGGTGCTGCCGGTGCAGTAGCTTGCCGCGTCCGCCCGACGGCGGCTAGGCTGGCCGCTCCGTCGTCGAGGGAGCGGACATGCGCAGCCTGGTATCGGTCGTCAGCGTATTCGTCGCCGTCGCCGGGATGGCCATCGGCGCCGCTGCCTGCGCCGGCATGCCAGCGCAAATGGATGCCGCGGCGCTGCAGGCCTGGGCCGGCAGGCCATGGGACAAGGCCGCGCTGATGAATAGCACGGTGGACGCGGGCCGCTACCGCGGCGTGCCGGTGGTCGCCGAATTCCCCTGCGCCGACGTCTGCCCGCAGTACACCGTGCGCATCATCCACTACCGGCTGCCGCCGGACGCTTCCTGCGCCAGCGTGGGCGGCGTGGAGAAGGAAGTGCTGGTGCCGGTCGCGATCGCCGTGATGCCGAAGACGTTCTGCATCCCCGAGCCGCTGGTGGCGTCGGGGTCGTATTACGCGAAGTAGCGCTTGGTTCCTCCCCCTGCTTGCAGGGGGAGGTAGGAGGGGGTTCGCTCTTGATCTTGCAGCGAAGAGCGACCCCACTCTCCGCAAGGGATTCCCTTCGGTCACAACCCTCCCCTGCATTCGCAGGGGAGGGAGCAAGGCGGGATTACTCGCCGGCGCCATCCTTCGCGAACGCACCCGGCGCGGAGCCGAAGTCGCCATTCGCCTGCGCGGCCATGTACGAGAACGCCGCGTACACCGCCACGTTTTGCGCCAGCTCGGCGGGGTCGATCTTGTCCAGCGTGTCGTTCGGGGTGTGGTGCCAGTCGAAGTATTTCGTGCCGTCCTGGGTCAGCGACAGCGCGGCCATGCCCTTGGCGTGCATCTGCGACAGGTCCGAACCGCCGCCGCCGGGACGGGTGGCGTCGTAGGCCACGCCGACCGGCTCCAGCACCCTGGCGATCTGGCCGATCGCATCGCGCGCCGCGGGCTTCACGCTGGCGCTCATGCGCCAGATCTTGCCGGCGCCGAAGTCGGACTCGGTGCCGAGCTGGAACTTCGCCACCTCGGCGCCATGCTTGTCGGCGTAGGCGCGGCCGCCCCACAGGCCCATCTCCTCGTTGGCGAACGCGATCACCCGGATCGTGCGGTCCGGCCGCTGCGGCAGGTCGCGGATCAGCTTGCCGGCCGCCATCGCGATCGCCACGCCGGCGCCGTCGTCGATTGCACCGGTGCCCGGGTCCCACGAGTCGAGGTGGCCGCCGATCGCCACCACCTGGTCGGGATGCCTGCGGCCGGTGATCTCGCCGATCACGTTGGCGCCGGTGTATTCGCCGGTCACGCCGCAGTCGAGGTCGAGTTTCAAGGTGACTGGCTTGCCGTAGGCCAGCACGCGTTCGAGCTGGTCGGCATCGGGATTGGTCAGCGCGGCGGCGGGGATCGCCTTGGCCGGGTCGCGGAAGCCGGTGACGCCGGTATGCGCGGCGCGCTGGTGCGCGTCGGTACCGGCCGAGCGCAGCAGGTAGCCGGCGGCGCCCTTGGCCTGGGCGATCACGGCGCCCATCGTGCGCACGGCCGAGCCCATGCCGTAGCCGTGGCCGTCCTTCGCGCGTTCCATGCGGTAGCCGACGTAGACGATCTTGCCCTTGATGCCGGCCGGGTCGGCCGCCTTCAGCGCGTCCAGCGTGTCGAACTTCACCACCTCGGCGGTCAGCCCGCCCTTCGGCGTGCCGGCCGAATAGCCCAGCGCGGTCAGCGTCAACGGCTGCGGGAACGGCGCCACGATCGCGGCGTGCTCGCTGCGGCGTTCCCACAGCGGGTAGGTCACCGCTTCGGTGTAGACCTTGTCGTAGCCGAGCTCCTTGAACTTCGCCACGGCCCAGTCGCGCGCGCGCTGGTCGTTCGGGCTGCCGGCCAGGCGGGCGCCGACCTCGGTGGTCAGCGAGGCGGTGACCTTGTACGCAGTGTCGTCGTGCAGCGCCTTGTCGCGCAGCTGTTCGGCCGTCTTTACGGCCGTGGCGGGAATCGTGGTGTTGGCGGCGCTGGCGATGCCGCTGGCCAGCAGGCCGGCAGCAAGCAGAGTGAGGGAAAGACGGCGCATCGGGGGACTCCGCGGAGGAAACCCCGATTATGGCGTTGTTGCCCGTTGCCGCTTAGGCCAGAAGTCATGGATGGCCGCATGTATCTGTAGGAGCGCACCCTGTGCGCGATGCTCTGATGTCGATGTGAGCCAAGGGCATCGCGCACAGGGTGCGCTCCTACACGAACTATGGCTTGTTCTTCAGCAAATCGCGGATTTCGGTGAGCAGGGCCACGTCGGCGGGGGGCGCGGCGGGTGCCGCCTCTTCCTTGCGGCTGAGCTTGTTGATCGCCTTGACCACCATGAAGATCGCGAACGCGATGATGATGAACTGGATCAGCGTGTTGATGAAGGCGCCATACTGGACCGCCACTTCGGCGATCTTGTGCTTCGGATCGCTGTCGTCGCCGGGCTTGAGCACCCACTTCATGGCGGAGAAGTCGATGCCGCCGGTGAGCCAGCCGATCGGCGGCATGATGATCTGGTCGACCAGGGAGGTGACGATCTTGCCGAACGCGCCGCCAATGACTACACCGACCGCCAGGTCGATGACATTGCCGCGCATGGCGAAGGCCTTGAACTCGCTGAGCATGCTCATGCTGCTGGTACTCCCTCTGGTTGGGCCGGATGGCGGGACGACTTTAGCGCGACAACGTAGGTGCGCACAGATGAAGACGGCGTGGAAGCGTCAGACGATGCGCCCGTCCAGTTCGGCCACGCCCACCAGTTGGGCGTGGAAGCGGTCGCCGCGCTGCAACGCAGCAACGCCGGCCGGTGTGCCGGTGAAGACCAGGTCGCCGGCCTTCAGCTCGAACAGCGTGGACAGCGCCGCGAGGATGTGCGGCACGTCGTGCACCATCTCGCCCAGCGTGCTCTGCTGGCGCAGCTCGCCGTTCACGCTGAGCCGCAGCACGGTCTGCGCATCCACGGCGACTTCGCCGGCCGGGCGCAGCGCGGAGACCGGGGCGGAGTGGTCGAAGCCTTTGGCCACGTCCCACGGGTGGCCTTTCGCCTTGGCCTGCGCCTGCAGGTCGCGACGAGTCAGGTCCAGCCCCACGCCATAGCCCCAGACCAGGGCGGCGGCTTCGTCCGGGGCGAGATCACGGCCGCCGGTGCCCAGCGCCACCACCATCTCCACCTCGTGATGCAGGTCGGCGGTGGCCTGCGGGTACGGCACGTCGGCGCCGTCGGCGACCACCGCGTCGGCCGGCTTGCAGAAGAACATCGGCGCGGAGCTGTCCACCGTGGCGCCCATCTCGCGCGCGTGCTCGGCGTAGTTGCGGCCGATGCAGAACACCCGGCGGACCGGGAAGCGCCGGTCGGAGCCGGAGACCGGCAGGCTGGGGATGGCGGGCGGGGCGATGGCGTAGTTCATGTCCGCAAGCGTAGCAAAGCCTGGCCGGGCGTGGCCGGAACAAGACGCCGAACGGCGGCGTGCCGCGACGTGTCGATCCCGCGCGTTCCCGTTCGTCATCCATGGGGTGACGACGGGATGCGGATGACAGCTGTCACCGCCGGTGGTTGATGCCATGCTCTGGCAGCGCGCCGGCCGGGCGTCCATGATGCACCCCGTCACCTTGAACATGGCCGTTTGAGCAGGAGTGGATGTGGGCAACGCCGAACTGTTGAAGGAACTGCGCATCGAGCGCCACCAGCGCGAGGACCACGGGCGCCATCCGGGCCGCTGGCCGTGGATCGCCGTCGCCGTGGTGGTGCTGTTGGTGCTCGGCGGTGCCGCATGGCTGTTCGTCGGCCATCGCGTGGTGACCGTGCAGACGGCCATCGCGGTGGCGCCCAGTGCCGGCAGCGAGGCGGGCGCGGTGTTGCAGGCGACCGGTTACGTCACCGCGCGGCGCCGGGCCACGGTGTCGGCGCAGATCACCGGCACGCTCACCGCGGTGCTGATCGAGGAGGGCGACCACGTCACCCAGGGCCAGGTGCTGGCGCGGCTGGACGACAGCGGTTTCAAGGCCGGCCTGGCTGCGGCGAAGGCGCAGGCCGATTCGGCGCAGGCGCAGGTGGCACAGGTCCAGTCGCAACTGGCACAGGGCATCCACGACGCCGCGCGGCTGGAATCGCTGGCCGCCCGCGGGCTGGTGTCGAAGCAGGCTGCCGAGCAGGCGCGCACCCAGGTCGACAGCCTGCGCGCGCAGCTCAATGCGCAGCAGCAACAGGCCAGGGCCGCCGTCGCCCAGGCGGCGGTGGCGCAGGTCAACTTCGACTACTGCGTGGTGCGCGCGCCGTTCAGCGGCGTGGTCACCACCAAGGACGCCCAGGTCGGCGAGATCATCTCGCCGCTGTCCGCCGGCGGCGGCTTCACCCGCACCGGCGTGGGCACCATCGTCGACATGGATTCGCTGGAGATCGACGTCGACGTCAACGAGGCCTATATCGGCCGGATCAAGCCCGGCATGCCGGCCGAGGCGGTCCTCGACGCCTACCCGGACTGGAAGATCCCCGCCCACGTGGTCGCCATCGTGCCCACCGCCGACCGCGGCAAGGCCACCATCAAGGTGCGCGTGGCGCTGGAAAAGAAAGACGCCCGTGTGGTGCCCGACATGGGCGCGCGGGTGTCGTTCCTGGAAGAAAAACCGAAAGCCGCCGCCAGCGTGCCGCAAGGTGTGCTGGTGCCGGCCACGGCCATCGTGCAGCGCGACGGCCGCAGCGTGGTGTTCGTGCTCGACGGCAACCGGGTGCGCCAGCGCGCGGTGAATCCCGCGGCGCAGGCCCATGGCGATTTGCGCCTGCTGCCGGTCGCGGTGAAGCCGGGCGACAGCGTGGTGGTGTCGCCGCCGGCCGAACTGAAAGATGGTTCGGACGTCCAGATGAAGAAACCGTAATTCGCTCCACCCCGTCACGCGTAGGAGCCCGCTCGCGGGCGATGCTCCTGCTCTGGATGCCCTTGGATGGAAGATCAAGGCAAGAGCATCGCCCGCAAGCGGGCTCCTACGGAAAATCCATGTTCATCGGAGAACTGCCATGGGTACGCTGATCGAGATCAAGGACCTTGCCAAGACCTACGAGCGCGGCAGGCAGAAAGTCGAAGTGCTGCACCACGTCAACCTGGACATTGCCGAAGGCGATTTCCTGGCGCTGATGGGGCCGTCCGGCTCCGGCAAGACCACCTTGCTCAACCTGATCGGCGGGCTGGACGCGCCCAGCGCCGGCAGCATCAGCGTGGGCGGCCAGCGCATCGACCAGTTGGGCGGCGGCGCGCTGGCGAAGTGGCGCGCGTCGAACGTGGGCTTCGTGTTCCAGTTCTACAACCTGATGCCGATGCTGTCGGCGCAGCGCAACGTGGAACTGCCGCTGCTGCTGACCAAGCTGTCGGCGGCGCAGCGCAGGAAAAATGCGGCCATCGCGCTGCAACTGGTCGGCCTGGCCGATCGCGGCAGCCACAAGCCGGGCGAACTGTCCGGCGGCCAGCAGCAGCGCGTGGCGATCGCCCGCGCGATCGTCTCCGACCCGGAGCTGCTGGTCTGCGACGAACCCACCGGCGACCTCGATCGCCAGTCCGCCGAAGACGTACTCGGCCTGCTGCAGCAACTCAACCGCGAGCACGGCAAGACCATCGTGATGGTCACCCACGATCCGAAGGCCGCCGAGTACGCCAGCCACACGCTGCATCTGGACAAGGGCACCCTCGTCGAACAGGCGCTGGCGTGATGGAGACGCTCGGCTTCCTGGCTCCTCCCCCTGCGTGCAGAGGGAGGTTGGGAGGGGGCAAGGCTTTTGACCTTGCGGCAAAGAGCGACCCCACCCCGGCCCTCCCTGCGACCGAAGGAAGTCCCTTTAGGGGCGTGCAGGGGAGGGAGTACATCCCCGGCTTCTGCGCCATCGTGCAGCGGAGCGGGCCTCGTGATCCCCAGAGGATTCCGTCATGAAATACCTCCACCTGATCTGGGCCGCGCTGTTCCGGCGCAAGACCCGCACCATCCTCACCCTGGTGTCGATCGCCGCCGCGTTCCTGCTGTTCGGCATGCTCGATGGCGTGCGCACCAGCTTCGCCAACGCCGGCAAGAGCGCGGCCGGCGCCGAACGCCTGCAGACCGGTTCGAAGCTGTCGTTCATCCAGCCCTTGCCGTCGGCGTTGCAGGCGAAGATCGCGAACGTGCCCGGCGTGAAGGACGTGGCCTCCGCCAACTGGTTCGGCGGCGCCTACCAGGACTCGCACAACCAGATCTTCACCTTCGCGGTCAGCCCGAACTACATCGACATGTACCCGGAGATCACCATCACGCCGGCCGAGCGCAAGGCTTTCGAAAGCACCCGCACCGGCGTGCTGGTCGGCGACGTGCTGGCGAAGAAGTACCACTGGAAGGTCGGCGACAAGATTCCGCTGATGTCGAACATTTTCCCCAATCGCGACGGCAGCAAGAACTGGACCTTCGACATTGCCGGCATCATGCACGCCAGGGATCCGGATCACGGCGAGTTCCTGCAGGGCGGCATCCTGATGCACTGGAAGTACTTCGACGAGTCCAACCCCTACAACCAGGGGCAGGTGGGCTGGTACGTCAGCCGCGTCGCCGACCCCGCCCAGGCCGACCAGGTGGCCCGGGCCATCGATGCGCTGTCGGCCAATTCCGACCACGAGACCAAGACGCAGACCGAGCAGGCCGCGATGGCATCGTGGATCAAGCAGATGGCGAACATCGGCCTGATCGTGTTCTCGATCATGGGCGCGGTGTTCTTCACGCTGGTGTTCCTGACCGGCAACACGATGGCGCAGGCAGTGCGCGAACGCACCTCGGAGCTGGGGGTGATGAAGACCATCGGCTTCTCCAGTACCAGCGTGCTGATGATCGTGCTGGCCGAATCGGTGCTGCTGGTACTGCTCGGCGGCGTGCTGGGGCTCGGCCTGGCCGCGGTGCTGGGGCCGGTCGTCAGCGCCGGCAGCGGCGGCGTGATCAACATGCCGCCGGTGCACGCGGGCAGCTGGCTGCTGGGTGTGGGCCTGATGGTCGCCATCGGCCTGCTGGTGGGAGCGCTGCCCGCGCTGCGGGCGATGCGCCTGAACATCGTCGATGCGCTGGCCGGCCGCTGAGGAGAATCCGTCATGGGCAAGTTGAAATCGTTTCTGCGCGGCCTCGGCCTGTGCCTGATCGTCGTCGTCGGCATCACCGCATGGACCGTGCTGCCGTGGCCGGCGCTGCTGGCGCTGGCCGTGCTGTTTGCGCTGTGGATGCTGCTGGCGCGCACCGGCCGGCAGGCCGGCTCGGTCACCCGCGTCGGCGTCAGCACCCTGCCGCAGCGCATCGGCACCTCGTCGGTCGTGGTCATCGGCATCGCCGGCGTGGTCGCCGTGCTGGTGTCGCTGCTGGCGATGGGCGTGGGCTACCGCGAGACGTTGGACAGGAGCGGCAGCGCCGACACCGCCATCGTCCTGCGCGGGGGCTCGGCCTCGGAGGTGTCCTCGGTTCTCGATCATGCGAGCGCCACGGTGATCGAACAGGCACCGGGCATCGCCCGCGATGCCGCCGGCAAGCCGATCGCCTCGCCGGAGCTGGTGGTGGCAGCGAACCTGCCGCTCAACGACGGCAGCGGCGACGAGGGCAGCGTGCAGGTGCGCGGCATCGGCGACGAAGCCTGGACGCTGCGCCCGGAGGTGAAGATCATCGCCGGGCGCAAGTTCACGCCGGGTCTGCGCGAACTGGTGGTGGGCAAGGGTGCGCAGCACCAGTTTGCCGGGCTGACGCCGGGCCGTGAAGTCAAGCTGGGCAGCCAGGCCTGGACCGTGGCCGGCGTGTTCGAGTCGGGCAACGCGATGGACTCGGAATTGTGGGGCGACGCCAACGTGGTCGCCGATACCTACCGCCGCGGCAGCAGCCGCACTTCGGTGTTCGTGCGCCTGACCAGCCCCGCCGCCTTCGACGCGTTCAAGGCGGCGCTCGCCGGCGACCCGCGCCTGCAGGCGGATACCAGCACCACGCTGGACTACTTCCGCAAGCAATCCGAGGGCGTCACCAAGGCGATCACCATCATCGGCATCGTGGTCGGCGTGATCATGGGCATCGGCGCGGTATTCGGCGCACTCAATACCATGTTCGCGACCGTCGCCGCGCGAGCGCGCGAGATCGCCACGCTGCGCGCCATCGGCTTCCGCGGCCTGCCGGTGGTGGTGGCGGTGATGCTGGAGACCATGCTGCTGGCGCTGCTCGGCGGCGTCATCGGCGGCCTGCTGGCATGGCTGGTGTTCAACGGCTACAGCGCATCGACCCTGGCCCAGGGCACGGTCGGCACGCTCAGCTTCAAGCTCGCGGTAACGCCGGCGCTGTTCTGGACCGGACTCAAGTGGGCGCTGGCGATCGGCTTCATCGGCGGCCTGTTCCCCGCCGTGCGTGCGGCGCGGCTGCCGGTGACCACCGCGTTGCGCGAACTGTAGGAGCGCACCCTGTGCGCGAATGCTTTTGCGTGACGTGACGGAGAGCATCGCGCACAGGGTGCGCTCCTACGGGTGTCTCAGGGCATCACCGGCGGCACGTAGCTCAGCGTCAGCCCCAGCAGCCACAGCATGCCCAGCACCAGCGGCACGTGCACCACCAGCTGCACGAAGGTGTAGCCCACCACATCGCGCGCCTTCAACCCCAGCACGCCGAGCAGCGGCAGCATCCAGAACGGGTTGATCAGGTTCGGCAGCGCCTCGGCCGCGTTGTACACCTGCACCGCCCAGCCCAGGTGCACGTGCAGGTCGTTCGCCGCCTGCATCACGTACGGCGCCTCCACCAGCCACTTGCCGCCGCCGGAGGGCACGAAGAAGCCGAGGATGGCCGAGTACGCGCCCATTACCGCGGGGAAGCTCTCGGTGCCGGCGACGTGCACGAACAGGTTCGACAGCCGGTGCGCCAGGGTGGCGCCGTCGGCGCCGGGCACGTGGGTGAGCAGCGCGGCGATGCCGCCGTACAGCGGGAACTGGATCAGCACGCCGGACGTGCTCGGCACCGCGCGGCCCACCGCATCGAGGAAGCTGCGCGGGCGCCAGTGCAGCAGGATGCCGAGGGTGAGGAACAGGAAATTGTAGGTGTTGAGGTTGGCGATCGCGGTGACCGCCGGCTTGCTGGCGAACTCGTGGCCCAGCCAGCCCAGCCCCAGCAGGCCGATCGCCAGCGCCAGCAGCGGGCTGTACTCCAGCCACTCGCCCGGCCGCGTGCGCGGCGGCAGCGCCGGCGTCGAGCTTTCCACCACGTCGAAATCCTGCGCAGTGCGCGCATTCGCGTCCGACGGCGCGGTGTACCAGCAGATCAGCAGCGACACCACGATCAGCACCGCGGTCAGCACGATCGACTGCCACAGGAAGATCGTCTGGCTGAACGGCAATACGCCGGTGATCGCCAGCAGGCCCGGCGGCATGCTGGCCGGGTTCGCCTGCAACTGCGCCGCCGACGAGGACAGGCCCATCGCCCAGATCGCGCCCAGGCCGAGGTAGGCCGCCGCACCGGCGGCGCGGTAATCCATGCGCAGATCCTCGCGCCGCGCCAGCGCACGCACCAGCAGGCCGCCGAACACCAGCGAGAAGCCCCAGCTCAGCAGCGAGGCCAGCATGCTGACCAGCGCGATGTACACGATCGCGCCGCGACCCGTGCGCGGCGCCCGCGCCAGGACGTCGATGAAGCGCGCCACCACCGGCGCGGTGGCCAGCACGTAGCCACCGATCACCACGAACGCCATCTGCATGGTGAACGGGATCAGGCTCCAGAAGCCGTCGCCGAATGCATTGACCGTCGCCGCCGGTGTGGCGCCGAAACCGAGGGCGGCCAGTGCCACCACCACCACGCCCAGCGCGGCGAACACCCAGGCATCCGGAAACCAGCGCTCCGACCATGCCGCGCTGCGCAATGCCACTCGCGCCATCCAGCCGTCCTGTCTCGCGTTCATGCTGCTCTCCGCCGGTGAATCACGACATCGTCGCGCCGCGGCGGCGGGGCGGGCAAGCCGACCATGGTCTAGCTTCAATGAAGCGAAACCAGCGCCGCCGCCAGGCGGCGCCACGTTTGCCCCTCTCCCCGCAAAGCGGGGGGAGGTTGGCGACCGCAGGGAGTCCTTCAGGTGAGGGGGTAAAGCTTTTGACTTTACGGCGAAGAGCAACCCCGCCCCGACCCTCCCCTGCGACCGAAGGAAGTCCCTTTGGGGCAAGCAGGGGAGGGAGTAAAAGCTGCGCCGCTCTGCTCCTTTCCCTGCTTTCGGGAGGCAAGGCTTCTGACCTACCGCTTCTGCTTCGCCAGCGTGATCACCGCCACGCCAGCCAGGATGATCGCCATGCCGGCCAGGTCGAACGTGCCTACGTGCTCGCCGGCCAGCAACACGCCGAACAGCACCGCCACCGGCGGGTTCACGTAGGCATAGCTGGTGGCCAGTGCCGGGCGGGTGTGTTTCAGCACATACAGGAACGCGCTGAACGCGATGATCGAACCGAACACCGCCAGATAGGCCAGCGCCAGGGTGGCGCGCATGGTCGGGTGCGCGGGCAGGTGTTCGCCGCTGGCGAAGCCCACGGCCAGCAGGGCGACGCTGGCGCACAGCATCTGCGCGGCGGTGTTCATCGGGCCCGGTGGCATCACCCGGCGCCGGCTCCACACCGCGCCGAACGCCCAGGCTGCGGCCGCCGTCAGCAGGGCGGCCGCGCCCAGCGTCGAGCCGGCCAGGCTGCTGCCCAGGTTCAGCACGATCACGCCGGCGAAGCCGATCGCCAGGCCGATCGTCTCGCGCCGGTGCGGCCACTCGCCGTACATGCCGGAAAACAGCGCCGCGAACAGCGGCATGCTGGCCACCGCCACGGCGGCGATGCCCGAGCTCACCCTTTCCTCGGCGAAACACACCAGCCCGTTGCCCATGCCGAGCAGCAGCAGGCCGGTGATCGCCGCGTTGCGCCATTGCTCGCGTGTCGGCGGCGCCATCCCGCGCCAGCGCAGGAAGCCGTACAGCAGCACGCCCGCGCACAGGAAGCGCACGCCGGCGAGCAGGAACGGCGGCCAGCTTTCCAGCGCGAAGCGGATGCCCAGGTAGGTCGAACCCCAGATCACGTAGAGCGCCAGCAACGCCAGCGGAATCAGGACGCGGGGATCAGTCGGGCTGCGCGGCGTTTCCACCGCGACGGAGGCAGGCGTGTCGGACATGGGGGCGGATCGTGTGGGGACGGCGCATTATCCGCGCGTCCGTGCCGGCTGTCCGCAGCAGGTTGTTGAAAAACGCGATCAGTGCGCGACCGGCCGCCCCTGGCGAATCACCACAAACTCGCCTTCCAGCACGGCCGGCTGCGCGTGCGCGTTGGATGCCGCCAGCTTTGCCGGGGCGCGGCCCTGCCTCCACTGGCGCACGGCCAGCAGCACCAGGCCGCCGACCAGCAGCACACCGGCCACCACCAGCCCGAACACCAGCAGCACGCCAAGCACCACCACGCCCAGCAGCAGCGACAGGGCACGGGCCAGCGGGTGGCGGGAGCGACGCAGGGAAGGCATGGCGAAGTACATGTGTTAAAAATCCGTGTGGTAAAATCAACGACTTACGCGTGCAACCATGGGGCCATCCGGCCCGCGAGGCAAGTGCCGATGGATACATCCTTTCCCGTCGAATCGTCCAGCCGCCCGCTGCTGTGCCGGCTGGACGAGATCCCCGACGGCGGCGCCACCGCGGTCGATGCCGTGCTGGCCGATGGCGAGGAAAACCTGATCCTGCTGCGCCGCGGCGCCGAAGTGCGCGGTTACCTCAACATCTGCCCCCACGCCGGCCGCCGCCTCGATTACGCCCCCGGCAAGTTCCTGCTGAAGAACGACACCCTGATCTGCGCCGTGCATGGCGCCACCTTCGACCGGGCCGACGGCCTGTGCATCGCCGGCCCGTGCCGCGGCGAGCACCTGCGCGTGGTGGCGGTAAGGGTGGAGGCGGGCGAGGTGAGGCTGGCGCAAGACACCGCCTGATCAGGCACGACCGGCGGCCGGCCGCCGATGCGGACAGAGACTACAGCCGGCCGTCGACCATGGCGGCCGGAAGCAGGCTCTTGATATCGAACAGGGCGCAGTGCTCGCGGCCGAAGCGGCGGATGCCCTCGCTGCCCAGGTCGAGGAAGGTCTGGTGCGCCACGGCCAGCACGATGGCATCGTAACTGCCGGCAGTGGGGGCATCGACCAGGTGGATGCCGAGTTTCTCCTTGGCCTCGGCGGGATCGGCCCAGGGGTCGTACACGTCCACCCGGGCATGCGCAGTTTCGAATTCGCGCACGATTTCCACCACACGGGTATTGCGCAGGTCCGGGCAGTTCTCCTTGAAGGTCAGGCCCAGCACCAGGATGCGCGAGTCGACCACGTGGATGCGCTTGTTCGCCATCAGGCGCATCACCCGGTGCGCCACGTGCAGGCCCATGCGGCTGTTGATGCGGCGGGCGGTGAGGATCAGCTCGGCGTTGTAGCCGAGGATGGTGGCCTTGTGGGTGAGGTAGTACGGGTCCACGCCGATGCAGTGGCCGCCGACCAGGCCGGGCTTGAACGGCAGGAAATTCCACTTGGTGCCGGCGGCGTCGAGCACGTCCTGGGTGTCGATGCCCATGGTGTTGAAGATCATCGCCAGCTCGTTGACCAGTGCGATGTTGACGTCGCGCTGGGTGTTCTCGATGACCTTGGCCGCCTCGGCCACCTTGATGCTGGACGCCTTGTGCGTGCCGGCGGTGATGATGCGCCGGTACAGCGCGTCGACGAAGTCGGCCGTCTCCGCGGTGGAGCCGGAGGTGATCTTGGTGATCGTGGGCAGCCGGTGCAGCTTGTCGCCGGGGTTGATCCGCTCGGGGCTGTAGCCGCAGGTGAAGTCGTGGTTGAAACGCAGTCCCGAGACCCGCTCCAGCACCGGCACGCAGATCTCCTCGGTGGTGCCGGGGTAGACGGTGGACTCGTAAATCACGATGTCGCCGCGCTTGAGCACGCTGCCGATGCTGGCGCTGGCGCTTTCCAGCGGGCGCATGTCCGGCCGGTTCGCCTCGTCGACCGGGGTGGGCACGGTGACGATGAACACGTTGCACCCCGCGATGTCCCGCACGTCGGTGGTGAAGCTGAGCCGGCCGGCCGCGGCGAGCTCTTCGGCCGAGGTCTCGAGCGTGTGGTCGCGGCCTTGGCGCAGTTCGTCGACCCGGCTGGCACTGGTGTCGAAGCCGACGGTGTCCAACTGGCGGCCGAACTCCACTGCAAGCGGCAGCCCGACGTAGCCGAGCCCGACGAGGGCAATCCTGGGTTCGTTCACGCGATTTCCCCTGTTTGCGGAAGGCGACGCATCATGCGGCGCGCGGTCTGGCGGCGAAAATACCAGCGATGCGGGCCGCTGTCGCTTGCCCGGCGCGTATTTCAGCGGAACAGCAGGTTGATCGCGAGCAGGGTGACGACGAGGACCAGGAAGGTCAGCGGCAGGCCCACGCGCAGGAAATCCTTGCCCTTGTAGCCGCCGGGGCCGGTGACCATCATCAGCGCGGGATGGCCGGAGCTGAGCAGGAAGGTGTTGGAGGAGGACACCGCCACGATCAGCGCGTAGGCCGAGGGGTTGCCGCCGGTGGCGACGGCCACGCTGATCGCGATCGGCACCATCATCACGGTGGCGCCGACGTTGGACATCACCTGCGAGAACAGCAGGGTTAGCACGGCCAGGCACAGCTGCAGCAGCCACGGCGACGCGCTGCCCAGATGCTCCAGCACCACCTGGGCGATCCACGCGGCGGTGCCGGTGGCGTCCATCGACCAGCCCAGCGGGATCAGGCAGGCGGTGACGAAGATCGTCTTCCAGTTGATCGCCTTGTACGCCTCGTCCATGTTCAGCACGCCGGTGAGCAGCATGCCGATCGCGCCGGTCATCATCGCCACCGACAGGTCGAGGTTGGTGAACAGCGCCAGGCACTTCGCCAGCACGAAGAAGCCCACCGCCTGCCAGATCTTGCCGGGGCGCTGCTGCTCCTTGGGGATGTCGGTGACGACGACCAGGTCGCGGTCTTCCGCGGCCAGCGACAGGTCGCGCCAGTTGCTGTGCAGCACCACGGTGTCGCCGGCGCGCAGGCTGACCGAGCGCACGTCGTCGCGCAGTACCTGGTCGCCGCGGTTCACCGCCAGCACCGAGATGCCGAAGCGCTTGCGCAGGCGCAGCTCGCCCACGGTGTGCCTGATGAAGCGCGATACCGGCGGAATCACCACTTCGGAAATGCCGGCGCGGGTCGGGTTGAACAACTCGCCGAGCTGGCGCATGCGGGTGGACAGCCGGCACAGCTGGTTGTTGGCGAACTGGTTCAGCTGCTCGCGCGGGCCGAGCACGCCGAGCACCGAGCCGACCCAGATCACAAGGTCGGCCGGCGGCGCCATGCGCGCCTCGTTGCCGCTCTTGATCGCCAGGATCAGCGGGGCGCCGTGCAGTTGCTCCACCTCGCCGATGCTCATGCCGACCAGCGGGCTTTCCGCGGTGACGGTGAGCTCGGCGGTTTCGCCAACGATGCCGTAGGTCTCGGCGAAGTAGCTCTCGGTGCGCCCGGGCGTCACCTTCAGCCGCTCGTCCTCGTGCCCGGGCAGCAGCCTGTGGCCGAAGAAGTAGAAATAACCCACGCCCAGCAGCGCCAGCGCCAGGCCGATCGGGGTGACGCTGAACAGGCCGAACTTCGGGATGGTGTGCGCGCCCGGCGGCAGGTTCACGTTGGCGCTGGCGATCAGGTCGTTCAGCACGATCAGCGGCGAATTCGCGATCAGCGTGGTGTTGGTGGCGGTGAGGATGCAGAACGCCATCGGCAGCAGCAGCCGCGACAACGGCACGCCGGTGCGCGCCGCCAGCCGGCTGCTGACCGGGATCATCAGCGCCGCCAGCGCCTGGCTGGGGATCACCGCGCTGAACAGGCTGGCAACCAGGTTGATCACCATGCCGAGGCGCGATTCCACGCCACGCGCCATGCGCATCACGAAGTTCGCGGTGAGGCTGAGCACGCCGGCGCGGTCGAGCCCCTCGCCCATGATCATGATCGCGATGATCGCGATCACCGCGTTGCCGGCGAAGCCGTTGAAAACGCGGTCGGACGGGATCAACCCGGTCAGCCCGATCACCACCACCACCAGCAGCGCCACCATGTCGGCGCGGATCCACTCCAGTACCAGCATCAGCATGGTGAAGCCCACCAGCCCGAGTACCAGGACCATTTCGGGGGTGAGCGAGAGTGCCACTAGCCGACGTCCCGGAAGGGCAGCGGGCTACGGCGGATACGGCGGGGCAGTGGAAGCTTCACGCTGCTGTCGATTCGTCCCTGGGCGGATGGCCGTGAGTATAAGCGGGGTGGTGCGCCAGCTGGTGAACCCAAGGCCAAGAGCGAACCCCTCCCCGACCCTCCCCTGCCTTGCAGGGGAGGGAGCACAACACAGTGGCGTGAGAGTACTGATTTTTGCTCCTCCCCCTGCTTGCAGGGGGAGGTTGGGAGGGGGTTAGGCTTTTCCGCATTCAATCCCAGCGAAGGACTCGCCATGCAGCGCATATGGATCAATGCCCGCCGCCTGCGCAACGACAGCACCGATGCCGAGCGTCGCCTGTGGTACTTCCTGCGCCGACAGCAGCTGGGCGGGCACAAGTTCCGCCGCCAGTATCCGCTGGCTGGCTACGTCGCGGACTTCGTCTGCGTGTCGGCGAGGCTGGTGGTCGAGCTGGATGGCGGGCAGCATCTCGATGCGCTGGCGTACGACCAGCGACGCACCGCGGCCTTGCAGCGCGAAGGTTATCGCGTGCTGCGCTTCTGGAACGACGACGTGCTGCTGCGCACGGAGGATGTGGTGGCGGAGATTTTTCGGGTGCTGGAGGAAAGGTCAAAAGCTTGACCCCACCCCAACCCTCCCCTACTGCGTAGGGGAGGGAGAACAGCTGGCATCGCTTCCTCCCCAGCTTGCAGGGAGAACAGCTGGCATTGCTCCCTCCCCTGCGCAGTAGGGGAGGGCCGGGGTGGGGTCGCTCTTCGCTCAAACCTTCCGGTACAACAAATCCCACACCCCATGCCCCAGCTTCAGTCCGCGCCGCTCGAAGTGGGTTTCGATGCGCCATTCCGGCTTTTCGGCGTACTGGCCCGGGCCGGTGGCGTTGCGCCAGCCCGGGGCGGCTTCCATCACCTCGAGCATGTGCTCGGCGTAGGGCTGCCAGTCGGTGGCCAGGTGCAGCAGGCCGCCGGGGGCCATGCGCGAGGCGAGCAGGGCGACGAAGGCCGGCTGGATGATGCGGCGCTTGTTGTGGCGCTTCTTGTGCCATGGGTCGGGGAACCAGATGCGCGCCTCGGCCAGGCTGTCGGCGGCGATCTCGTGTTCCAGCACCTCGACCGCGTCGTGCTTGTACAGCCGCACGTTGGCGGCGCCGCGCGCGGCCAGCGCATTCATCAGCCGGCCCACGCCGGGGCCGTGCACCTCGACGCCGATGAAGTCGCGCGACAGGTCGTGCTCGCTGGCCCAGGCCAGCGCCTCGCCGTTGCCGAAACCGATCTCCAGCACCAGCGGTGCCCGCCGGCCGAAACTGGCGGCGAAATCGTGCGCCGCGCCGCGGTAGTCGATACCGTAGCGCGACCACAGCGTGTCGAACGCGCGTTGTTGCGCCGGCGTCATGCGCCCCTCGCGCAGCACGAAACTGCGGATGCGGCGCAGGTGTTCGGGAGCCTCGTGGCGGGGCGTGTCGGTCATGCGGGGTCCGGGGAGGGCGGCTTCCAGCACCTCCCGTGCAGAGGAGCCTGGGCTCAGCCGATGGTGCCGTCGATCGGGCTGGAGGCGGAGGCGTAGCGCTTGCGCGGGATGCGCCCGGCCCTGAACGCGGCGCGGCCGGCCTGGATCGCCAGCTTCATCGCATGCGCCATCAGCACCGGGTCGCGCGCGCCGGCGATCGCGGTGTTCATCAGCACGCCGTCGCAGCCCAGCTCCATCGCGATCGCCGCGTCGGAGGCGGTGCCCACGCCGGCGTCGACGATGATCGGCACCTTCGCGTTCTCGATGATCTCCAGCAGGTTGTAGCGGTTCTGGATGCCCAGGCCCGAACCGATCGGCGCGGCCAGCGGCATCACCGCGACGCAGCCGATCTGCTCCAGCCGCTTGGCGAGGATCGGGTCGTCGCTGGTGTAGACCATCACCTCGAAACCGTCGGCGACCAGTTCCTCGGCGGCCTTCAGCGTCTCCACCACGTCGGGGAACAGCGTCTTCTGGTCGCCGAGCACTTCCAGCTTCACCAGCCGGTGGCCGTCCAGCAGCTCGCGCGCCAGCTTGCACGTGCGCACCGCATCGGCCGCGTTGTAGCAGCCGGCGGTGTTCGGCAGCAGGGTGAATTCGCCCGGCGGCAACGCATCGATCAGGCTGGGCGCGGAGGGGTCCTGGCCGATGTTCACGCGGCGGATCGCCACCGTGACGATTTCCGCGCCGGCAGCCAGCGAGGCGGCGCGCGTCTCGTCGAAGTCCCGGTATTTGCCGGTGCCGGTGAGCAGGCGCGAGCCGTAGCTTTTCCCGGCGATGATCAGCGGGTCGGTCGGAGCGGTGGTCTTGAGGTTCATGCGGGACTCTGGGGTGCGCAAAACGGGGCGGATTCAGCCGCCGCCGATGGCGTGGACGATTTCCAGCCGGTCGCCGTCGGCCAGCAACTGGCTGTCATGCCGGCTGCGCGGCACGATTTCCTGGTTCAGTTCCACGGCCACGCGGCGACCGGCGTAGCCGGCCTGTTCCAGCAGCCGGGCGACGCTGGTGGCGGAGTCGCAGTCGCGCGGCTGGCCATTGAGGATGATCTGCATGCGGACATTGTAGCGGCTGGCGTCGCGCTTTACCGGCGGCGGCCTCGAAAGCCGCGCCCGATGCCGCATCCCGGCCGCCACCGGGACGACGGCCATCGCGGGCGGGACTCCTGCGCCCCGCACGAGCGGGACGATGTCAGTTCTGCTGCCGGTCCTCGCTCTCGCGTGGCGCGGATTTGCGCGGCGGTTGCCGCGGCTCACCGCGTGGCGGCTGCGGCGCTTCCTGGACGCGTGGCGGCGGGTCGAAGCGCGGCGGTGGGGGCTGGTAGGACGGCGGCGGCCGCGGCGGCTGCATCATTTCGCGCGGTGGCGCGGCCGCAGCCGGCAGTGCTTCCTCGCGGACATAGCCGCGGGGCGTCGGCTCCTGGCGTTGGAAGCGCGGCGCCGGTTCGGAGCGCTGGAAGCGGGGCTCCTCGGCAGCGCGCGCACGCATGGGGTCGCGTTGCATCGTGCGGTCTGCCGGCGGCTCGTAGCGAGGGGTGCGTTCGGTGGTCGCCGGCACCATCTCCCGGTCGGCCAGGGGCGCGCGCCGGATCTGCGGCATCGGCGGCAGCGCGGGGCCGCCGGTGGTCGCCGGGCCGGCCCGGTCCGCAGGGGCGATGTAGCTGACGCCCGGCCGCGGATGATCGGCGATATCACCGCCACGCGGGTGGGCGAAGCGCGCAGAGCGCAGTTCGGCACCCTCGCGCGGCGCGGGCGGGTTGTCCTGCGCCGCGGCCGGACTGATCCGGTTGACCTCGGGGAGCGTCGCGGCGGGAGCCGTCGGCTGCCGGAACCCGTTGCCGTCGCTTCCCGCGAACTCCGGGCGCGACGCGGCCGGGCGCGACGCGCGATCGGCATTGCCGTGCGCGTTCAGCATGCGCACGTTCGGGCGGAAGGCGTCGTCATGCTCCCCGTCGGCCACCTGGGCGGCCCGGCCGCGGGCGACAGCTTCCGGCGTCATGCCGGGCGGGGCATGGCGCGCCACCACCTCCCGCTCGAAGCCGCCGGCCGGCAGGTCGCGCACGTGCGCGCTGCGCGGCGGCATCGCGCTGCCGGCGACCACCGGGGGCGGCCGGTGGGCGCCGCGCACCAGCACCGGGGCATCGGCCAGCTTGCGCGGGTCGACACGGATCCGGTCGCGCTGTACGCGGCTGCCGTCGGCGAAGGCATTGCCCGGCATGGCGGTGAAGCCGCGCGGCGCCATGCGGTTGGCGTAGCCGGCCTCGCGGAACGGGCGGCCCGCGCGGTAGTAGTTGTACTGGTTGTCGATGTTGTTGATGACCGTGGTGCGGTTGATGGTGTTGTGCACGTAGATGTTGGTGACGTTGACCCGCGTGTAGTAGTTGCGGTCGCAGTGGTACCACGGGTTGTAGACCTCGCCCGGGCCGAGCGGGAACCAGCCCACCGGCGCGCTGCCGATGCCGATCGACCAGCTGCCGCCGCCGACGAACGCAACCAGCGCCGGCGCGTAGATCGGGCGCACGCTGACCGGGCCGGGGATCCAGCCCCAGCCGCCACGCACGTAGGCCCAGCGCCCGTAGTGGTAGGGTGCGAAGCCCCACGGCGCGTCGTCCACCCAGGTCCAGCCCCACGGCGCGATCCAGGCCCAATGGCCGGTGCGGTACGGCGCCCAGTCGGGGTCGACATGGCTCGGGAACCACACCGCGCCGTATTCGCCGGTGTCCCGCCAGCTGCCGTACTGGTCGAGATCCTGGTAGCCCACCACGTCTTCCGATACGTAGCGGCGGCTTTCCGACCGCACGTAGCGCCGGTCGCGCCCGTTGACCCAGTCGTCGAACGTATCGCCGTCGTCGATGTCGGTGATCGTCACCGTCGCCAGGCTGGCGTCGGTGAAGCGGTAGCTGCGGCCGGGGTTGATCGTGCGCTGCGCGTTGTTCTCGCCGAACACGGTGGCGTCGCCGTCGAATGCGGTGACCCGGGTGCCGCCGTTGCGGTCGTCGATGTCGACGCGGAAGGTGCCGGGCCGGTCGACCACCAGCGCCACCGTCGGCGTGTCGATCTCGTAGCTCTGGCCGTTGCCCAGCCGGCGCACGGTGAGGCTGAGCGTGCCGCGGGTCAGTTCGAGCTGGGCCAGCTTGTCATTGAGGTCGAGCAGGCCGACGTCCGTCCGGTCGTCCATGCGCAGCGTGCCGCCGCCGAATTCCAGTTCCGCGCGCGCGTTCCGTGCGGTGGACAGCTTGTCGCCGGTGGTCAGCGGACGGTTGAGGTTGGCGTCGCTCCAGCCCTTCGCGCCGGCCGGCAGGAACCCGAGGTCGCCGGCGATGTACGACAGCCGCGCCACCCGGCTCGGCGGATCGATGCCGTCCGGGCGGGATTGCGCCTGGACCAGTCCCGCCGCCGCGCACAGCAGCACGATCGCCAGCGCTCGCCAGTGACGGCGCCACGGGGCGGACAACTCGGCAAACCTGGGCATGGATGCTCTCCTCGCGAGCGAAGGCGGGTGCGGCACGGGGTTCCGTCCGACACACCCGCCTCAACGTGCATTGGAGTACAGGTGATGACCGCGTGGGAGATCCCCTCCCGCCGCCGTTCAGCACGCGTTGGCCCGGCAGGCGCCGGCAAGGAGGGGCGCGCGCGCTTTCCAACCGTGCGAATCCCGGGTTACCATCCGCCGGCCAAGGCGGGTGTAGCTCAATGGTAGAGCTGTAGCTTCCCAAGCTACTGACGAGGGTTCGATTCCCTTCACCCGCTCCACTCCCCGATCCCCGAACGACTCCCGAACCCACATGGCGGATCTGATCACACTCGGCTGGCGGGAGCGGCTGGCGTTGCCGCAGCTGGGCATCGGCGTGCTCAAGGCGAAGCTCGATACCGGGGCGCGCAGCAGTTCGCTGCATGTGGACACCCTGGAAACCTTCCTGCGCGACGGCGCGACCTGGCTGTGCTTCACCATCCATGCCGGTCGCCGCCAACCGCTGGAGATCCGCTGCGAGGCGCCGGCGCTGGATCGCCGCGCGGTGACCGACACCGGCGGGCGGCGCACCGAGCGCTGGTTCATCCGCAGCGAAGTGCAACTGGCCGGGCAGCGGTTCGACGTCGACATCAACCTGACCGATCGCCGGCATATGCTGTTTCCGATGCTGCTGGGCCGCAGCGCGCTGAGCGGGCGTTTTGCGGTGGACCCGGCGCGTTCCTACACCCAGTCACGGCCGCCCCGGGTGGCCACGGATCTTTCTGCATGAAGATTGCGATCCTGTCGCGCAATACCCGCCTCTATTCGACCAAGCGGCTGGTCGAGGCCGCCCGCGTGCGCGGCCATGTGGTGCGCGTGCTCGATCCGCTGCGCTGCTACGTGCGCATCGCGCCGGGCGCGTCATCGATCCGCTACAAGGGCCGGGAGGTGCGCGACATCGATGCGGTGATCCCGCGCATCGGCACGACCAGCACGTTCTACGGCACTGCCGTGCTGCGCCAGCTGGAGATGATGGGCGTGTACACGCCGAACCCGTCCGATGCGGTGCTGCGTGCGCGCGACAAGCTGCGATGCCTGCAGATCCTGGCGGCGCAGGGCATCGACATGCCGGTGACCGTGTTCGGCGACAACCCGGACGATGCCGACGACGTGCTCGCCCTGCTCGGCGATCCGCCGCACGTGATCAAGCTCAACGAGGGCAGCCAGGGCACCGGCGTGGTGCTGGCCGAGAAGCATGCCGCGTCGCAGAGCGTGATCGAGGCGTTCCGCGGCCTGTACGCGAATTTCCTGGTGCAGGAGTTCATCGCCGAGGCGCAGGGCAGTGACCTGCGCTGCTTCGTGGTCGGCAAGAAGGTGGTGGCGGCGATGCAGCGCGACTCCAGCCCCGGCGATTTCCGCGCGAACCTGCACCGCGGCGGCAGCGCGACCGCCGCCACGCTGAGCGCGGAGGAAAAACGCATCGCGGTGCGCGCGGCCGGCGCGCTCGGGCTGGGTATCGCCGGCGTCGACCTGCTGCGCTCCAGGCGGGGTCCGCTGCTGCTGGAAGTGAACGCCTCGCCCGGTCTGGAAGGCATCGAGGCCGCCACTGGCGTCGATGTGGCCGGTGCCATCGTGGATCTGCTACAGGCGACCACCACCGGTCCGCGCCCCGAGGGGCGTTTGCGCAGGGGTGATCTACGAAAGATTTAGTACGTCAATCTTCGTTGACAACGTTTCCGTGGCCGACCTAAGATCGAGGCCAGTCAGATCGTGCGTCAGGCACCCGCCGTGGGGCGGCGCGATCGGGGGAGCGGAGATGAAATCGAAGGCATGGCTGGTCGGCGTGATCATGGGCGTGGCTCTGCTGCAGGCGGGGATGGTTCACGCTGCCAAGATGGAAGTCATCGTGAAGGCGGAAAACAAGGCCGACTTTGCTGCCGTGGTTATCGCCGTACAAAAGCAGATGAACCCAGGTGGCCGTTACGGTTACATCGACAAGAAGGAGCATGAGGACGTCAATACCGGTTTGGCTTACATGCAATCGTTGTTCGACAAGTACAACAGCGTGGATCAGATGGATCAGAACACCAAGGTCGACCTGTTCAACCATCAGGAAGCCGTCAACGCGATTCTGACCCGCCGCGACAACAATCGCCTGGTATGCGAAAACACCGCCCCCGTCGGATCGCACATTGCCCGCACGACGTGTCGAACCTACGGCGCGATCGAGCAGGATCGTCGCAATACCCAGCAGGCACTGGATGGCATGAAACGCGTACAAACTCCCAAGGGCGGCAACTGAGCGAGTCTGGATGTTTGAGGCAAGCCAGTAGCCAGCCGATTTCCGGAACCGATGGCCAGACCATGATGAAGAGATCGCCAACCGAAGCGCCACGGCCTACCGAAGCGGAGCTGGAAATATTGCACGTCCTGTGGGCGGGTGGCGCATGCACGGTTCGCGAAGTGCATGATG
The DNA here is from genome assembly GCF_058790335.1 of Rhodanobacter sp. FW101-FHT13A11. Taxonomy (NCBI): domain Bacteria; kingdom Pseudomonadati; phylum Pseudomonadota; class Gammaproteobacteria; order Lysobacterales; family Rhodanobacteraceae; genus Rhodanobacter; species Rhodanobacter sp. FW101-FHT13A11. Next base: position 252,280 of record NZ_JBYTCN010000001.1, on the reverse strand, counting down.
TGCTCTACCCCAGTGTCGGCACAGGCTACACTACGACATTGAAGCTTTTGCAGGTGATGCACGCCAAGGGGCTGGTGGCTCGCGACGATTCGCAGCGTGCACATGTCTATCGCGCGACGTACAGCAAGGAACGCACCCAGAAGCGGTTCCTGCTCGATCTCGTACAGCGGGTATTCGACGGCTCCTCCTCGCAGCTGGTATTGCACGCACTTGGCAGCCAGCATGCCAGCCGCGAGGAACTGCGTCAGATCCGCAGCCTGCTAGACAAACTCGACAAGGACGACGCGTCGTGATGGACATGTTGCCGGTAGTGCTTGCCGGTGTGCGCGTGATTGGCTGGGCTCTGCTGCATTTCGTCTGGCAGGGTGCGTTGCTGGGGCTGCTGTATGCGCTGGTGCGCAAGGTAATGCCAAGAGGCGGGGTACGTTACCGTTTCGGCATGGCAATTCTGGCGGCACTTGCCCTGTGCCCGCTGCTGACCATCTGGCGGCTGTTGGAAGCGGCGTCGCCGATCGCGCAGGCGGTCGTCGACATGGTGCCGGCTGCATCGAGCGGCCTCGGCGCTGTAGCGGATGCGGCTCCCCGGGCTTGGGATGCCAGCCTGGGTACCTTGCTGCCATGGTTGGTGCTGGCATGGTCGCTCGGTGTGCTGCTGCGGTCACTGCGGGCGTGGCTACAATGGCATGGGCTGAAAGCACTGGCCCGGGCGGCCGAGCCGATGCCGGAATGGCAGCATCGTATCGCCGCGATAAGCGCACGTTTCGGCCTGCATCGACACGTCGCCGTGCTGTGCAGCAAGGTCATTGCTACACCGGCCGTGGTTGGCTGGATCCGGCCGGTGATTCTGTTGCCGATGGCCGTGGCGTGCAATTTTCCAGCAGCGCAGGTCGAATTGATCCTTGCCCATGAGCTGGCGCATCTGCGGCGCCGGGATCCTCTGGTAAACCTGTTCCAGATCGTTCTCGAGACGCTGTATTTCTACCATCCGGTCGTGCACTGGGTGTCGCGCGACGTACGCAATGAACGCGAGATCTGCTGCGACGAGCTGGCGCTGGCAGTCAATGGTGGCAGCAGGCGTGAGTTCGTGGCGGCGCTGGCGGAGCTGGGCGAATTGCGCGAGCGGCACGCCTCGCTGCTACTGGCGGCCAACGGTGGCGTCCTGCTGGATCGCGTGCAGCACATGATCGTGCCGGTGGTGAGCGAGGGAGTGCATGCACGCACGCCGGCCCGTTTCGCCGCGGTACTGCTGGGGGTTTTGCTACTGATGCTGACACTGCAGATCAAGTGGCAGCAGAGCCATGTGCAGCAGGACCTAAAGGGTGCAATCCTGCGATTGCAGTCGGTCTGGGTGCCGCGGTGGCCGCCGTTGGCGCGACATGTCGCTGCGGATCTGGCGTTGAAGCATGCCGAGGCGCTGCGGCCTGTCGAGCGCGCGGTCGGGGTGCTGAATGAAGCGGGTCCGGGTGACGTATTACCTGTTTCGCAGACTGCATCGACCTTGCTACACGTGACACCGCTGCAGGTTGACGATCTAGTGTCGATGCTGCATGACGAGCCGGTCGCGCCCATTGTTGCACCTGGAGTTTCGGCCGAGCCATCTCCAGGTCCGGCACCGGTGCCGGTGCACATCAACCAGCCGGTCTATCCCCACGCGGCGCTCTTGCGTGGTGTCGAGGGACGGGTAACGATCGAGTTCGGATTGTCTGCCGATGGCGGCGTACTGGAGCCACGGGTGGTCAGCGCCGAACCGGCAGGCGTATTCGATAAGGCCGCGGTTGAAGCCATTCGCACATGGAGGTACGTTGTGCCCGAGGTTGGTGCAGGCTTGCGGAGATATCGCCAAACCGTGGCATTCAAGCTGGCTGCGGGAGATGCGACTTCCGGGCGGCAGGCAAATGGCGATGTCGACGCAAAAGCGGGTTGCCGCATTTCAACCGGAACGCATATCTGTCGTGGATCGTGACAGGATGGTTGACGCAAACCGGACCCCGGCAGGATGGTCGGTGCCATCCAGGATGCCGGTTCTGCAGGTGCAACGGCAAGTTTGCGATGCCGCGACGCGTTTAACGGCCAGGTGAGAACGGGTTAACTGCACTGTAACCATCCACCCCCTATAAAGCTTGCACTGTTTTTTGCTCGGCACGTGATCTGGTCGCGGCAGACGATGGTATCGGGGCAGTAGTTCGGGCCCAGGCGTGGCGACGGCGAGTCGCGCGTCTGGGCTTTTTTCTTGCCTGCGCGTCACCCGTTCAGTTTCGCGGCGCGCCGGGTGCGCCACGTTCACGCAAGCTTGTTAAGCTTGCTACTCCAGCGGGTCCGTTCGCCGGCTGTGCAGGAGCGACACATGCGTGTTCTGGTGATCGAAGACAACAGCGATATCGCAACCAACATCGGCGACTATCTGGAAGATCGTGGCCATGTGGTGGATTTCGCGGGCGATGGCGTGACCGGCCTGCACCTGGCGGTGGTGCACGACTTCGACGTGCTCGTGCTCGATCTCACCCTGCCCGGGATGGACGGCCTGGAGGTCGCCCGCAAGCTGCGCCACGAGGCGCACAAGCAGACGCCGATCCTGATGCTTACCGCGCGCGATGCGCTGGAGCAGAAGCTGACCGGCTTCGAGTCCGGCGCCGACGACTACATGACCAAGCCGTTCGCGCTGCAGGAACTGGCCGCGCGGCTGGAAGTGCTGGCACGTCGCGGCAAGGGGCCGCAGAGCCGCGTGCTGAAGGTGGCCGACCTCACCTTCAACCTCGACACGCTCACGGTGAACCGCGAGGGCAAGTCGATCCAGTTGAACCCGATCGGCCTGAAGCTGCTGCAGGCGCTGATGGAAGCGAGCCCGTCGGTGGTCACCCGGCAGGATCTGGAGCAGCGCGTGTGGGGCGAAGAGCTGCCGGACAGCGACTCCCTGCGCGTGCACATCCATGGCCTGCGCGCGGCGATCGACAAACCGTTCGACAAGCCGTTGATCCACACGCGGCACGGCATTGGCTATCGGATGGTCGAGCCGGATGCAGTCCAGGCGTAAGCTGCGGTTCCGCCTCATCGTCTCGTTCGCGCTGTTCGGCTTCGGCCTCAGCGCGCTGTTCGCCGTGGCCGCGCTGTACGTTCGCGCCAAGGTGGAGGAGCAACTGGTGGCCTCGGCGCTGCAGCAGGATGCCGACAGCTACGTGCAGCAGATGCACGAGTCGCCGGGGCAGCCGTTCTATTCCAAGCTGATGACCGGCTGGGGCTGGAGCGACCGCACCCTCTACAAGGCGCCGCTGGCATGGCAGCCGTTGCCCAGCGGCGTGCACGACATCTACGAGACCGACACGGACGGCCGCCAGCGGCACTACAAGCTGGCGGTAAGCCGCAAGTACGGCCTGATCGCCTTCGTCAAGTACGACGTCAGCCGCGACGACCTCGGCAAGCGGCAGCTGCTGATCAGCGTGATCGGCGCGGTGTTCCTGTTCGGCCTGCTGTCGCTGGTGCTGGGCCTGTGGCTGTCGCGCAAGGTGCTCAAGCCGGTCAGCGAACTGGCCAACCGCCTGCGCGATTTCCGCAAGGCCGGCAAGGCCGAGCCGCTGGCGCCGCATTTCGCCGACGACGAGGTGGGCGAGCTGGCGCACGCGCTGGACGAGTACTCGGCGCGGCTCACCGCGATGGTCGAGCGCGACCGCGAGTTCAATTCCGACGTGAGCCACGAGCTGCGCACGCCGCTGGCGGTGATCGCCTCCACCACCGAACTTCTGCAGGGTTCGCCCGACCTCACCGAGAAGCTGAGCGAGCGACTCAAGCGCATCGAGCGTGCCTCGCGCCAGGCCACCGAGCTGATCGAGGCGCTGCTGCTGCTGTCGCGCGCCGAGCGGCGCGGCCCCACCCGCGGCGAGACCACCGAGGTGGGCAAGGTTGCCGCCGACGTGATCGAGAGCCAGCGCCCGCAGATGCGCGGCAAGCCGCTGACCATCGACCTTGCCGTCAACGAACCGGTCAACGTCAACGCGCCGGCCTCGGTGTTGTCGGTAGCGCTGACCAACCTGGTCGGCAACGCGATCAAGTACACGCTCGAAGGCAGCGTGCGGGTGGTCGTGGAGAACGGCTCCATCGAGGTGATCGACACCGGCCCCGGGATCAAGCCCGAGGATGCCGAACGCCTGTTCCAGCGCGGCGTGCGCGGCGAAGGTGCCGGCGGCAGCGGCGCCGGCCTCGGCCTGGCGATCGTGCGCCGGCTGTGCGAGCTCTACGGCTGGGACGTCTCGATGCGCCCGCGCAGCGACGCGAACGGCGCGATCGCGAGCATCAGGTTCGCCTGACGCCTTTGGTTCCTCCCCCTGCTTGCTCCAAAGGGACTTCCTGCGGTCGCAGGGAGGAGGTTAGCGACCGCAGGGAGTCCTTCAGGTGAGGGGTCGTTTGGGCTTGCGGAGGAGATCAAGAGCTAACCCCACCCCAACCCTCCCCTGCGCAGCAGGGGAGGGAGCAAAGCAGAGAGGAAACGAAAACGCCCCGCATCGCGGGGCGTTTTTGGTGGGCGATCAGGTCGAGGCCCTCTCGTTTCCCGCTGCTCGCACTTGACCCGCTTCCCCAGCCCTCACACCTGCTCCAGCCAGCCCCACTTGTCGTGGGTGCGGCCGTCGAACAGGCCGAAGAACAGCTCCTGCAGGCGCAGGGTGACGCGGCCAGCCTTGCCGGCCCCGATCTGCTTGCCGTCGACCGAGCGGATCGGGGTGATCTCGGCGGCGGTGCCGCACATCAGCACTTCCTCGGCGAGGTACAGGTATTCGCGCGGGATGTCGCGCTCGACCACCTCGATGCCGTCCTCGCGGGCCAGCGTCATCAGCGTGTTGCGGGTGATGCCGGTGAGCAGCGAGGCGCTGGCCGGCGGGGTGTGCAGCACGCCGTCGAAGACCAGGAACAGGTTCTCGCCGGCGCCTTCGCTGAGCAGGCCGGTGGAAGCCAGCGCGATGCCTTCGCCGAAGCCCAGGCGGCGCGCCTCGCGCGCGATCAGCTGGCCCGAGAGGTAGTTGCCGCCGGCCTTGGCGCCGGCCGGGATGGTGTTCGGCGCGAAGCGCTGCCAGCTCGACACGCAGGCATCGATGCCGTTCTGCAGCGCCTCGGCGCCGAGGTACGGGCCCATCGGCCACGCGGCCACCGCCATGTCGATCGGCGTTTCGGCGGAGAGGCCGAAACCGCCCAGGCCGCGCCAGGCGACCGGGCGCAGGTAGGCGGCGCCGAGGCCGTTCCGGCGGATCACCTCGCGGCAGGCCGCGGCCAGCTCGTCGGCGGTGTACGGCAGCGCCATGTCATAGATCCTGGCCGACTGATACAGCCGGTTCAGGTGGTCGGTGAGGCGGAAGATCGCTGCGCCATCGGGCGTGGCGTAGCTGCGGATGCCCTCGAACACCGACGAGCCGTAGTGCAGCGCATGCGACATCACGTGGGTGGTCGCCTCGGCCCAGGGCTTGATGCTGCCGTTCTGCCAGATCCATTCGGGGTATTGCTGCGCCATGTCGGTTCTCCAAAGGTGACCGCCCATGATAACTGCTGGGCGTCGGGCCGGCGTCAATCCGCGTTGCGCAGCCACAGGCAGCCGGCCTGGCGCACGATGTCGAAGCGCAGTTCGCGCGGGCCGCCGCTGCCGTCGTTGCCGGCGGTGTGCAGCAGCAGCCGGTCGTCGGCCGGCGGCGGCGCGCGCGGGTTGTCGGCGGTGAGCGGGGTGTCGGTACTGGCGGCTGCGGCCGGCACGGCGCCATCAGGAATGTCCACGTCCAGCAGCGGCTGCTTCATCAACCCGGCCAGCGAGTGGATGTCCGCGATCGCCGTGCCGCGGCCATAGCCGTTCCACAGCATCAGGCCAGCCAGGCGGTTCGCATCGCGGCTGGCGAACGCGTCGATCACGCTCTGGCGCAGTTCGTGGCGGCTGGCCGCGCACAGGATCGGCGGCGGTGCGGCGGCCGGCGCTGCGGCGTTGCCGGGTCTGGCGGCGGGGGCGACCGGAGTGGCCTGCAGCGCCGCGCAGGGCTGGTCGGTGAACACCGCGCCGCCGTTCGCGCCGATGCAACGATGGATCGGCGCCTGCGCCGCGGCAGGCGCGGCGCAGGCCAGCAGGATCAGGCGGAGCAGGGTGGCCAACCGGTGCATCGCGCCAGCATACCGGCCTCGCGGATCATGAAAGTTGCTGCAGTACCGCTTGCGTGGCGCGGGCCCGGTTCAGCGTGTAGAAGTGCAGCCCCGGCGCGCCGCCGTCGAGCAGGCGCCGGCACAGCTGCGCCACCACCTCGGCGCCGAGCGCGCGTACCGATTCGGCGTCGTCGCCGTGGGCCTGCATGCGCTTGGCGATCCAGCGCGGGATCTCGGCGCCGCACAGGTCGGAGAAGCGCTTCAGCTGGCTGTAGTTCGCGATCGGCATGATCCCCGGCACGATCGGCACGCTGACGCCGAGCCGGTGCACGTCGTCCACGAAGCGGAAATACGCGTCGGGGTTGAAGAAGTACTGGGTGATCGCGCCGTTTGCGCCGGCATCGATCTTCGCCTTGAAATGCTGCAGGTCGCGCAGCGCGTCGTCGGCCTGCGGATGGGTTTCCGGATACGCCGCCACCTCGATGTGGAAGTGGTTGCCGCAGTGCTCGCGGATGAAGCCCACCAGTTCGGCGGCATAACGGAAGTCGCCCGCACTGGCCATGCCCGAGGGCATGTCGCCGCGCAGCGCCACGAGGCGCCGGTAGCCCGCGGCGCGATAGCTGTCCAGCAGCGCGCCGATCTCGGCCCGGGTGCCGCCCATGCACGACAGGTGCGGCGCCACCTCCAGGCCGTGCTCGTGATACAGCCGCGCCACCGTATCGCCGGTGTAGCTGAGCGTGGAGCCGCCGGCGCCGAAGGTGACCGAGGCGTATTCCGGCTGGTGCGCCTTCAGCACCTGCGCCGCCCGGTCCAGCTGTGTGCGCTGTTCTTCGGTCTTGGGCGGGAAGAATTCGAAGCTGATCGAAGGCATCGCACGGGTTCCTGGTCGCGGTACCGGCGAGTATATATCTTTGTGTCGCGATGGAGCGATAGATGGCGGAATCAAGAATCGAAGCCGGGAATGGTTGAGAGCGAAGAGCGACCCCACCCCGACCCTCCCCTGCGTGCAGGGGAGGGAGCAAGCATCGTGTGCCGGGCGCATAAAAAAACGGGGCGCATCGCTGCGCCCCGTCATGCGGGGGAACCGGGCCCTGATTCCCGATTCCCATTCCCGATTCCCGGCAACAATCAGTAGCGGTAATGCTCCGGCTTGTACGGGCCTTCCACCGGCACGCCAAGGTAGGCGGCCTGCTCGGCGGTAAGCGTGGTGAGCTTCACGCCGATCTTCTCCAGGTGCAGGCGGGCGACTTCCTCGTCGAGCTTCTTCGGCAGGATGTACACCTTGGCCGTGTAGCTGTCCTTGTGCGCCCACAGGTCGATCTGCGCCAGGGTCTGGTTCGAGAAGCTGTTGCTCATCACGAAGCTGGGGTGGCCGGTGGCGCAACCGAGGTTGACCAGGCGGCCTTCGGCGAGCAGGAAGATCGCGTTGCCGTTGGCGAACGTGTACTTGTCGACCTGCGGCTTGATGTTGAGGCGGGTGGCGCCGGAGGCGTTCAGCGCGTCGACCTGGATCTCGTTGTCGAAGTGGCCGATGTTGCAGACGATCGCCTGGTCCTTCATGCCCTGCATGTGGGCCAGCGTCAGCACGTCCTTGTTGCCGGTGGTGGTGACGTAGATGTCGCCGCGGCCCAGGGTGGATTCGACCGTGTTGACCTCGAAGCCTTCCATCGCCGCCTGCAGCGCGTTGATCGGGTCGATCTCGGTGACCACCACGCGCGCGCCGTAGGCACGCAGCGAGTGCGCGCAGCCCTTGCCGACGTCGCCGTAGCCGCAGACCACGGCCACCTTGCCGGCCAGCATCACGTCCATCGCGCGCTTCAGGCCGTCGGCCAGCGACTCGCGGCAGCCGTACAGGTTGTCGAACTTGCTCTTGGTGACCGAGTCGTTGACGTTGATCGCCGGCACCAGCAGCGACTTCGCCTCGGCCAGCTGGTACAGCCGGTGCACGCCGGTGGTGGTCTCCTCGGAGACGCCCCTCCAGTCCTTGACCACGGTGTGCCAGTAGCCGGGACGCTCGGCGTGCACGCGCTTGAGCAGGTTCTTGATCACCTGCTCCTCGTGCGAGGAGGCCTTCTCGTCGACCCAGTTCGAGCCGTTCTCCAGCTCGTAGCCCTTGTGGATCAGCAGGGTGACGTCGCCGCCGTCGTCCACCACCAGCTGCGGGCCGAGGAAGCCGCCCTTGCCGTCGGGGAAGGAGAGCGCGTCCAGCGTGCAGTCCCAGTATTCCTCCAGCGTCTCGCCCTTCCAGGCGAACACCGGCGTGCCGCTGGCGGCGATCGCGGCGGCAGCGTGGTCCTGGGTCGAGAAGATGTTGCACGAGGCCCAGCGCACGTCGGCGCCGATGTCCTTCAGCGTCTCGATCAGCACCGCGGTCTGGATCGTCATGTGCAGCGAGCCGGTCACGCGCACGCCCTTCAGCGGCTGCTGCGGCGCGTACTTGCGGCGGATCGACATCAGGCCCGGCATCTCGTGCTCGGCGATGTCCAGTTCCTTGCGGCCGAAATCGGCCAGCGAGAGGTCGCGGATCTTGTAGTCGTGGGTGTTTTCTTTGAGTGCGGCGTTCATCGGGGATCTCCGGTTAGCGCAAGGCTCTCGTGAAGAGTCCGGCCAAGGAAGGCCGGTCTATCGCGAAGGGACTCGCGTAAAGCAACCGGGCGCCGTTGTGGAACGTGCCGCGCCGAGCCTGGCCGGCTCCCGTGAAGCTCGTGCACGGGAACGGTCGCAGCGCCCCTCGACGGGCAGTACAAGCTCCCTATTCTAGCGGCAGAAGCGGGCAGATGCTTCTACCGGGCCAATTCGTTTAGGCTGGCCGTTCACCCAGTCCGGAGCCCCGCATGGAATCCAGCCGCGAACCCGAGTTCCTGCCGCCCGACGGCCCGCTGCGCGAGGACGTCAGCCGGCTCGGCGCGATGGTCGGGCGGATGCTGGCCGAACAGGGCGGCGACGCGTTCTTCGAGCGGGTCGAACAGGTGCGCACCGCGGCGATCCGCCGCCGCCGCGAGGGCGCCTCGGTGGAGGAACTGGCCGCTTCGCTGGCCGGTCTCGACGCCCACGACGCCGAAGCGCTGGCGCGTGCGTTCGCCACCTATTTCCAGGCGGTGAACACGGCCGAGCGGGTGCACCGCATCCGCCGCCGCCGCGACTACCAGCGCGAGGGCAGCACGCCGCAGCCGGAATCGCTGCTCGACGTGCTGGGCCGGCTGAAGGCCGAAGGCGTGGGCGCCGACGAACTGGTCGGCTGGCTCGAACGGCTGTGGATCGAGCCGGTGTTCACCGCACACCCGACCGAGGCGGTGCGTCGCTCGCTGCTGGAGAAGGAGCAGGCGATCGTCGCTTCGCTGATCGACGGCTTCGACCAGCAGCGCACGCCGCAGGAGCGCCGGGAGGACGACGACCGCATCTACATGGCGCTGTCCGCCGGCTGGCAGACCGCCGAGGCTTCGCCGGTGCGGCCCAGCGTGCAGGACGAGCGCGAGCACGTGGATTTCTACCTGGCCAACCCGCTGTACCGGATCGTGCCGGCGCTGTACGAATCGTTGGCGCAGGCGCTGCAGCGCACCTATGGCGTGGCGATCCGGCTGCCGCGGCTGCTGCGTTTCGCCAGCTGGGTCGGCGGCGACATGGACGGCAACCCTAACGTGGGCGCCGACACCATCGCCGCCTGCCTCGACTCGCAGCGCGCGCTGGTGCTGGAACGCTACCGCGAGGACGTGGCCGCGCTGGCGCGGCTGCTCAGCCAGACCGAGGGACGGGTCGCCGTGTCCGCGGCGCTGCGCGCGCGGCTGGCGGACTACCGTGAGCGCTTTCCCGCGGCCGCAGCACTGATCCGGCCGCGCCACGCCGACATGCCGTACCGCTGCCTGCTGCAGCTGGTCGACGCGCGGCTGGCGCTGACCCGGGACGATGGCCCGGACGGCTATGCGTCCAGCAGTGGATTGCTGGACGATCTGCAACTGATCGCCGACAGCCTGTTCCAGCATCACGGCGTGCACGCCGGCGCCTACGCCGTGGAGCGGCTGCTGTGCCGCGTGCGCAGCTTCGGCTTCCACCTGGCGCGGCTCGACGTGCGGCAGGATTCACGCGTGCACGACGACGCGCTGGCAGCGCTGCTCGCCGATCCGGACTGGGCCATGCGCGATGGCGCCGCGCGTGCCGATCGACTGCGCCCGTATGCCTGCGGCGAGGCGGCGTTCCCGCACAGCAGCGACGCGAATGCCGCATCGCTGCAGGCGGTGTTCGCCACACTGCGCGACAGCCGCGCCAGCCACGGCGAGGACGCCACCGGCCTGTACATCATCAGCATGGCGCGTTCGGCCGCCGATGTGCTGGCGGTGCTGGCGCTGGCGCGGCGTGGTGGACTGGTCGACCAGGCGAACGACGTGCCGCTCAACATCGCGCCGCTGTTCGAGACCGTGGACGACCTGAAGAACGCGCCGGCGACCTTGCGTGCCCTGCTCGACGACCCGGTCTACCGCCGTCACCTCGCCGCGCGCGGCGACCAGCAGTGGGTGATGCTGGGCTACTCCGACAGCGGCAAGGACGGCGGCACGCTGGCCTCGCGCTGGGGCCTGCAGCGCGCCCAGGCGGCACTGCTGGAAGTGGCGCACGCCGCTGGCATCCAGCTGGCGTTCTTCCATGGCCGCGGCGGCTCGGCCAGCCGCGGCGGCGCGCGCATCACGCCGGCGCTGATGTCCGCGCCGCGCGGCGCGGTGGCCGGCGTGCTGCGGGTGACCGAGCAGGGCGAGGTGATCCATCGCAAGTACGGCATCCGCGCGCTGGCGCTGCGCAACCTGGAGCAGACCGTGGGCGCGGTGCTGCGCGCCTCGCTGCGCCCGCCCGGGGGCGAGCCGCGCGTGGAGCGCTGGTGCACCTTGATGGACGCGCTGTCGGCGACCAGTCGGCGGCACTATCGTGCCTTCATCGAACGCGAACGCTTCGTGGACTATTTTCGCAGCGCCACGCCGGTCGACGTGATCGAGCGGATGACCCTGGGCTCGCGTCCGGCCAGCCGCCGCAGCATGCGCGGCGTGCAGGACCTGCGGGCGATCCCGTGGGTGTTCGCCTGGACCCAGTGCCGCACGATCCTGCCCGGCTGGTACGGCCTGGGCAGCGCGCTGGAGCAGGGCGTACAGCAGTTCGGTGAAGCGGCGCTGGCGGAGATGGCGAGCGACTGGCCGTTCTTCTGCAACCTGCTGGACGACGTCGAGATGGTGCTGGCGAAGTGCGACCTGCACATCGCCGAGGCGTTCTCGAAACTGTCCGGCCCGCTGCACGACGAATTCTTCGGGCTGATCCGCGACGAATTCGCGCGCACCCGCCACTGGCTGCTGCGGCTGAAGGGCAGCGAGGTGCTGCTGCGCGGCGAGCCGCGCCTGGCCGCCTCGATCCGCCTGCGCAATCCCTACGTCGACCCGATGAGCCTGCTGCAGGTCGACCTGCTGCAGCGCTGGCGCGCCAGCGACCGCCAGGACGACACCGTGCTGCAGGCGCTGGTCGCCTGCGTCAACGGTGTCTCGCAAGGCCTGCAGAACACCGGCTGACCACGGCCCTTCGTAGGGCGGGCACGGCCCGCCGCTCTCGGTTGGGATATGCCGCGAAAAGCTGACCGCGGCGGGGACCCGTAGGAGCGCACCCTGTGCGCGAATGCTTTTGCGTGACGCGACGAAGAGCATCGCGCACAGGGTGCGCTCCTACGGTTTGAGGCTTGCCTGCAGCGCGGCGATGCGCTGGTCGCGCGGCAAGCGCTTCCAGGCGATCTCCAGCCGCAACGCTTCGCCATGGCTGGAAACCCACACCCAGCCCAGTAACCGTTTCGGCGGATTGGCGCGGGTGAAGCGGGCGCCCTTGCCGGCCAAGTGTTTCGCGTAGCGCTGCTCGGGATCGCGCGCGATGCCGGTGTAGACGCGGCCGTCGGCGCATTCCAGCAGGTAGACGGCCCAGGTGTCGGCGCCGTCGTTCATGCGTTCAGGCCCACTCGACCAGGCCTTCGGCCTCGCACACCTGCTTCCACGATGGCCGTGCCTTCAGTCGTGCGGCCAGCGCGGCCAGCTGTGGCCATGCCGTCGCCGGACGCGGCATGTTGCGTGACCAGCGCATCAGCATCAGCACGTAAAGGTCGACCAGGCTGAAGCGGTCGCCGAGCATGTACGGGCCGTGGGCGTCGAGGTGGGCGTCGATGTGCGACCAGCTCTTCTCGATGCCGGCACGGGCGGCTTCCTTGACCGTGTCGGCGCCGGCGGGCAGGTGGTCGGCTGGGTAGAACCACTGGCGGAATAGCGGCTGCAGGGTGTTGGCCAAGTACAGCATCCATTGCAGGTAGTCGGCACGCTGCGCGCTGCCGGTGGCGGGCGTCAGCGCGGCCTCGGGGTGCCGCTCGGCCAGCAGCATGGCGAGCGCCGCGGCCTCGCCGTGCGGCACGCCGTCGATCACCAGGGTCGGCACCACGCCGTTCGGATTCAGCGCGAGGTAGGCCGCGCTGCGTTGCTGGCCGGCATCCAGGTCGATGCGTTCCAGCGTATGTGGCGCACCGATCTCGAGCAGGGCCTGGTGCACCAGCAGGTTGGCCGAGCCGGGGGCGTAGTAGAGCGTGTACATGGCGATCATCCGCAGGGGCAATCCGCGAATGATACGCCGGACCGGAGTGCCGCCTGCGGCGCGTCGCGGGAAAGGCGAGGAACGAGGAGTGAGGAGTGAGGAGTGAGGAGTGAGGAGTGAGAAAAGGCCTCGAGCGTGGCGCACACTGCTTTCTCTCACCCATCACTCCTCTCCACTCACTCCTGGAATCAGCCGTCCAGTTCCGTCCAGCGCGCGTAGGCCGCGTCGAGCTCGGCCTGCAATGCCACCAGGGCCTCGTTCGCCTTGACGATGGCGGCGCTGTCCTGCTGGAAGAAGGCCGGTTCGGCCATCGCGGCGGTGCGCGCGGCGATGTCGCCCTCCAGTTGCTCGATGCGTTTCGGCAACTGGTCCAGCTCGTGCTGCTCCTTGAAGCTGCGCTTGCGCTTTGCCGCGACGGGGGCCGCAGGCGTCGGCGCCGGCGTGGTGGATTTGCCGGTGGCGGGCGTGCTGCGCGCGGCGGGCCGCTGGCGCAGCCAGTCCGTATAGCCGCCCACGTATTCGCCGACCCGGCCCTCGCCTTCCAGCACCAGGGTGCTGGATACCACGTTGTCGAGGAAGGCGCGGTCGTGCGAGACCAGCAGCAGGGTGCCCTGGTAGTCGGTGAGCAGCTCTTCCAGCAGTTCGAGCGTTTCGACGTCGAGGTCGTTGGTGGGCTCGTCCATCACCAGCAGGTTGGACGGCTGCGCGAACAGCTTGGCCAGCAGCAGGCGGTTGCGCTCGCCGCCGGACAGGCGGGTGATCGGCGCGCGCGCGCGCTCGGGCGAGAACAGGAAATCCTGCAGGTAGCCGATGATGTGCTTGCGCTGGCCGTTGAGCTCGATGTACTCGCGGCCCTCGGCCACGTTGTCCAGCGCGTTGAGCTGGTCGTTGAGCTGCAGCCGGTGCTGGTCGAAGTAGGCGATCTGGATGCCGGTGCCCAGCTCCGCGGTGCCGCGCTGCGGCTGCAGCTCGCCCAGCATGATCTTCAGCAGGGTGCTCTTGCCGGCGCCATTCGGGCCGATGATGCCGATGCGGTCGCCGCGCATCACCGTGGTGGAAAGGTCGTCGATCAGCACGCGGCCGCCGTAGGCCTGGTGCACGTGCCCGAGGTCGATCACCTTCTTGCCCGAGGCCTGCGCGTTGGCCGCGGTCATCTTCACGTTGCCGCCGAGTTCCCGGCGCTGCGCGCGCTCCACGCGCAGCGCCTTCAGCGCACGCACGCGACCCTCGTTGCGGGTGCGCCGGGCCTTGATGCCCTGGCGGATCCACACTTCCTCCTGCGCCAGCTTCTTGTCGAACAGCGCGTTCGCCTGCGCCTCGGCGTGCAGGCGTTCCTCGCGCCGGCGCAGGTAGTTGTCGTAGTCGCCGGGCCAATCGGTGAGCGCGCCGCGGTCGATCTCCACGATGCGCGTGGCCAGCGCACGCAGGAAGCTGCGGTCATGGGTGACGAACAGGATGCTGCCGGCGAACTGCTTGAGGAAGGTTTCCAGCCAGCCGATCGCCTCGATGTCGAGATGGTTGGTCGGTTCGTCCAGCAGCAGCACGTCGGGCTTGCGCACCAGCGCCTGGGCCAGCAGCACGCGGCGCTTCATGCCGCCGGACAGCGCGGCGAAGTCGGTGTCGCCGGGCAGTTCCAGCTGGCTCAGCACGTCGCTCACGCGGCGGTCCAGGTCCCAGCCGTGCTGCGCCTCGATCTGGTGCTGCACGTCGCCCAGCGCGTCGAAGTCGCCCTCATTGAGCAAGTGGTGGTAGCGGGCGAGCAGGCGGCCGAGGTCGCCCAGTCCTTCGGCGACCACGTCGAACACGCTGCCGGCGGTGCCCTGCGGCACCTCCTGCGCCATCCGCGCCACCACGATGCCGTTCTGGATGCGCACTTCGCCGTCGTCGGCCTGCAGCTCGCCGGCGATCAGCTTCATGAGGGTGGACTTGCCTTCGCCGTTGCGGCCGACGATGCACACACGCTCGTTCGCCTCGATCGACAGATCGACGTGCTCGAGCAGGAGCGGGCCGCCGATGCTGAAGTCGACGCATTGCAATTGGATAAGAGACATCCGCCCATTGTACGTGGACGCGCGATCGCTGGCGTGTCGGCGGCTCTGGAATCGGTCGCTGGTCAGTTCGCAGCGCTGACTCAGTGCAGGTCGCGGGTGGGATGAAGCGGGATGATCTTCGCCGAGGGCATCAGTCTGGCGCGCAGCAGATCAGCCGCGAAGTGGAAGTCGCGACCCAGATCCTTGCGTGAGAACGGCGTCTCCAGCATGCGCAGCGCCACCTCGAACGCCGTGAGGCGACCATGGGCGAATTGCGACCACGCCTCGTACTTGCGCTGGTTCATCGATGAAACCAGGCTGCGATTGCCGTTGCGTGCGAACGTCGGCGGCAATCGCCAGGCATCCAATTCGCCTTCGGCCAGCGCACCACCGATCCCGCAGGCGGCCAACAGGAACCGCAGCTGCTCTGCCGCCATCTCGTGCAGGCGTTTCAAATCGACGGCGCGGCCAGGCACGACCAGCACCGTCCCCGTGGCGGCGTTCATAAGCAGCACGAACGGCTGGCGGTCGATGAAGTCGATGTCAGCGCACCATTCGCCCAGCGGGTTGTTCTGCGGCATCGGCTTCGCTGGCGTGCACGGCAGGCGCAGGCGTTTGAGCAGCTTTTGCGAACAGTGGACGACGGTCACGGCGCGGTACTCGTAGACAGCTTGAACGAAGCGAGGTGCTCCAGAGCAGCTGCTTCGGAATCCTCGATCGCGATTTCGACGGCGCGCTTGGCGGCGTCGAGCAGGTTTGCCGCGCAGCGCTTATTGGTCGTAGCGGCTTCGACTGCCTTCCGGATCGATTGCTGGATTGCCCCGGGAGCCAGCCAGACGACGAACTGCGCAATGTCGCTGGGGTAGAGCTCGATCTGTCCGGACGACCCATGCAGCCATTTACTGACCTGCAGTTGGCCTGCAAGGCTGTTCAAGAAGACTGCCAAGTAAACGGGGTCGATAGCATTCGGCTTCGTTCGCAGGATGGTTACGTGGTTATCCGGTAGAGCGTTGTGGTCATGTAGATAAGGTGCTGCCCGCCCGATCGTCCCGACGCCGGTTCCGTTGATCAGCACGTCGCCCGGTCGAATGACGGTGGCCTGGTCATCGCTGCATATACCGTATCGATTGTCGTCGTTGATGCGTACCTCGCCGTTGACGACATGCTTCGAGTTGACGACCGCTACGCCGGCGTCTGCATAGATCGGTTGCGAACCGCGAAGGTTGAGCGCTAGAAGATCGCCGAGCAGTGCCCAGCTTCCGGTTTGCTTGATCTTGTCTTCCAGTAGCGAGGCCGTTGGGGCGAAATGCGCCGCATCCAGCCGTTGGGCGGCAAACGCGTCGCGGCTGCTTCGGACGTAGCTCAGCGGTTCCGGTGGCTGCCAGTTTTCCAGACCAAGGGCGCGAAGCAGCATTTGCTCGGCTTTGAGATTGCCAGTTACCGCGCTGCGGCGTAGATCAAGTGCAGAGTTCACCATGTCGGCAATAGCTACAGATACCTCCTGCGACAGCGAAGGAATAGGTATCTCGCGCACCTTCGATAACGACATCCCTTGTTGCACCATCCCTGACGAGTACCGCGCGAAATGATCTTGACCGTAAGATGAGTTCAGGTAGGCAACGATGAAGCCAGGAGGAAACGAATTTTTGTCTTCCCAGCTTATACGGGCGACATCTTGATCGATATTCGCAGGTAAGGCTTCTTCAGTCACCAACGCACAGAGGCCGACTGTTCCGCGTGTGGAGAGGATGATGTCATCCACTACGAGTGACGATCGTTTGTTTGCATCATCTACCCACGTTGCAATCGGATCTGCGCCTGCGCGCTCGGTGAACCAGTCTTTCGCATTTTTTGCTGTGAGCATCACGATTGGTGAAGCTTCATCCACCACGTGATAGCCATGTGGTCCATCGGTTACATGTGCGAACTCGCCCAGTGCTTTCTGTGGCAACCGGGAAAGGGCACGATCTTCCTGCAAGAATCGCTTTCGGAAGTACTCGGCTTCATAACGCAGTTCATCGTTGAGGTTACGTTTTTGGACGACTGAAATTTCCAGCCCCTCCAACAAGCCCACATAGCGGGCCGCGTCAAAGGGGCGATTCAAAAAAAACCGAGTTTCTCCTTCGCGGCGAACTCGGCAAAGGCCTCGGCGATACCGTCCTGGGTCAGGCCGTCGTGGTTGAACAGGTCGTGCTGGATCACCCAGTGCTCGTGGCTGTCGCGCAAAGGTTTGCGGTAGGTCTCGACCTCGCGCAGGCGCTGCAACTGATAGCCATCCTCCTTGCGAATCGCCTCCAGGCTGCCGTGTTGCTGGATCAGGGCCAGTCCCGATTCGACCCCTTGCTTGCCATCCGGATAAGTGACTCGATACAGGCTGGCGGCTTCCGCCACCGCGAAGCGCTGTTTCAACTCACCTTCTGAGAGGTCTTCCAGCGTTGGCTTGTCGCTCTTTGTCCAGTCGAACAGACGATGGCGTGGCTGCGATAAGGCAATGATTTTCTCGCCGCTGTTGTCCTTGCTGGCCAGTTGCTGGGTGGCGAAGAAGATCGGGTAGTCGTCGGTGCGCGGGCAGTGGT
The DNA here is from genome assembly GCF_058790335.1 of Rhodanobacter sp. FW101-FHT13A11. Classification (NCBI taxonomy): domain Bacteria; kingdom Pseudomonadati; phylum Pseudomonadota; class Gammaproteobacteria; order Lysobacterales; family Rhodanobacteraceae; genus Rhodanobacter; species Rhodanobacter sp. FW101-FHT13A11. The sequence continues at coordinate 234,978 of NZ_JBYTCN010000001.1, read as the reverse complement.
AGCGCGGATCGCTGGCGTCGTCGTTCCACTTCTGCACGAACAGCACGCTGGTCTTGGTGCCGGTGTGCGGCTTGAAGGTGTTGGGGTGCAGGCCGACCACGGCGAGGATGCGGCAGCGTTCGGCGATGAACTCACGTACGCGCTGGTCGCTGGCGTTGTTGAAGCGGCCTTGCGACAGCACCACGGCCATACGCCCGCCGGGGCGCAGGAAGTCCAGGTTGCGCTCGATGAACAACAGGTCGCGGCCGACCTTGCCTTCCAGTTTGCCGTTGGCCTTGTGGCCCAGCTCGTAGGGAGAGAGCATATCGCTCTGCTTGATGTCGCCGGCGAACGGTGGATTGGCCATCAATACGTCGAAGCCGAACGTGCGGTTCTGGTTCTTCGGATGTCGGAGCTTCTTGAGCTTGGCCCAGCCGGGGCCGTAGGTTTCCTGCCAGTCTTCGTCCTGCCGGATGCGCTCGTCCCATTTGGTCCAGTCCAGCGTGTTCATGTGCAACACGTTGGTCTGACCGTCGCCGGCAATCAGGTTGAGGCAGCGTGCCACGCGCACGGACTTCTCGTCGAAGTCGATGGCAAATACCTTGTTGCGCACGTAGTCGCGGCAGCGCTGCGGCTTGTCTTCCATGGTGAACAGGTGCGATACCGGCAGGCCTTCGTCAGCCAGGATCTGCCTCCATACATGGAAGATCGAATGCACGGTGAATCCGGCGCTACCAGCGGCGGTGTCGATCACGGTTTCCGATTCGTGCGGATTCATCATGCGCACGCACATGTCGATCACCCAGCGCGGCGTGAAGTACTGGCCCTTCTCGCCCTTGGACGACTTGCCGACCAGGTATTCGAAGGCGTCGTCCACCACGTCGAGGTTGGAGTTGAACAGCTTCCATTCCTCCAGCGAACCGACACAGACTTGCAGGTGCTCCGGACCGAGCTTGATCTTGTCATCCTCGGCGAACACCCCGGGCCATTCCTTCTTGGCGTCGTCGAACAAGGACTGGATGCTGACCTTGAGCCGCGCGGCGGTGTTGCTGTTGCGGAAGCGCAGATACTTGTGGCGGCCGCGATAGCAGTACATCTCGTCGTAGAGCTTGCTGAAGATCAGCTTGAACACTTCCTCGAACACGTCCACACCGGCATTGGCAAGGACTTCGTTCTCCATTTCCTCGATCAACTGCTTGAGGCTGCGCGTGCGCTTGCCCTCGATTTCGCGGCGCTGCTCAACCTCGATCAGCGTCTGCATCGTCCACGGCTGGCCGGCGATGTCATCGATGGTCTGGCCGACGTTGGGAACGTCGGGAATCTCGACGAAGTAGTTGGGATTCTTGCGGTGCCACGCGACCGATTCCATGCCGTTGCACCACATTGCCAGCGGCGCGCCGGTGGCGTGGGTGTACGAGCGAAGTTGTTCCTTGCCGTCCTTGAGCTTGCCTTGCTTCACTTCGACGATGAGGTAGGGCACGGTGGGGCGGTCGGCATCCATCACCACGATGTCGGCGCGCTTGGAGGTATCGCGGCCGAAGGTGACCGGATATTCCACGCCAAGTCGCGATGCCGGGTACCCGTAGTACAGCGTCAGTCGTTGCAGCCACAGTTGCCGCACCAGTTCCTCGCGCTTGGCCTGCACAGGTTTGTCGCGCACCAGACAATGCACGTAGGCCTTGCCATTCTTTTCCGTCAGGCTGGCTTCGACCGCTGCGAGCGCGGCCCCGCCGAAGAGCTCGGTCAGGGAATCTCGGTCGATGTCGTTGAGCAACTGGTCAAGGTGCATGGGGCGGCCGTTCGTGCGAATGAAAAAGATACCGTGGTTATACCACTCATTCTTTGTGAGTGGTATAACCACGGTATCCGCCGGAGCCCTGATGATGGCCTTGTACCGCGAACTTCCCGTTGCCGCCCAGACCGCCTACGCCGAACTGCAGGAGCTGGTTCAAGTGGCTGAGACCATGCGTTCGCCGGCGTCGCTGACCGGGACGGTGGGCTGGAAGACAATCAAGGGACGCCGCTACGCGTATTGGCAGTTCAAGGAGATCGACGGACGCAAGCGCGAGTATTACCTGGGGCCGGAGGGACCGCCGATCGAGGCGATCGAAAATGCACGCGACAAACCGGTACCGGCATTCGAAGCGGTGGCGCGACAGGCCAGTGCGGCATTCGCCCAGGGCAATGCGCTTACGCCGGCAAAGCACTTTCGCATCGTCAAGCGATTCGCCGATTACCAGTTCTTTCGTGCCGGCGGATTGCTGGTGGGCACGCAGGCGTTCCTCGCCATGGGCAACCAGCTGGGAGTGGTGTGGAGCGAGGGCGCGCGCACTCTCGATCTTGATTTTGCGCATGCGGGAGCAGGCGGCAACGTGGAGGTGGCGTTGCCGGCCAATATGCATGCGGATGTGGACGATGCGCTGAAGTCGCTGGAGATGGGATTCCTGCCGGCACTTGGCGGCAGTCGCGGCTTCGCCAGCAACTATGTCAGCGAGAAGGAACCCGATTTGCGTATCGACTTTCTGACCGTGATGCGCCGTGGCGGCAAGGATGTGTCGATGCCGGATATCGGCGTGGCGCTGACGCCGCTGAAGTTTCTGGATTATTTGTTGGAGCGGCCTGGGCAGGCCGTGCTGCTGGACCGGGCCGACGCTTGCCTGGTGAATTTGCCCGACCCAGCGCGCTACGGCTTGCACAAACTGCTGGTGGCCGCCGAGCGTGGACCGCGGCATGCGAAATACGCCAAGGATATTTTCCAGGCTTTGAGCCTGATCGACTGGCATCTGCAGCGTGCGCCCAGTGTGCTGGTGGAAGCGTGGGACGACCTGGCCGCTCGGGGTGCGGGCTGGGTCAGGCGCGCACGGCAGTCGTTGCAGGCCGCACCTGCGGTACAACATGAACTGGTGTTGCGCTTCGGAAAGGCTGTTGGTCTGAAACTGAAATAGAAACGGGCCGCACGAAGGCGGCCCGTTCGTTCCAATGTGCAGCGCCGGCCTTACTTCAGCTTGGCATCCTTGCGCAGCGCCTCGGCGCGGTCGGTCTTTTCCCACGAGAACGCGGTGAAGGCCTTGCCGTCCGGACCCTTCATCTGGTGCGGGGTGCGGCCGAAGTGGCCGTAGCTGGCGGTCTGCTGGTACATCGGGTGGATCAGGTCGAGCATCTGCAGGATGCCGTACGGGCGCAGGTCGAAGTGCTTGCGGATCAGCTTCTCGATCTTCTCGTCGCTGATCTTGCCGGTGCCGAAGGTGGTGACCGAGATCGAGGTGGGGTGGGCCACGCCGATCGCGTAGCTCACCTGCACTTCGCAGCGGTCGGCGATGCCGGCGGCCACGATGTTCTTGGCCACGTAGCGCGCGGCGTAGGCGGCCGAGCGGTCGACCTTGGACGGGTCCTTGCCCGAGAACGCGCCGCCGCCGTGACGGGCCCAGCCGCCGTAGGTGTCCACGATGATCTTGCGGCCGGTCAGGCCGCAGTCGCCCACCGGGCCGCCGATCTCGAACTTGCCGGTCGGGTTGATGTGGAACTTGGTGCCCTTGTGCAGCAGCTTGGCAGGCAGCACCGGCTTCAGGATGTGCTCGCGCACGGCCTCGATCAGGTCCTTCTGCTTCACGCCCGGGTCGTGCTGGGTCGACAGCACCACGGCGTCGATCGCGGTGGCCACGCCATGCTCGTAGCGCAGGGTGACCTGGCTCTTGGCGTCCGGGCGCAGCCACGGCAGCGGCGAGTTCTTCTTCTTGCGCACCTTCGCCTGCTGCTCGACCAGGCGGTGCGAGTAGTAGATCGCCGCCGGCATCATGTCCTTCGTCTCGTTCGTCGCGTAGCCGAACATCAGGCCCTGGTCGCCGGCGCCCTGGTCTTCCGGGTTCTTGCGGTCCACGCCCTGGTTGATGTCCGGCGACTGCTTGCCGATCAGGTTGATCACGCCGCAGGTGGCGCCGTCGAAGCCGACGTTGCTGGAGTCGTAGCCGATGTCGACGATCACCTTGCGGGTGATCGCTTCGAGGTCGATCCACGCGCTGGTGGTGATTTCGCCGGCGACGATCGCCACGCCGGTCTTGACCATGGTTTCGCAGGCCACGCGGGCGCGCGGATCCTGCGCGATGATCGCGTCGAGCACGGCGTCGGAGATCTGGTCGGCGACTTTGTCCGGATGGCCTTCGGAGACCGATTCGGAGGTGAACAGGTAGTTGGACATCGCGGTTTATATCCCTTCGTGCGGATAGAAAGATAAAAGAAGTCCGGCATGATACATCGCCGCCCCCGGTTTTGCAGCCCGCCGGGATTCTGGGGGCCGGTGGGTTAGGCGGATGTTCAGCCGTTTGGACGGCTTTACGGCCTGCGACGGCGGGCTCGGTCGGGCGTGGCCTGGGGGCGGGGACGATCCGCCCATGGCTCAGTAGGGGGTGGCGCGGGCCTGCACGAACGCAAAGAAGAACACCGCATCGGGGTCGTTGCGGACCGCCTGCAGCTCCATGCGCATGCCTTCGACCGTGGCGGCATCGACCTTTCCGGCCAGCACCAGCTGCTCGGCCGCCGACACCAGCAGTTCTTCCCAGAATTCGATCATGCGCTTGCGTCGCGCCGGCTGACGGTTGTCCAGGTGGATGCTCTTCACTTCCGTCTGCACGTCGCGGTAGCCGCCGGCCAGCAGCAGGTTGCCCAGCTTGGCGCCAATGAACGGGTCGCCGCCGGTGTCGTACTGGTAGTCGTTGAACGCCATCCAGTAGCGCAGCAGGTTCGGCGAATAGGGGTCGAGGAAGAAGGAGGAGTTGAGCACCTCGGTGACGTAGACGGCGGCGCCGGGGCTGAGCACGCGGCGTACCTCGCTGAGTACGCGCGCCGGGCTGGGCATGTGTTCCAGCACCCAGCACAGGTAGGCTGCATCGAAACTGCGTTCGGCGAAGGGAAGGTCCGTGGCGTCGGCCTGGCGCAGGGTATAGCGCGTCGCGCACCAGGTGGTTTCGGCCAGGTTGTGTTCGGCGGCAGCCAGTTGCGCAGCGGAGCGGTCGATGCCGGTGACATGCAATTGCGGAAACCGTCGCAGCAGGATCTCGGTCTGTGCGCCGACCCCGCAGCCGACTTCCAGCAGGCGGGTCGCGTCGCTGTAGTCGATGTGGTTGAACAGGCTGGTTTCGAACATGCGGGCCTGCCGCACCAGCCGCGACTGCTCCTCCGCGGAAAATCCGTGGATATAGGGGAATTCGCCTGTGGCCGTGCTGTTCATCGTCGTGACCGGGGGGCCGAAGGAGCCGCCCTGCTTGCCACGGTACTCCTCCGTCATGGTGCCGGGGAGTGCGATCGGTGCTTTTCTGCGGAGCGTTCGCTCAGGCCGCCAGGCGCGCCTCGTCCTGCAGCGCAGCGAAGTAGTCGCGGGTCAGGCGCAACTGCTCGCTGGCACTCTCGGCGCGGTTGACCACCTGGCGGAAGGCGGCATTCTCGGGGCGGTCCTTCGCGTACCAACCCAGGTGCTTGCGCGCGATGCGCACGCCGGCCGGTTCACCGTAGAACGCGTGCAGGTGCTCGAGATGGCCGAGCAGGATCGCGGCGACCTCGGCCGGTTCCGGCTCGGGCAGCAATTCGCCGGTGGCGAGGTAGTGGGCGATCTCGCGGAAGATCCATGGCCGCCCCTGTGCGCCGCGGCCGATCATCACCGCGTCGGCACCGGTGACGGCAAGCACGTGCTTCGCCTGCTGCGGAGTGCAGACGTCGCCGTTGGCCAGCACCGGGATGCGCACGGCAGCCTTCACCGCAGTGATGGTGTCGTATTCGGCCTCGCCTTCGTACTTGTCGGCGCGGGTGCGTCCGTGCACGGCCAGCGCGGCGATGCCGGCATCCTCGGCGATGCGGGCGATGTTCAGCGCGTTGCGGTTGTCGCGGTTCCAGCCGGTGCGGATCTTCAAGGTCACCGGCACCTCGACCGCATCGACCACCGCCTTGACGATGCGCGCCACCAGCGGCTCGTCCTGCAGCAGGGCGGAGCCCGACCACACGTTGCACACCTTCTTCGCCGGGCAACCCATGTTGATGTCGATGATCTGCGCACCGTTGGCGACGTTGAAGCGCGCCGCCTCGGCCAGCATCGCCGGGTCGTAGCCGGCGATCTGCACGCTGACCGGCTCGGGCTCTCCGGCGTGGTCCATCCGGCGCAGCGACTTGCGCGTCTGCCACAGGGTGGGATCGGCGGTGGTCATCTCGGACACGGCCAGGCCTGCGCCGAGCCGTTTGCACAGCAGGCGGAACGGCTTGTCGGTGACGCCCGCCATGGGGGCGAGCACCACCGGCGGTTCGATACGGTAGGGGCCGATTTGCATCGGGGCATTGTAGTGAATCCCGGGAACCGCCGTGCCGGCGGTTCCCGGGAGCGTGGTTACAGCGCGCCGCGCACGGTCAGGCCGAACGTGCGGGGAGCGCCCAGGAAGGCATTGATCGAGCCCGGCTGGATCGGTGCGTCGTAGCCCACCTGCTTGTAGGTGCGGTTGGTGAGGTTGTTGCCCCACAACTCCACCTGCCAGCGCTTGCTGATCGCACCGACGACGAGGCGCGCGTTGAGCAGGGTGTACGCGGGCTGCATCTTGTACGGGTTCAGGTCCGAGCCGGTGTTGTACTCGGTCATGTGCTTGGCGCCGACATTGAAGCGTCCCATCAGATAGTCGGTGAAGTTCCACTGATAGGTCACGCCGCCGGTGAGTGCCCACTTCGGCGCGAAGCCGGCGGTATTGCCCGGGATCAGCGCCAGCGCGGCGTCGGGCAGCGGATCGTTGCCGTATTTCGCGTCGGTGTAGGTCGCGCCGGCCTGCAGCGACAGCCCCGGGACCCTGGTCTGCCACAGCAGGTCCGCGTCGATGCCCTTGGTGATCAGCTCGGGAACCGAGCGCACGACGTAGCTGGTGCCCAGGAAGCTGTTGAGCTGGAAGTCGGTGTACTTCGAGTGGAACAGCGCCGCGTTGAGCAACAGGTTGCCGTCTTGCCAGCTGGTCTTGGTACCCAGCTCGTAGCTGTTCACAAATTCGCCAGGGAACGAAGTATCGGTGACCGGGGTGATGCCGGCCGGCCCGTTGCTGAGGCCGTTGCCCGACTGCACGCGATCCAGGTTGAAGCCGCCGGCCTTGTAGCCACGCGCAGCCGAGGCGTAGGTCATGACGCTATCGGTCCAGCGATAGGCGGCCTTGAATGTGCCCGACCATTCGTTGGCGGTGAAGTCCTGCGTGGTGCTGCGGCCGTTGAACTGGGTGTTCGCCCACGGCAGGCACATGTAGCCGATCACCGTCGGCACGATCGCGGCGATGTACGGCGCCGGCACGCCGCGGGCGGCGAGCGCCCCACCGACCCGGTTCGGATTGGTCAGCGCGGCCGCGCAGCCCAGGCCACCGTTCGGGTTGCTGTAGAACGAATCGACCGATTTGCTCTCGTGGGTGTAACGCAGGCCCAGGGTCAACGCCAGCTTGTCGGTGGCGTGGAACGTGGCATTGCCGAAGGCCGCCGTGCTCTTCGCATCCTGCTTCCAGCGGTCGTGCGATGCCCCGCCGGTGAACGAGGTTCCGTACGGCCTGCCGGTGGCCTGCGAGAGGAAGGTCGCGGCATTGGTGGTATTGACCAGACCGGGAGGGAACGACGCGGCGATGTCGTTCAGCAACGCCGTGGAAAGGTAGGGCTCATACGCCGGCCCAAGGGTTACCGCATCGTGACGCTGCAGCTTCTCGTTGTCGTAGTACAGGCCGGCCATCCAGTCGAGGCGGTCGGCGCTGCCGGCCAGGCGCAGTTCCTGGCTGAAGGTCTTGAAACGCACCGAGTTGTCGTCCGCACCGTACGGGCGGTACCAGATGTCGGCGCCGCTGAAGTCGAGGTCGGCGCCGCCGATGGCGTCCCAGTTGCGCAGCGCGGTGATCGAGGTGAGCGTGGCATTGCCGAACCACGACGTGATCCAGTTGACCTCGGCCGACAGCCCCTTGTCGGTGATTTTCTGGGTGGTGTCGCGGTTGTTGTAGGCAAGCCGCTTGTCGATATCCACGGCCGGGATCACACCGTTGCCGCCGGCCAGTGCGTTGACGATCGCCGCGGTGGGACCGCGCACCACGGTGACGCCGACGCAGCAGTTCTCGTTGCGTTGGGTGTAGTCGCCGATGATGTTGATGTCGAGATTGCCGCTCGGCCTGATCAGCAACTGCGCGCGCACGGAGTGGAAGTCCTGGTCGCCGTCGCGGGTGAGCGTGCGCGGCCCCACGCCGGTGTTCACGTGATTGAAGCCGTCGCGCTTGCGGTCGACGGCATAGACGCGGAATGCGGCGTAGTCGCTCAGCTTGTTGTTGTACGAGCCGGCCACGCCCGCGGCGCCGTAGTTGCCCACGGTGAGCTCGAGGTTGCCTTCTTCCTTGAAGCTGGGCCGCTTGGTGATCACGTTGATCAGGCCGGCCGAGGTGTTCTTGCCGAACACGGTGCCCTGCGGACCCTTCAGCACCTCGACCTGCTCGAGCTCGCCGAGGTCGCCGAATGCCACGCCGTTGCGCGCGCGCGGCACGCCGTCGATCACGATGCCGACCGAGGATTCCAGGCCGGGGTTGTCGCCGACCGTGCCGACGCCGCGGATGCGTGCGGTGGTCTGCGTCTCCGAGGTGGTGCTGGTGACGAACAAGGTGGGCACCAGGGTCTGCAGATCCTTGATGTCGTGCACGCCGGTGTCCTGCAGCAACTGCTCGGGCAACGTCGCCATGGTGATCGGTACGTCCTGCAACAGCTCCTCGCGTTTCTGTGCGCGTACCGTGATCTGGCTGAGCGTGACCGCCTTGGCGGTTTCCTGCTCATCGCCGGCGGGCGCAGTGGCGTCCTGTGCGTGGGCCAGCGGCAGCTGCATGGCGGCGAGTGCGGCGATGATCGAAAAAGCCAGACATTGGCGACGCTGATGGAATTTGTGCATAGGTTCCTCCCCCCGTGATGGATCCTGGTGCACGGTAGTGCCGCCCCCCGGCGGCGCCTTGCCGTGCTCGCGCTGCTTGACCTTGGATATCGACCGGGCGCACAGCGGCCTCGCTGGCGGCTTGATGGCGCGGTGGATGTCATGTGCGTCAAATCGCAAATTCTTGCGACAAAGCCATCCTATACAGTGCTTTTGGCTAAAGCAACGTCATGAATTTCCGGGTTTTTTGTGCTTTGCGGCAAGCTCGGGAAACGCGCTGGAATCGGTGCGGAGCATGCCCGGGGGGAGGGTGGACGGCTGCGTTCCTGCCGGCTCAAACGAGAGGGGCCTCCGATCAAGGAGGCCCCTCTGGAACGAACGCATCTGCGCCACCCTTGTCGGGCGGGCGGATCTGCCCCTGCCCGGCTCAGACGTGCAGCGGCACGGCGACCGAGCCCGACACGTGCTTGTGCTTGAAGAAGATCGCGAACAGCACCGTCACCACCAGCGAGTACAGCGCGAACGTGGTCCAGATGCCATGCCAGTCCTTGCTGCCGTCGGCGTGGGTGAACCAGAGGTCGATGATCACGCCGCTGATCGAGCTGCCCAGGATCGCGCCGATGCCGTTGGTCATCAGCATGAACAGGCCCTGCGCACTGGCACGGATCGCCGGGTCGCTCTGCTCTTCGACGAAGAGCGAGCCGGAGATGTTGAAGAAGTCGAACGCCATGCCGTAGACGATGCACGACAGCACGATCATCCACAGGCCCGGGCCCGGGTCGCCGTAGGCGAACAGGCCGAAGCGCAGCACCCAGGCGACCATGCTGATCAGCATCACCGTCTTGATGCCGAAGCGCTTGAAGAAGAACGGGATAGCCAGGATGAACAGCGTTTCGGAAACCTGCGAGATCGACATGATGATCGCCGGGTAGCGCACCGCGAGCAGGCCCTGGTACGCGTCGACCTTGGCGAAGTCGTGCAGGAAGGTGTCGCCGTAGGCGTTGGTGAGCTGCAGCGCCGCGCCCAGCATCATCGCGAACAGGAAGAAGATCGCCATCTTGGCGTGCCGGAACAGCGCGAAGGAGGTCAGCCCCAGCGTATCCAGCCATGATTTGTGCGTCTGGCCGCGCAGTCGCGGCGGGCACGGCGGCAGGGTGAACGCGTACAGGCCCAGCAGCAGCGCCGCGGCGGCGGCCACGTAGAACTGGCCGCCCGAGGTTTCCAGGTGCAGCAGGCTCACCGTCCACATCGCCGCGATGAAGCCCACCGTGCCCCATACGCGGATCGGCGGGAATACCAGCACCACGTCCGCGCCGTCGCTCTTCAGCGCGTTGTAGGCCACCGCGATCGCCAGCGAGATCGTCGGCATGTAGCACATCATGTTGAGCAGCATCACCCAGAACAGGGTGGCCGGGTTGTCGATCATCGGCACGATGAACAGCACGATCGCGCCGCCGATGTGCAGCAGGCCGTAGAGCTTCTCCGCGTTGAGCCACTTGTCCGCGATCACGCCCATCAGCGAGGGCATGAACAGCGAGGCGATGCCCATGGTCGAGAAGATCGCGCCGAACTGCGCGCCGGACCAGTGCCGGTACTGGAACCAGTACGCGCCGATGGTGATCAGCCACGCCCCCCACACGAAAAACTGCAGAAAATTCATCACCACGAGGCGGAGCTTGATGCTCATCGGCCGTTATCCAGCATATTGGTTTCCCCAGACGAGGCCGAGGGAAAGCCCCGTGGCCATGAAGCCCGGGCAGGTTAGATGAATCCGCGGGCGGGCGGCAAGGCACGCCGCGGCGTGATTCAGTCGTCGCCGCGCAGCGCCGCGGCCACGCGTTCGCGCAGCACCGGCAGCAGTTCCGCCTCGAACCACCGGTTGCGCGTGAGCCACAGCCGGTTGCGCGGGCTGGGGTGCGGCAGCGGCAGCACGCCGCGCTCGAGATGCGTGCGCCAGTCGCGCACGGTATCGGTGAGCGTGGCCCCACGCACATCGCCCAGCAGGCCAGCCTGCGCGTACTGGCCGATGGCGAGGGTCAGCCGCACCTGGGTGAGCAGCGGGAGCAGCCGCGGATGCCAGATCGCGGCACACGCCGGCCGGGGTGGCAGATCACCGCTTTTGCCCTTGCCGGGATAGCAAAAGTCCATCGGCACGATCGCCACCTTGTCGGCGTCGTAGAACGCGGCGCGGTCGATGCGCAGCCAGTCGCGCAGCCGCTCGCCGCTGACGTCGTTGAACGGGATGCCGGTCTCCTCCACCTTGCGCCCCGGTGCCTGGCTGACGATCAGCAATCGCGAGCGCGTGGACGCCTGCAGCACCGGGCGCAACCCCGGCGGTTGCTGGAGCGCGCAGGTCCGGCAGGAGCGGATGTCCGCCAGCAGGGCGTCCAGCGTATGCACTTGTCGCGCGGTCACCGGGCTTTTCCGATTCCCCGTTCCCGAATCCCGATTCCCATTCAAGGCAGCAGCTTCCCCGGATTGAGGATGCCATCCGGGTCGAACGCGGCCTTGATGTTGCGCATCAGCTCCAGCGTGGCCGGTTCCAGCGCCAGCGGCATGAACTCGCGCTTGACCACGCCGATGCCGTGCTCGCCCGAGATGGTGCCATCCAGCGCGAGCACCAGCGCGAACAGTTCGGGCAGCGCCGCGTAGGCACGCTCGATCTCGTCCACGTCGCGCGGCAGCAGGTTCACGTGCAGGTTGCCGTTGCCGGCATGGCCGAAGCTCACGATGGGCACGGCGTGCTTTTCGGAAAGTGCACGCACGCCGTCCACCAGTTCGGGCAGGCGGCTCACCGGCACCACCACGTCCTCGTTGATCTTGTGCTGCGTGACGCTGCGCTGGGCCAGCGACAGCGCCTTGCGCGCGGCCCACAACGCACGGGTCTGCGCCTCGTCGCGCGCCACTTCCAGCTGCACCAGCCCGTCCATGCGGGCGGCGGCCTCGATGGCGGCGGTGGCACCGTCCAGGGTATCCGGCGCGCCATCCAGCTCAATCATCAGCAGCGCCTCGGCCGCCGGCACGCCGGCCTCGGGCTGGTGGTCGCGGGCCAGCTTCAGCGCCAGCGCATCCATGAACTCCAGCGCGCAGGGCGTGGCCGGCTGCGCCATGATGCGCGTCACCGCCCGCGCGGCGCTGGCCACGTCGCGGTAGGTGGCGCGCAAGGTGCGCACGGCGGCGGGTCTGGGAGTGAGTTTCAACGTGGCTTCGGTGATCACGGCCAGCGTGCCTTCCGAGCCGACCACGAGGCGGGTGAGGTCGTAGCCGATCGCGCTCTTGGTGGTGTGCGTGCCGCAGCGGAAGCTCTTGCCGCTGCCGGCCACGGCGGCGAGGCCCAGCACGTTGTCGCGCGTCGAGCCGTATTTCACCGCGTGCGGCCCGGAGGCGTTGCAGGCGAGGTTGCCGCCCACCGTGCACCACGGCGCCGAACCCGGGTCGGGCGCCCAGAAGAAACCGTATGGCGCCAGCGCCTGTTGCAGCGCCTCGTTGCTCACGCCCGGCTCGACCACCGCGAGGCGGTTGTCGGGGTCGATGCGCAGGATGCGGTTCATGCGCATGAAGTTCGCCACCACGCCGCCCGCCATCGGCACCGAGGCACCGGTGGAGCTGGTGCCGCCGCCGCGCGCGGTGAGCGGCACGCGGTGTTCGCGGCAGGCGCGCACCAGGGCTTCCACCTGGTCGTGCCCGGTGGGGAATACTACGAGCTCGGGCAGGGCGCGGTAGCGCGAGTTGTCGTGCGCGCACTCGTTACGCACGGCGTCAGAGGTGGAGAGTTCGCCGCCGGGAAAGATCGCGCGCAGGCGGTCGAGCAAGGTGGCGGGCAGGGTCATGCCGGGGATTATCGCACCGGCGGGTGTTCAGCACGCCTCGAATGCGCCACGCAGCCACTGCATGCGTACCTCGGCGGCCGGGCCGTCGTAGCTGACCACGTCGAAGCGGCAGGTTCGCCGCGCGTGCTGCGGGTGCGCGGCGAGCCAGTGTTGCGCGGCAAGGATCAGTTTCGCCTGCTTGGCCGGGGTGACCGAGCTGGCGGCGTCGCCGTGGCTGGGACTCTTGCGGTAGCGCACTTCGACGAATACCACGGCATCGCCGTCGCGCATCACCAGATCCAGCTCGCCGTGGCGGGTGGTGTAGTTGCGCGCCAGCGGCGTCAGGCCGGCGCGTTCCAGTTCGGCGCAGGCGCGCTGCTCGAAATCGTCGCCGGCGGCGCGCATCAGCCCGGGACGGACTGGAAGCTGCCGCCGCTGGATGACGGGCTGGCCGGCGCGGGCGAGGCGGCGGGCGGCGCGTTCGACGGCACGTCGTCCAGTTGCAGGCTGCCGCCCAGCGGACGGGCCAGGCCGTTCTGGAACTGGGCCCAGATCAGCACGCGGCGTACCCGGCCGAACTGGTCGGCGGTGAGCTGGCCGCTGGCGCCGGGCACGTAACTGCCCGGGTGGGCGCGCAGCCATTCCAGGTACGGCACCAGGTTCCAGGCGTCCATGCCGAACGCGAACAGCCGCGCGGCGCCGCCGCGGGCGGCGGGCAGGCGGGCGGCGATCTCGTCGCGGTTCGGCAGGCCCGGCTGGGCGTTGAACAGCCACGGCGCGTCGCAGAATTCCACGCCGTCCAGGTCGCGGTTGGACGAAGCGTCGTCGCTGCCTTCGTAGACGTGCGAGGTGGCGATCACCGGCAGCTCGACCCGCGCGATGCGCAACTGCGGCAGCAGCAGGCGCGCCTGGGCCGGGCGCATGCTGATGAAGATGCCGCTGTCGCCCGTTGCGCCGCCCGTGGCCGGGGCGCCGGCCGCCGCAGGCTCGGCGGGAGCGGCCGTGGCGGGTGCGCCGGCGGGAAGGTGCAGGTCGGCGATGAGGCTGGCGTAGTTGGTGGCGCCCGGCGGCAGGGTGATCGTGCCGGCGAGTTCACCGCCGCGGGCGGCCAGCTCGGCCTTGAAGGCGCTGGCCGCACGCTGCGCGAAATCGTCGGTGGAAATCACCGCGTAGACCCGGCGCAGGCCGCGCTCGACCATGTGGTCGGCGGCCTGGGCGCCCTCGCTTTCCGGCAGCAGGCCGAACTCGCTGGCCTCGCCGCTGGGCAGCTGCTTGTCGTCGGGGTGGTTCAGCGCGAGCAGCGGCACCGGCAGGGTCGGCTGGCTGAAGATGGCCGCGACCTCGCCGCGGGTCAGCGGGCCGACCACCAGCCTGGCGCCGTCGCTGGCCGCCTGGCGGTAGGCCCTGACCGCGCCGTCGGCGGTGCCCTGGCTGTCGTAGACGCGCACCGACGGGCGCGGCGCACGGTTGCGCCCGGCGTCGATGTAGGCCGCGAAGAAACCTTCGCGGATCGCCGTGCTGGCGGCCGCATAGCTGCCGTCGTTGGGCAGCAGCAGGGCGATCTGGGCGGGCACCTTATAGCCTTCGCGCACGTTCGCGTCGGCGCCGGGCAGCAGGGTGCCGACCGGCTGCTGCAGTTCCGGCGGCGGCTGGGCCACGGCGACGCCGAGCCGGCTCAGCGCCTCGTTGACCCACGGCAGCATGCGGTCGCCGCGATGCATGGCGGCGGCGCGCTGCTTGAGCGGGTCGACGCCGACCTGGCCGAGCAGTGCGAGAATCTGCTGGCGGTTCTGCGCGTGGTCGAAGCCGCTCAGCTGGTCATCCATCTGCACGCGGGTGCGGGCGGCGCCCCAGGGGTCGCCGCTGGCCGCCATCGCGCGGGCGCGCCACTCCAGCAGGCGCAGCTGCAGCGGGGCGGGCACCGCCACGTTCGGCTGGGTGGTGAGGCGCAGTGCGGTGGCCGCGTCGTGCCGGTCGAGCGCCAGCTCGGCGCGCAGCAGGTCCAGCCGCAACGGTTCATCGCCGCTCAGGCGCTGGCGCTTGATGCCGTCCAGTATCGGGGCGGCGCGGGCAAGCTGGCCTTCCTCGCGCCATGCCTCGGCGGCCAGCAGGCGGTAGCTGTCGGCGTGCCCGCCCGATTGCGTGGCCAGGTTGAGGTAGGCCTGTGCGGCCTGGTCGTACTGTCCCTGCCGGGCCAGCGCCTCGGCACCCTGCGCGGCGGCCATCTCGGCCGGCGAGCGCGGCGCGTTTGCCGGCACGCAGGCGGCCAGTACCAGCGAAAACAGCAGTCCGGTCGCGACGGCGCGCGAGTGGCGCATGAAGCGCATGGGAAATCCCTTGTTCGTCATGGTCGTCAATGCGCGATCATAGCGGATCGATTTGCCGGCTTACGGCGCAGGAGTTCTCAGATGTCATCAGGGTCCGTTCAGCCCGGTTCCTTGTGGGTGGTGGCCACGCCCATCGGCCATCGCGACGACCTGTCCGCCCGCGCGATCGAGACCCTGCGCGCGGTGGCCGTGATTGCCGCCGAGGACACCCGCCACAGCCGGCCGCTGCTGGTGCATCACAACATCGACACGCCGCTGGTTGCGTTGCACGAGCACAACGAGCGCGATGCGGTGGAGGCGATCGTGCGCCGGATGCAGGGCGGCGACGCGGTGGCGCTGATCTCCGATGCGGGCACGCCGCTGATCAGCGATCCGGGTTTCCGGCTGGTGCGCGCCGCGCGCGCGGCGGGCATCCGCTGCATTCCGGTGCCGGGCGCCTGCGCGGCGATCGCAGCGCTGTCGGTGGCCGGCCTGCCCAGCGACCGTTTCGTGTTCGAGGGCTTCCTGCCGCCGAAGGCGGCGGCGCGGCGCAGCCGGCTGCAGGAGCTGGCGGGCGACGCGCGCACCGTCATCTTCTATGAGTCGTCGCACCGCGTCGCCGAGAGCCTGGGCGACATGCGCGACGTATTCGGCGCCGACCGCGAGGCGGTGCTGGCGCGTGAGTTGACCAAGCTGTTCGAGACCGTGCTGGGCGAACCGCTGGGGTTGCTGGCGGCACGGGTCGCCGCCGATCCCGACCAGCAGCGCGGCGAATGCGTGGTCCTGGTCGCCGGCCGCGGCGAGGAGGCCGACGCCAAGCTGGCCGAGGGCCGGCGCGTGTTCGCGATCCTGCGCGAGGAACTGCCGCCGGCGAAGGCGGCGAAACTGGCGGCGGCGATCAGCGGCGCGCCGCGCAAACTCCTGTATGGGGGGTAGGAGCGCACCCTGTGCGCGATGCCTTTCGGCGGCATCGGTAAAAAGCGTCGCGCACAGGGTGCGCTCCTACTACACTTGTACGTGGAGTCGGCCGGACAGTCGCGTCGCGCGCAAGCGCATCGAGGAAAGTCCGGGCTCCGCAGGGCAGAGTGCCAGGTAACTCCTGGGCAGCGTGAGCTGACGGCCAGTGCAACAGAGAGCAGACCGCCGAACGGCATCTTCGGATGCGCGTGGCAAGGGTGAAAGGGTGCGGCAAGAGCGCACCGCGTACGGGGCCAACGCCGTACGGCACGGTAAACCCCACTCGGAGCAAGACCAAATAGGGGAACGATAACGCGGCCCGCGTTGTTCCCGGGTAGGTTGCTGGAGCCAGGCGGCGACGCCTGGCCGAGAGGAATGACTGTCGCGCCGCAAGGCGTACAGAACCCGGCTTACAGGCCGACTCCACCTCTTCTTCGCCTTCATCACCACCGCGATCCGTCGTCGCGGTGGCGATGAAGGCGCCTGCGTGAACGGCGGTTCATGCCGGCGTGGCATCGTGGCGCCGATCCGGTGGGATTTCCCCCGGTTCGGGGCCAAGTCGGCGTGTTTGTATTTATAAAAAATTCCCTGCTTTCAAACACCTTGCCGGCGTTTCTCAGAAAATGCTGCACGTGTGGCCAGCATTCCGCCTTTACTCCTTGATTCACAAGCGATTTCCCTTGACAGTCTCATGGGGCGAGATTATCGTGGGCTCCAGTGTGAAATTGTGGGTTTTAGTGGAGTCTGCTGACCGTGTTCCAGGGCGAAACCGCCATCACCATCGACGACAAGGGCCGCCTGACCATCCCGACCGCCTATCGGGAGCAGGTGGCGGGCGAGTGCGCCAATCGCCTGGTGATCACCTACAACCCGTTCGAGCCGGGCTGCCTGTGGCTGTTCCCGCATGCGGCGTGGGAGCTGGTGCGCGATCAGGTCAACGCGCTTTCCAAGGTGGTCAAGGCGCATCGCGACATGCAGATGAAGCTGGTCGGTGCGGCCGCCGTGGTCGAGCCCGACAGCGCGGCACGCATCCTGCTGCCGGCCAGCCAGCGCGCCACCACCGGCATCGAGAAGAGGGCGGTGCTGCTGGGCATGGGCGACAAGTTCGAGCTGTGGAGCGAACAGGAGCACCTCAAGAAGATCCGCCAGACCATCGGCGAAAGCGAGATCACACAGGCAATGGCGGAATTGCGCCTGTAAGGCGCGATCGGCATGTGGGCGGGACGGGAGCGGGAGTGCGGCATGGCCGAGCAAGTTTTGCGGCACATCCCGGTGATGCTGGGTGAAGCAGTGGAGGGACTCGCCGTGCAGGCTGGCGGGCGCTATCTCGATGGAACCTTCGGTCGCGGCGGTCACGCCCGCGCGGTGCTGTCGCGCCTCGGCCCCGGCGGCCGCCTGCTGCTGATGGACCGCGATCCGGCGGCGATCGCCGCAGCGCGGGCCGAGTTCGCCGGCGATCCGCGCGTGGCGATCCGCCATGCGAATTTCTCCAGCCTGGCCGAGTGGGACGAGACCGCGGCCGGCCTCGACGGCGTGCTGCTCGACCTGGGCGTGTCCTCGCCGCAACTGGACGAGGCCGCGCGCGGCTTCAGCTTCATGGCCGATGCGCCGCTGGACATGCGCATGGACCCCAGCCAGGGCGAGAGCGCCGCGGATTTCCTCGCCCGGGCCGGCGAGCGCGAGATCGCCGACGTGCTGTGGCACTACGGCGAGGAGCGCCACAGCCGGCGCATCGCCCGCGCCATCGTGGCCGACCGCGACGCCACGCCATTCACCCGCACCGGCCAGCTGGCCGCGCTGATCGAGCGCGTGGCGGGCCGGCGCGAGCCGGGCAAGCACCCGGCCACGCGCAGCTTCCAGGCGCTGCGCATTCGCGTGAACGGCGAGCTGGATGCCCTGCAGCAGGGGCTGGACGCGGCGCTGGAACGGCTCAAGCCCGGCGGCCGGCTGGCGGTGATCAGCTTCCATTCGCTGGAAGACCGCGCGGTGAAGCTGTTCATCCGCGACCACTCCGGCCGCGTGCAGAACAGCCGCCGCGGGCCGCCGGTGCCGGCCGCGCCGGCGCGGCTGGCGGCGGTCGGCAAGGCGCAGTTCCCGTCCGCGGCCGAGCAGGCGGCGAACCCGCGTTCGCGTTCGGCCGTGCTGCGCGTGGCGGAGAAGCTTGCCGAGGGAGCGCGCGCATGAAGGCGATCGGCGCCCTCTGCCTGATGCTGCTGCTGGTCGCGGTGCTGGCCAGCGCGCTCGGCGTGGTGTGGACGCGCCACGAGAGCCGCGTGCTGTTCGTCAACCTGACCGCGCTGCAGAACCAGCGCGACGAGCTGAACATCGAATACGGCAAGCTCGAACTGGAGCAGGCCACCTACGCCGAACCGCGGCGCATCGACGACGAGGCCCGGCAGAAGCTGGGCATGATCGATCCGCGTCCGCAAGACATCCGGTTGCTGCGCTGATGAGCTGGCGCAACCGCATCGCACCCGCCCAGCCCGGCCGCCGCCGCGGCGCCGGCCCCAGCGCGCGCCGGCGCATGGTGGTGGTGGTCGGCCTGCTCGGCCTGGTCTCGGTCGCGCTGATTGCGCGGGCGTTCGACCTGCAGGTGGTGCGCAAGCAGTTCTACCAGAAGCAGGGCGACGCCCGCTTCCTGCGCGAGGTGCCGATCCCGGTGTCGCGTGGCACCATCTTCGACCGCAACGGCGAGCCGCTGGCGGTATCGACCCCGATGATGTCGATCTGGGCCAACCCGGCCGAGGTGCTGGACAGCGACGAGCACATCCCGGCGCTGGCGCAGGCGCTGGGCGTGGACGCGGACGGCCTGAAGGCGCAGCTGGCGCAGCGCTCCGACCGCGAGTTCGTCTACCTGCGCCGGCAGATGGCGCCGGCCGCGGCGCAGGCCGTGCTGGACCTGGGCATTCCCGGCATCAACGGCCAGCGCGAGTTCAAGCGCTACTACCCGTCCGGCGAAGTGACCGCGCACGTGCTTGGCTTCACCAACATCGACGACCGCGGCCAGGAAGGCCTGGAATTGGCCTACGACGACTGGCTGGCCGGCAAGCCGGGCGCGAAGCGGGTGATCCGCGACCGCATGGGCCACGTGGTCGAGGACATCGAGCAGGTGCGCGCGCCGAAGCCGGGGCAGAACCTCACGCTCAGCATCGACCGCCGCATCCAGTTCCTGGCCTACAGCGAGCTGAAGAACGCGCTGGAAAAATCGCAGGCCAGCTCCGGCTCGATGGTGGTGCTCGACGTCAGGACCGGCGAAGTGCTGGCGATGGCCAACCTGCCGACCTACAACCCGAACGCGATCGGCGGCAGCCGGCCGGACCAGCGCCGCAACCGGGCGATGACCGACGTGCTCGAGCCGGGCTCCACGGTGAAGCCCATCCTGATGGCGGCGGCGCTGTCCAGCGGCAGGTTCACGCCGACCAGCCCGATCATCGACACCACCGGCGGCCACTGGTACTTCCAGGGCCACGACATCCACGACACGCACAACTACGGCCTGCTGACGCCGACCGGGGTGATCACCAAGTCCAGCAACGTGGGCGCCGCGCGCATCGCCATGCAGCTCGACACCTCGCTGATGTACGACACCTATCGCGCGTTCGGCCTGGGCAACAGCACCGAGAGCGGCTTTCCCGGCGAGGCGTCCGGCCACCTGCGGATCGGCCGCGACTGGCGGCCGCTGGAGAAGGCCATCCTCGGCTACGGCTACGGCCTCAACGTGACCGTGCTGCAGCTGGCCAACGCCTACGCCACCATCGCCGACGGCGGCGTGATGCACAGCCCCACCTTCATCAAGGGCGGCGAGAGCGAGGCCAGGCAGATCATCTCGGCGGAAGTGGCGAACCAGCTGATCCGCATGATGGAGACGGTGACCGGCCCCGGCAGCACGGGCACGCTGGCGCGCATCGCCAACTACAGCGTGGCCGGCAAGACCGGCACGGCGCACAAGGCCAGCGTCGGCGGCTACGCCAAGAGCAATTACACCTCGGCCTTCGCCGGCATCGTGCCGGCGTCGAATCCGCGCCTGGTCGGCGTGGTGGTGATCGACGACCCGCAGAAGGGCAGCTACTACGGCGGCACGGTGTCCGGGCCGGTGTTCTCCAAGGTGATGGAGGGCGCGCTGCGCCTGCTCGACGTGCCGCCGGACAATATCGGCCGCTGGTACGTGGGCGGCCCGCTGCAGAACGTCGACGGACTGGTCGGCAGCAAGCCGCCGGCGGATGCGCCGCTCGACGACGCGCCGCTCGACGGGGGTACGCCATGAGCACCGGTCACCTCGACCAGCTGCTGCTCGGCATCGCCGACGCGCAGGTCGCCGCCGTGCCGGGCGCCGGCCGCATCGTGGTTTCCGGGT
This sequence comes from Rhodanobacter sp. FW101-FHT13A11, assembly GCF_058790335.1. Taxonomy (NCBI): domain Bacteria; kingdom Pseudomonadati; phylum Pseudomonadota; class Gammaproteobacteria; order Lysobacterales; family Rhodanobacteraceae; genus Rhodanobacter; species Rhodanobacter sp. FW101-FHT13A11. Next base: position 214,683 of record NZ_JBYTCN010000001.1, on the reverse strand, counting down.
TGGCGCTGGATTCGCGCCGGGTGCAGCGCGGCGATGCGTTCTTCGCCCTGCGCGGCGCCCGGGACCATGGCATCACGTTCGCCCCGGGCGCGGTGCGGCGCGGCGCGCGGGTGGTGCTGGCCGAGGCGCCGGTGGCCGGCGACGTCGCCGCGCTGGAAGTGCCGGTGCTGTGGATCGATGGCCTGCACGGCCAGGTCGGCGAGATCGCCGCGCGTTTTTACGAGCGTCCCAGCGAGTCGATGCGGATGGTCGGCGTCACCGGCACCAACGGCAAGACTTCGTGCGTGCAGCTGCTGGCGCAGGCGCTGACCCTGCTCGGCCATCGTGCGGCCTCGATCGGCACGCTCGGCGCCGGCGTGCATGGCCAGTTGCGCGAAGGCGAACGCACCACGCCGGACGCGATCAGTGTGCAGGCGCTGCTGGCGGAGTTCCGCGACGCCGGCGCCAGCCACGTGGCGATGGAGGTGTCCTCGCACGCGCTGGAGCAGGGCCGCGTGGCGGCGGTGGATTTCGAGGTGGCAGCGTTCACCAACCTCACCCGCGACCACCTGGACTACCACGGCAGCATGGAGGCTTACGGCGCGGCAAAGGCGAAGCTGTTCGCCTGGCCTGGTCTGCGCAGCGCAGTGGTCAACATCGACGATGCGTTCGGCCGCGAACTGGCCGGGCAACTGCCGCCCGGCGTGCAGCGGCTGCGCTTCAGCATGGCCGGCGACGGCGAGGCGGAAGTCGCCGCCGGCGCGATCGCCACCTCGGCCGAAGGGCTGTCGTTCACGCTGCGCACGCCGTGGGGCACGCGGGCGGTGCGCAGCCACCTGATCGGCCGCTTCAACGTGGCCAACCTGCTGGCCGTGGCGGCCTGCCTCGGCGCGCTGGGCGAGCCGTTCGCGCGCATCGTCGAGGCGGTTGGGCAACTGCAGCCGGTGAACGGCCGCATGAGCCGGCTTGGCGGCCTGCATGGCCAGCCGCTGGTGGTGGTCGACTACGCGCACACGCCGGATGCGCTGGAGCAGGCGCTGGCCGCGGTGCGCGCGCATTGCGCCGGCAAGCTGATCTGCGTGTTCGGCTGCGGCGGCGAGCGCGACGCGGGCAAGCGTCCGCTGATGGGCGAGATTGCGGCGCGGCTAGCCGACGTGGCGATCGTTACCGACGACAACCCGCGCGGCGAGGACGGCGACGCGATCGTGGCGCAGATCGTCGCCGGCATGGCCGCGGCGCGCGCGATGGCGGTCGAGCGCGACCGCGCGACGGCGATCGCCGATGCGCTGCAGCTGGCGCGTTCCGGCGACGTGGTGCTGATCGCCGGCAAGGGCCACGAAACCTACCAGGAGGGTGCCACCGGCAAGCATCCGTTCGACGATCTGGCGGTGGCGCGTGCCGTGCTGGAACGGATCGGCGGGGAGGCGCGCCCATGATGCAGCTCGCCGCCATCGCGCTGTGGACCCACGGCCGCCTGCTCGGCAGCGACGTCGAGGTGACCGGTGTCGCCATCGACACGCGCAAGCTGCAGCCGGGCGACCTGTTCGTGGCGATCAGGGGCGAGCGCGTCGACGGCCACGACTACCTGGCCGAGGCGGCGGCGCGCGGCGCGGTCGCTGCGCTGGTCACGCGCAAGGTCGACAGCGTGCTGCCGCAGGTGCTGGTGGACAACACCGAGCTGGCGCTGGGCGACCTGGCCAGCGCGGTGCGCGCGCAGCGCAACGTGCGCGTGGTCGGCATCACCGGTTCCAACGGCAAGACCACGGTGAAGACGCTGGTTGCCTCGATCCTGGTGCGGCACGGCCGCACCCATGTCAGCGCGGGCAACTTCAACAACGAGCTGGGCCTGCCGCTGAGCCTGCTCGCGATGCCGCAGGACACCGAATACGCGGTGTTCGAGATGGGTGCCGGCAAGCCGGGCGACATCGCCTACCTGGCTGCCATCGCACGGCCAGATATCGGCCTCGTCACGCTCATCGCGCCGGCGCATCTTGCGCGCATGGGCAGCATCGAGGGCGTGGCCGAGACCAAGGGCGCGCTGTACCAGGCCTTGCCGGCCGACGGCATCGCGATCATCAACGCCGACGACGCGTTCGCCAGCTTCTTCACCGGCCTGGCCGGCGCGCGCAAGGTGCTGCGCTTCGGCCTCGACCGGCCTGCCGACGTCGGTGCCGACATCGTCGAGCAGCGCGTGGACGGCTCGCGCTTCGTGCTGAGCACGCCGCAAGGCGATGCCGAGGTGGTGCTGCCGCTGCCCGGCCGCCACAACATCGCCAACGCGCTGGCCGCGACGGCGGTGGCGCTGGCGCTGGCGGTGCCGCTGGACACCATCGTGGCCGGGCTGGAGCAGGTGCCCGGCGTGGCCGGCCGGCTGCGCCGCGAGGCGACGGCCGGCGGTTGGACCGTGATCGACGACAGCTACAACGCGAATCCCAGCTCGATGGCGGCGGCGATCGACACCCTGCTGCTGGCCGGCGGCGAACGCTGGCTGGTGCTGGGCGACATGGCCGAGCTGGGCGCGGACGCGCGCGCGTTGCATGCCGGCATCGGCGCCCGTGCGCGTGAGCGCGGTGTCGACCGGCTGTTCGCGGTGGGTCCGCTCGGCACGGCCACGGTCGAGGCGTTCGGCGCGGGCGGCGAGCATTTCGACGACAAGGCCGCGCTGATCGCCTCGTTGCGGGCGCAACTGCACGCGGGCGTCACCTGCCTGGTGAAGGGCTCGCGCTCGGCCGGCATGGAGCAGGTGGTGGAGGCGCTCGGTGGTCATACCGGCAAGAACGAGGGGGGTGCATCCGATGCTGCTTGAACTGGCTGACTGGATGGCACGGCATTTCACTGCGCTGCATCTTTTCCAGTACATCACCTTCCGCACCATCATGGCCGCGCTCACCGCGCTGGCGATGTCGCTGCTGTGCGGGCCGTGGCTGATCAACCGGCTGGCCGCGCTGAAGGCTGGCCAGGTGGTGCGCAGCGACGGCCCGCAGACGCACCTGGTCAAGGCCGGCACGCCGACCATGGGCGGCGTGATGATCCTGCTCTCGGTGACCGTCGCCACCTTGCTGTGGGCCGACCTGCACAACCGCTACGTGTGGGTGGTGCTGGCGGTGCTGCTGAGCTTCGGAGCGATCGGCTTCTACGACGACTACCGCAAGCTGGTGCTGAAGGACAGCCGCGGCCTGGCCAGCCGCTGGAAGTATTTCTGGCAGTCGGTGTTCGGCCTCGGCGCGGCGCTGTTCCTGTACTACAGCGCGCCGCACGCGGGCGTCGCCGGCCTGCCGGTGGCAGAGACCGCGCTGTACGTGCCGCTGTTCAAGCACGTGGTGCTGCCGCTGGGGCTGTTCTTCGTGGTGGTCACCTATTTCATGATCGTGGGCTTCTCCAACGCGGTGAACCTCACCGACGGCCTGGATGGCCTGGCGATCATGCCCACCGTGCTGGTCTCCGGCGCGCTGGGCGTGTTCGCCTACCTGGCCGGCAACAAGGTGTTCTCCGAGTACCTGGGCATCCCCTCGATTCCCGGCGCCGGCGAACTGGCGATCTTCACCGGTGCGCTGGCCGGGGCGGGGCTGGGCTTCCTGTGGTTCAACACGTATCCGGCGCAGGTGTTCATGGGCGACGTCGGCGCGCTGGCGATGGGCGCGGCGCTGGGCTGCGTGGCGGTGATCGTGCGCCAGGAGGTCGTGCTGCTGGTGATGGGCGGCGTGTTCGTGATGGAAACCGCCTCGGTGATGATCCAGGTGGCCAGCTTCAAGCTCACCGGCAAGCGGGTGTTCCGCATGGCGCCGATCCACCACCACTTCGAACTGAAGGGCTGGCCGGAGCCGCGGGTGATCGTGCGCTTCTGGATCATCAGCGTGGTGCTGGTGCTGATCGGTCTTGCCACGTTGAAGGTGCGCTGATGCCGATCTTCGACGCCACCACCCAGGCCAAACGCCGTAGCGGACCACGCGGCAGCTTCGACCTGTGGCTGCTGGTCGGGCTGGTCGGGCTGGCCAGCGTGGGCGTGGTGATGGTGACGTCCAGCTCGATCGCGGTGGCCGACAGCCAGCACATCGGCGCGTTCTACTTCCTGAAGAAGCACCTGCTGTTCCTCGGCCTGGGCCTGTTCGCGGCCGGTTTGGCCATGCGCACCGAACTGAAGCTGCTGGAGAAGTTCGCGTTCCCGCTGCTGGCGCTGGCGTTCCTGATGCTGCTGGCGGTGTTCGTGCCGCACCTGGGCATGCGCATCAACGGCGCGCGGCGCTGGCTGAACCTGCTGGTCACCACGTTCCAGCCGGTCGAGGCGGTAAAACTCATTCTGGTGATCTACGTGGCCAGCTACCTGGTGCGCCATCGCGAAAGCGTGGAGACCCGGTTCCTCGGCCTGTTCAAGCCGCTGCTGGTGGCCGGCGTGATCGTGCTGCTGCTGCTGGCGCAGCCGGACTTCGGCTCGGCCACGCTGGTGATCGCGGTGACCATCGCGATGGTCTGGCTGGGCGGCGCGCGACCGATCTTCCTGTTCCTGATGGGCCTGCCGCTGATGCCGCTGCTGTACGTGGCGGCGACCGGCGAGAGCTACCGCATGAAGCGGCTGACCTCGTTCATGGACCCGTGGAAGGATCCGTTCAACGACGGCTTCCAGCTGACCCAGTCGCTGATGGCGATCGGCCGCGGCGAGTGGACCGGGGTGGGCCTGGGTTCCAGCGTGCTGAAACTGTCCTACCTGCCGGAGGCGCACACCGATTTCATCTTCGCGGTGATCGGCGAGGAGCTGGGCCTGGCCGGCGTGGTGCTGGTGATCGGCCTGTTCGGTCTGGCGGTCGGGCGCGGCCTGTACCTGGGCCTGAAGGGCGTCGAGGTGGGCCAGCGTTTCGCCGGCTACGTCGCGTTCGGCATCTCGCTGATGCTGGCGATGCAGGCGTTCGTGTCGGTCGGCGTGAACCTCGGCGCGTTGCCGACCAAGGGGCTGACCCTGCCGCTGATCAGCTACGGCGGCTCGTCGATGGTGCTGACCTGCGCGATGGCCGGCGTGCTGCTGCGTGCCACTTACGAGATCAATCGCGCGCTGGACGCGCGGCAGATGGCCACGCGGATGCCGGCGGCGGTGGCCGTGGCCGATGCGAACGTCACGGCGAAGCCGCGCGAGGCGGTGGCTGCATGAGCACGCAAGCGCCCGTGCTGATCATGGCCGGCGGCACCGGCGGGCACATCTTCCCCGGCCTGGCCGTGGCCGAGTGCCTGCGCGCGCAGGGCGTGCCGGTGGTGTGGCTGGGCGCGGTCGGCGGGATGGAAACGAAGGTGGTGCCGGCGCAACGGATCGAGCTGCACACGGTGGCGGTCGGCGGCTTGCGCGGCAAGGGCATCAAGACCCGGCTGCTGGCGCCGCTGATGCTGCTGCGTGCGCTGTTCGCCTCGCTGGCCGTGCTGCGCAAGGTGCAGCCGCGCAGCGTGCTGTCGATGGGCGGCTACGTGGCCGGCCCCGGCGGACTCGCCGCGTGGCTGCTGCGGCGGCCGTTGCTGGTGCACGAACAGAATCGGGTGGCCGGCTTCACCAACCGCAAGCTGGCCGGGCTGGCGAAGCGCGTGCTGGCCGGTTTCGCCGATGCCTTGCCACGGGCCGAGTGGGTCGGCAACCCGGTGCGCGAGGCGATCGCCGCGCTGCCGCCGCCGGCCGAGCGCATGGCCGGGCGCGACGGCAGGCCGCGCCTGCTGGTGCTGGGCGGCAGCCTGGGCGCGCGCGCGCTGAACTTGGCGCTGCCGCCGGCGCTGGCCCAACTGACCCCGGCGCAGCGTCCCGAGGTGCTGCACCAGTGCGGCAGCCGCGGTCTCGACGAAGCGCGCGAGGCGTATGCGAAGGCCGGCGTCGAGGCGCAGGTGGCGGCGTTCATCGACGACATGGCCGGCACTTACGGCTGGGCCGACCTGGCGGTCTGCCGCGCCGGTGCGCTGACCCTGGCCGAGCTGGCCGCGGCCGGGTTGGGCGCCGTACTGGTGCCGTTCCCGTACGCGGTGGACGACCACCAGACGCGCAACGCCGAAGTACTGATGGCGGCCGGAGCCGCCGAACTGATGCAGGAGAACGAGCTGGACGTACAGATACTGGCGCAGCGGCTGGAGTCGCTGCTGGGTGACCGCAACCGCCTGCTGGCGATGGCCGAAGCCGCGCGCACGCTGGCCAAGCCCGACGCGGCGCAGGTCATCGCGCGCGCTTGCCTGGAGGTGGCCGCATGACGCCGCGTCGCCTGCACGCACACGAAGACCCGATGAGCACGTTCCGCCGGGTGCACTTCATCGGCATCGGCGGTGTCGGCATGAGCGGCATAGCCGAGGTGTTGCACAACCTCGGCTATGCGGTGTCCGGTTCCGACCGCGCGAACTCGCCCACCGCGCAGCGGCTGCGGCAGCTGGGCATCGACGTGCACGTCGGCCATGCCGTGGAAAACATCGGCGACGCCGACGTGGTGGTGACTTCCAGCGCGATCAGGCAGGACAACCCGGAACTGCTCGCCGCCCGCGAGGCCCGCATCCCGGTGATCCCGCGCGCGGAGATGCTGGGCGAGCTGATGCGTTTCCGTCGCGGCGTGGCGATTGCCGGCACCCACGGCAAGACCACCACCACCAGCCTCACCGCCAGCGTGCTGGCCGAGGCCGGCTACGACCCTACCTTCGTGATCGGCGGCCAGCTCAACGCGGCCGGCGCGAACGCGCGGCTGGGCACCGGCCAGTATCTGGTCGCGGAAGCCGACGAATCCGACGGCTCGTTCCTGCTGCTGTCGCCGGTGATCGCCGCGGTCACCAACATCGACGCCGACCACCTGGAGAACTACCACGGCGATTTCGCCGAGGTGAAGAAGGCGTTCGCCGATTTCCTGCACCGGCTGCCGTTCTACGGCCTGGCCGTGCTGTGCGTGGACGACCCCGAAGTGGCCGCGCTGGCGAAGTCCACCACGCGCCGCGTGATGACCTACGGCATCGACGCCGCCGACGCCGACGTGCGCGCGCGCAACGTGAGCCAGCACGGCTTCGAGATGCACTTCGAGCTGCTGCTGCCGGGGCGGCCCGAAGCGCTGCCGGTGAAGCTCAACCTGCCGGGCCGGCACAACGTGCTGAACGCGCTGGCCGCCGCGGCGATCGGCTGGCAGCTGGGCGTGGAGGCGGATGCGCTGGCGCGTGCGCTGGCCAACTTCCAGGGCGTCGGCCGGCGCTTCCACCGGCGCGGCGAGATCGCGCTGGACCAGGGCAGCGTGCTGCTGGTCGACGACTACGGCCACCATCCGCGCGAGTTGGCGGCCGTGTTCGCCGCCGCCCGTGGCGGCTGGCCCGGGCGCCGCCTGGTGGTCGGTTTCCAGCCGCACCGCTACAGCCGCACGCGCGACCTGCTGGACGATTTCGCGAACGTGCTGGCCGAGGTCGACGTGCTGGTGCTCACCGACGTCTACCCGGCCGGCGAGGCACCGATCGCCGGTGCCGACGGCCGCGCGTTGGCGCGCGCGGTGCGCGCGCGCGGCAAGGTCGATCCGGTGCTGGTCGAGCACCCGCGCGAACTGAAGGAAACCCTGCCGGCGCTGTTGCGCGACGGCGACCTGCTGCTGCTGCTGGGCGCCGGCGACATCGGCGCGGCGGCGGTCGAGCTGGCCCAGCTCGGCAACCTGAGGACGAACAAGTGAGCACGAAGGTGACAAATCCCGCGCAGTTCGGCCGGGTCGCCGTGGCGATGGGCGGCAGCTCGGCCGAGCGCGAGGTGTCGCTGGATTCCGGCCGCAACGTGCTGGAGGCGCTCGAGGCGCGCGGCATCGACGCCCACGCGGTCGACGGCATTCCCGCGCTGCTCGACACGCTGCGTACCGGCCGTTTCGCGCGCGTGTTCAACATCCTGCACGGCCAGCATGGCGGCGGCGAGGACGGCGTGCTGCAGGGCGCGCTGGAGGCGCTCGGCGTGCCGTACACCGGTTCGGGCGTGCTCGGTTCGGCGTTGTCGATGGACAAGACCCGCGCCAAGCGCGTGTGGCAGTCGCTGGGCCTGCCGACGCCGAAGTTCGTGGCCTTGCCGCGCGGCGCCGATGTGCACGCGGCGGCGAAAGAGGTCGGTTTCCCGCTGATCGTGAAGCCGGCCTGCGAAGGTTCCAGCGTGGGCGTCACCCGCGTGTTCGAGGAATCGCAGCTCGACCAGGCGGTCGAGCTGGCCGCGAAGTATCCGGGCGACCTGCTGATGGAAAGCCTGATCGAGGGTGACGAGCTGACCGTCGGCATCCTCGGCCGTCAGGTACTGCCCAGCATCCATATCGTGCCGAAGGGCGCGTTCTACGACTACAACGCGAAGTACATCGCCGAGGACACGCTGTACCTGTGCCCCGGCCTGGAAGGCGACGCCGAAGCGGAGCTGCGCGCGCTGTCGCTACAGGCGTTCGATGCGCTGGGCTGCACCGGTTGGGGCCGGGTCGACGTGATGCGCGACCGCGCCGGCCGCAACTGGCTGCTGGAAGTGAACACCGCGCCGGGCATGACCTCGCACTCGCTGGTGCCGAAGGCGGCCAAGGCTGCCGGTATCGACTACCAGGAGCTGTGCTGGCGCGTGCTGGAAACCAGTTTCCGGGAGGGCATGTGAAAGGAGCCATCCGCCTCGTCGCCTGGTGCCTCGCCATCGCGCTGGTCGCGCTGCCGATCGTCGGCGTGCTGCGCGGATGGTTCGCGGCCGGGCGCTGGCCGGTGACCCAGCTGACGGTGCAGGCCGAATTCAGGCACGTCAGTGCGGACGACATCCGCGCCGCCGTGCGGCCGCGACTGGGCAAGGGCTTTTTCGCGCTGGATCTGGACGCGGTGCAGAAGGCCGTCGCCGCGTTGCCGTGGGTGGAGTCGGTCGAGGCGCGCAAGCGCTGGCCGGACACCTTGCAGTTGCGCATCTACGAGCGCCAGCCGTTCGCGCGCTGGAACGACAAGCAGCTGATCAGCCGGCAGGGGCTGGTGTTCGATGCGCCGGGCATGGATGGCGTCGGCGCGCTGCCGAGCCTGCATGGCCCGGATGCGCGGCTGGCCGAGGTGGTCAGCTTCTATGCGGAAACCCGCAAGGCGTTCGCCGGCACCCACCTGCAGATCACCGGCGTGGCGCTGACCGAACGCGGCAGCTGGAGCGTCGGCACCGCGGATGGCGCGCAGATCGTGATCGGCGACCGCGAGCAGGCCGGGCGCCGGCTGCGCCGCTTCCTCGACGTCTACCCGCAGCTGATCGCCGGCCATACCGACGGTTTCGCCTACGCCGATCTTCGCTACACCAATGGATTCGCCGTGCGCTGGCCGCAGACGGCCGCCGTCAACGCTGGAGGTTCGCCCCGCTCATGAAGCCGCGCAATGACAAGCAATTGGTGGTCGGGCTCGACATCGGCACCTCGAAGGTGGTGGCGATCGTCGGCGAGTACGAGCCGGGCGAGCCGATCACCGTGATCGGCATCGGCACCCACGTCTCGCGCGGCATGAAGCGCGGCTCGGTGGTCGACATCGAATCGACCGTGCACTCGATCCAGCGCGCGGTGGAGGAAGCCGAGCTGATGGCCGGCTGCGACATCCGCTCGGTCTACGCCTCGATCTCCGGCAGCCACCTGGAAACCCGCAACTCGCACGGCAACGCGGCGATCCGCGACCGCGAGGTAACCGCCAGCGACCTGGAACAGGTGCTGGAAGCAGCCAGCGCGGTGGCGATCCCGGCCGACCGCAAGGTGCTCTACAAGGAGTCGCAGGAATACCGCATCGACGGCCAGGACGGGATCCGCGCGCCGATCGGCATGAGCGGCGTGCGGCTGGAGGCGAACGTGCACCTGGTCACCGGCGCGGCGGCGGCGGTGCAGAACGTCACCAAGTGCATCCAGCGTTGCGGCCTCACCGTGGACGAGCTGGTGCCGTCGGCGGTGGCCAGCGCGAAGGCGGTGCTGACCGACGACGAGCGCGAGCTGGGCGTGTGCCTGGTCGACATCGGCGCGGGCACCACCGACATCGCGATCTATACCCAGGGCTCGATCCGCTACACCGCCTCGCTGCCGGTCGGCGGCGACCAGGTCACCAGCGACATCGCCTACGGCGTGCACACGCCGACCGCGCACGCGGAGGAAATCAAGATCAAGTACGCCTGCGCGCAGACCGGGCTGGCGCACGCCGAGGAAACCATCCAGGTGCCCAGCGTGGGCGACCGCCCGCCGCGCCGGCTGGCGCGGCAGTCGCTGGCGCAGAGCGTGCAGGCGCGCTACGAGGAGATCTTCGAGATGGTGCAGGACCAGCTGCGCCGCTCCGGCTACGAGAGCCTGGTGGCCGCCGGCGTGGTGCTCACCGGTGGCGCCTCGAAGATGGAAGGCGCGCTGGAGCTGGCCGAGGAAATCTTCCACAAGATGGTGCGCATCGGCGTGCCGCAGCAGATCGACGGCCTCGGCGAAGTGGTTTCCAGTCCGCTGCACGCCACCGGCGTGGGCCTGCTGCTGCACGGCGCGCGGGCCGGCGGCACGCGGGCGGGCGGGCCGATCGGCGGCAGCGTCGGCGGCGTGGTCGGCAAGTTGCGCAACTGGCTCACCAGGAATTTCTGAGTGACGCGTTTCAGGGCGGCGCAGGAGGCGCCGCCCCGGGTGGAGGGACATCCGCCCACCACCATGGACCGACAGGAGTCGCCCCCATGGTTACAACGACAACAACTCTACGGAGGACGGGAAATGTTTGAACTGATCGATAAACTCGCACCCAATGCAGTCATCAAGGTGATCGGCGTGGGCGGCGGCGGCGGCAATGCCGTGGCGCACATGCTCAATGCCAACATCGAGGGCGTGGAATTCGTCGTCGCCAACACCGACGCGCAGGCGATGAACAGCTGCGGCTCGCGCACCCACCTGCAACTCGGCGGCAACGTGACCAAGGGTCTCGGCGCCGGCGCGAACCCCGAGGTCGGCCGGCAGGCCGCGCTGGAGGATCGCGAGCGGATCGAGGCGATGCTCGAGGGCGCCGACATGGTGTTCATCACCGCCGGCATGGGCGGCGGCACCGGTACCGGCGCGGCGCCGGTGGTGGCGCAGCTGGCCAAGGAGAAGGGCATCCTCACCGTGGCGGTGGTGACCAAGCCGTTCCCGTTCGAGGGCCGTCGGCGCATGCAGGTCGCCCTGAAGGGCATCGAGGACCTGTCGCAGCACGTCGACTCGCTGATCACCGTGCCGAACGAGAAGCTGCTCAGCGTGCTCGGCCGCGAGGTCACCTTGCTCAACGCGTTCAAGGCCGCCAACGACGTGCTGCAGGGCGCCGTGCAGGGCATCGCCGACCTGATCACCGCCCCGGGCCTGATCAACGTCGACTTCGCCGACGTGCGTACCGTGATGTCGGAGATGGGCCTGGCGATGATGGGCTCGGGCACCGCCCGCGGCGACGACCGCGCCCAGGCCGCCGCGGAGGCGGCGATCAAGAACCCGCTGCTGGAGGACGTGAACCTCAACGGCGCCTGCGGCATCCTGGTCAACGTCACCGCCGGCCCGAACCTCACCATGCGCGAGTTCGACGAGATCGGCCGGATCATCCACGACTTCGCCAGCGAGGACGCCACCGTGGTGATGGGCACCTCGCTCGATCCGGAGATGAAGGACGACGTGCGCGTCACCGTGGTCGCCACCGGCCTCAACCGGGCGATGGCCTCGCGCCAGCATCCGCCGATCCGCATGGTCGAGACCCAGCAGGTGCAGATGCGGCCGCGCCCGGTGGTGCTGCGCACCGGCACCGGCAACGAGGTGGTCGACTACGCCCAGCCCGACATGGCAGTCAGCCAGGGCCGTGCGGAACCCGCGGCGCCGGCGAAGCACGCCGAGCCGGGCTTCGACTACCTGGACATCCCGGCGTTCCTGCGTCGCCAGGCCGACTGACGGAGGCTGGCTTCCAAACAACTTGCACCGGTTAAGGAGATGCGAAAATATTGAACAAATGCTCGTTGGGCTGGTCACTCTTTCCAGCGTGTCGGGTTGGCTGCCTGCAGCCGGGGCGGCATCGTCGGTAAATCTCGGCAGGCTTGAGATGCAGGGAGTGGCCGCGGGCGGGCCGGGGTTCATCGTGGTACAGCAGCAAGACTGTGCGTCGGGATGACGCACGGCCGCCTGCCGCGGCTCCGTCCGCGCCGGCAGCCCGATGTCCCGTGCCGGATTCCCGTCCCAGGCACGGGGCGTCGTGTCGATTCAGCGGTTTCATCGGACCAGACGACGGTGGACGCACGAAGCTTTCAAGGATGAAAGAAACATGAAGGCTTAATCAGACTGTACGGTACGGTTTGCTTTCACCACAGGTTAAAACTGTGTTAGCATCCGCCCCTGATTGGCTGCTGCCTACACAGGTACCAACAACAATGATCAAGCAGCGTACGCTCAAAAACATCATCCGCGCGACCGGTGTGGGTCTGCATACGGGCGACAAGGTGTACATGACCTTGCGTCCCGCGGCGCCGAATACGGGCATCGTGTTCCGCCGCACCGACCTCGATCCGCCGGTGGACCTCCGCGCCCGCGAGGACAATGTCGGCGATACCCGGCTGTCGACCACGCTGGTCAACGGCGACGTGCGCGTCTCCACGGTCGAGCACCTGCTCTCGGCGATGGCCGGCCTGGGCATCGACAACGCCTATGTGGACCTGTCCGCGCCGGAAGTGCCGATCATGGACGGCAGCGCCGGTCCGTTCGTGTTCCTGCTGCAGTCCGCCGGCATCGAAGAGCAGAACGTGGCCAAGCGCTTCATCCGCATCAAGAAGCCGGTGAAGGTGCAGGAAGGCGACAAATGGGCCGCCTTCGAGCCGTTCGAGGGCTTCAAGGTCGGCTTCTCGATCGATTTCAACCACCCGATCATCAGCCAGCGCACCTCGCGTGCCGAGATCGACTTCTCCACCACCTCCTTCGTCAAGGAAGTGAGCCGCGCGCGCACCTTCGGCTTCATGCGCGACATCGAGATGCTGCGCGAACACAACCTGGCGCTGGGCGGCTCGATGGACAACGCCGTGGTGCTGGACGACTACCGCGTGTTGAACGAGGACGGCCTGCGCTACGAGGACGAGTTCGTCAAGCACAAGATCCTCGATGCGATCGGCGACCTGTACCTGCTCGGCCACAGCCTGATCGGCGCCTACCACGCGCACAAGTCCGGCCACGAGCTCAACAACAAGCTGCTGCGCACGCTGATGGCCGACGCCACGGCGTGGGAAGAGGTCAGCTACCAGGACGATCCGGCCACCTCGCCGATCTCCTACGCGCACCCCGCCCAGGCGACCTGAGCCGGGCCAGCGCTTCGCTGGGCAAGGGCTCCATGAAGACGGCCGTGTCGGATGACACGGCCGTTTTCGTGATGCAAATCACATTTTCCCCGCGTTCGGCTTCACGCCTTCATGACGAGGCGGGTTATGTCTTAACAAACCCCGTGCTATAAAACCCGTCGCCGGCACCCGGACGGGGCGAGTCAGTCCGTGCCGGGCGAGGGGGAATCAGCGGTTTCGGCGAAGGACGCCAGTTCGAGGAACAGGGCCCGCAATTCGGGGTCTGTGAATGACGCGGCGGCTGCCTTGAGGTGGGTGGCCGCGGCGGGCGAAAGCGGTTTCGACCGATCCGGCGGTGTTGCGACCGGTGGTTGGGGGGCCACTTTCACGGTGACTGAACTGGCGCGTATGCCGATGGCATGCGCGGCGGCAAGGATCTGCGTCTGCATCAAGCGCAGGCGTGATGCCCAGCCCGGTGAAGACACCAGGAAGACGAGGCGGTCGTTGTGCAGGTCGGCGAATCTGGCCTGCTCGCGCAACGGCGAGGGCAACGTCTGGCGCAGTGCGCGGTCCAGCGCTTCCAGCGCGCCGGCCTTTCGGGCCAGCGTCGCGAAGGAGCCGCATTCGGCGAGGGGCTTCGGCCCGTTGCCGGCGCGGCGGGAAGTGGCCGGGGTGGCGCGTTGCATGGTGCCGGAATTCGATCTTGGAAAGTCATGCAAATCATACTCGTCTCACGCGCCGGAAAACTGCCGAAAACCCTCGACCTGGCCGATCGGCGCCTGCGCTGGAAGCTGCTGGCGACGGTAGCGGCGGCCGTGCTCGGCTGCATGGGTACCGGGGTGGCGCTGGCATTGCTGGTGGCCAGTCCGCGTGACCGCGCACTGGCGGACATTCGCGACATGCAAAGACAGATCCGGCAGCAGAACACCCAGCTGGCCGGCGTGCGCCAGGATGCCCATCGCGACCTCGACGCGCTAGCCATGAAGCTCGGGCAGCTGCAGGCCCAGTCGACCCGGCTGAATGCGCTGGGCGAGAGGCTGGCCGAGGTCGGCAAGCTCGACGACGGCGAGTTCAACTTCGACCAGCAACCGGCGGTCGGCGGCGTGGAGGACACCGCCGGTGTCGCCTACGCGCTGCCGCCGACCCTGGAAAGCAGCATCAACCAGCTGGCGGGCCAGTTCGACACCCAGCAGGCGCAGCTGTCGGCGCTGCAGAGCCTGTTGCTGGACGCCAGGATCGAATCGAACCTGAAGCCGACCGGGATGCCGGTGCCGGGCTACATCTCCTCCTATTTCGGGGTGCGTCCGGATCCGTTCGATGGCCGGTCGGCGCGACATACCGGCATCGACATCGCCACCCCGTTCGGCACGCCGGTGCACGCCGTGGCCGAGGGCATGGTGACGTTCGCGGGCCAGCGCAGCGGCTATGGCGACGTGGTCGAGATCGACCACGGCAACGGCTACATGACCCGCTATGCGCACAACAGCGCGCTGGATGTGCGCCCGGGCCAGCACGTGCAGGTGGGCGACGTGATCGCCAAGGCCGGGTCCACTGGTCGCTCCACCGGCTCGCACGTGCATTTCGAGGTCTGGTACGACGGCCGCGTGGTCAATCCGCTGGCGTTCGTGCGCAACCGCCGCTGAGGTCGTTCCCCAGCCGCGATATCCCTTGAATCCGGCCCAGGCCGGCACCATGCAGGGCGGGTCGGCATGTTCCCCGTTCCCGCAAGGTCCCTTCGCGGGCGGCGTCCTGATGGCATGTAGTAACATGCCCGATTGGCCCGTGCTCATGGCGGGCGCCTTGTTCCCCAATCCGGAAAATCGATGTTCAATCGTGCCCTGACGAGCCTGTTTGGTAGCCGCAACGAGCGCGTTTTGCGCCAGCTTTCCAGAAGCGTCAACCGCATCAATGCGCTGGAGGCCGAGTTCGAGAAGCTGGACGATGCCGCGCTGCGCGGCAAGACCGACGAATTCAAGCAGCGCGTCGCCGCCGGCGAGTCGCTGGACAAGCTGCTCCCCGAGGCATTCGCGGTGGTGCGCGAGGCGGCCAAGCGCACCCTTGGCATGCGCCACTACGACGTGCAGATGATCGGCGGCATGGTGCTGCACCAGGGCAAGATCGCCGAGATGCGCACCGGCGAGGGCAAGACCCTGGTCGGCACGCTGCCGGTCTACCTCAATGCACTGGCCGGCAAGGGCGTGCACGTGGTGACCGTGAACGATTACCTGGCGCGGCGCGACTCGGCCCAGATGGGCAAGCTGTACGGCTTCCTCGGGCTGAGCGTGGGCGTGGTGTACCCGGGCATGGACCATGCCGACAAGCACGCCGCCTACGCCGCCGACATCACCTACGGCACCAACAACGAATTCGGCTTCGACTACCTGCGCGACAACATGGCGCTGAGCAAGGAACAGCGCTACCAGCGCGGCCTGCACTACGCGATCGTCGACGAGGTGGACTCGATCCTGATCGACGAGGCGCGCACGCCGCTGATCATCTCCGGCCCGGCCGAGGATTCCCCGCAGCTGTACATCGCGGTGAACAGGATCGTGCCCCACATGATCCGCCAGACCGAGGAAGACGGCGCCGGCGACTACTGGGTCGACGAGAAGCAGAAGCAGGTGCACCTGTCCGAGGAGGGCATGCAGCACGCCGACGAACTGCTGCGCGCGGCCGGCGTGATCGAGCAGGACAGTGGCCTGTACGACTCCAAGAACCTGGCGGTGGTGCACCACCTCAACGCCGCGCTGCGCGCCAACGGCATCTACCAGCGCGACGTGGACTACATCGTGCGCGACGGCGAGGTGATCATCGTCGATGAATTCACCGGCCGCACCCTGCCGGGCCGGCGCTGGTCCGATGGCCTGCACCAGGCGGTCGAGGCGAAGGAGGGCGTGCCGATCCAGCGCGAGAACCAGACGCTGGCCACGGTGACGTTCCAGAACCTGTTCCGCATGTACAAGAAGCTGGCCGGCATGACCGGTACGGCCGACACCGAGGCGTTCGAGTTCCAGAGCATCTACGGCCTGGAGGTGGTGGTGATCCCCACCCACAAGCCGATGATCCGCAAGGACAACTCGGACATGATCTTCCTCTCGCAGGAGCCGAAGTACCGCTCCGTGATCGAGGACATCAAGGACTGCCACAAGCGTGGCCAGCCGGTGCTGGTCGGCACCACCTCGATCGAGGTGTCCGAACTGCTGTCCGGGATGCTGAAGAAGGCCGGCGTGGTGCACGAGGTGCTGAACGCCAAGCAGCACGAGCGCGAGGCGCACATCGTGGCCCAGGCCGGCGCCCCCGGCCAGGTCACCATCGCCACCAACATGGCCGGCCGCGGCACCGACATCGTGCTCGGCGGGAGCCTGGAGGCGGCGCTGGCGGCGTTGCCGGCGGACGCCAGCGAGATCGACCGCGCCCGGGTCAAGTCGGAGTGGAACAAGCTGCACGAACAGGTGCTCGTCGCCGGCGGCCTGCACATCATCGGCACCGAGCGGCACGAGTCGCGGCGCATCGACAACCAGCTGCGCGGCCGTTCCGGCCGCCAGGGCGATCCGGGCTCCTCGCGCTTCTACCTGTCGCTGGAGGACAACCTGCTGCGCATCTTCGGCGGCGAAGGCCTGGTGCGCTGGATGAAGCGCTTCGGCATGAAGGACGACGACGCGCTGGAAGACCGCATGATCAGCCGCCAGATCGAGAAGGCGCAGCGCAAGGTCGAGCAGCACAACTTCGACATCCGCAAGCACCTGCTGGAGTTCGACGACGTCGCCAACGACCAGCGCAAGGTGATCTACCGCCAGCGCGACGAACTGCTCGACGGCGACGACGTCTCGGCCACCGTGGCCGACATCCGCGACGACGTGGTGCAGTCGATGGTGCGCGCCTACGTGCCGGAAGACAGCATCGACGAGCAGTGGGACCTGGCCGGCCTCGACCGCGAGCTGGAAAGCGAGCTGGGCCTGTCGCTCGACCTCAAGCACTGGATCGAGCAGCAGCACGAGATCGACGCCGGGATGATCCTCGAGCACGTGCGCGGCGCGGTGAACGAGCTGTTCCAGGCGAAGGAGGCGCAGATCGGCGCCGAGACCATGCGCCAGCTGGAAAAGCACATCATGCTGACCGTGGTCGACAACGCCTGGAAGGATCACCTGGCCAGCATGGACTACCTGCGCCAGGGCATCTACCTGGTCGGCTATGCGCAGCAGGATCCGAAGCAGGCGTTCAAGCGCGAGTCGTTCAAGCTGTTCTCGGCGATGCTGGACCGGATCAAGGCCGAAGTGACCCAGATGCTGGCGCGCATCCGCATCCGCAGCGAGGAGGAAGTCGCCGCGATGGAGGCCGAGCAGCGGCGCCTGGCCGACCGGCTGCAGAAGCAGATGCAGGCGACCGGCGGCGGCGCCCCGCCGGCCGGCGCGTTCGGCGGCGAGGCGGAGGCGGCAGTCGGCGCCGGCATGCGCCTGGCGCAGCAGCCGGCACAGCACGACGGTCCCAAGATCGGCCGCAACGATCCGTGCCCGTGCGGTTCCGGCAAGAAGTACAAGCACTGCCACGGCCAACTGGCCTGAGCGAGAAGTGAGAGAAGAGGAGTGAGGGAAGAGGGAAGGATGTGCAGCTTTCCCTCACTGCTCACCCCTCTTGGCTCACCCCCGCTGTTCAGTCCTCGCCGCCCGGCGGCCGCTTGCGGTGCGGCTCGGCATCGACGGTGAAGTACCGCGGTTCCTCCGCGTCCAGTTGCAGGGCGGTGAGCTGCCCGCCCCATACGCAGCCGGTGTCGATCGCGTACACGCCGCAACCGGCGAAACGGCCCAGCGTGGACCAGTGGCCGCAGACGGTGCGGGTGTCGCGGCGGCGCATGCCGGGCACCTCGAACCACGGATACAACCCGGGCTTCTGCGTGCCGGGCATGCCCTTGGCCTCGAAGTCGATGCGGCCGTTGACGTCGCAGTAGCGCATCCGGGTCATCGTGTTGATGGTGGCGCGCTGGCGGTCGAGTCCCTGCAGGCGGCTCGTCCACAGCGCCGGCCGGTTGCCGAACAGGTTGCGCAGCAGCCGCGGATGGCGCGGGCTGGCCAGCTCGCGCTCGACGTCCTGCGCGGCGCGCTGCGCTTGCCGCAGCGTCCACATCGGCGCCAGGCCGGCATGCACCATGGTCCAGTTCAGCTGTTCGTCGTGGTGCAGCAGCTTCTGCGAACGCAGCCATTCGAACAGCACCGGCGCGTCGTCGGCGAACAGCACCTCGCGCAGCTCGGGATTCACCCGTGCCTGCGCATCGGGCCGGCGCTGGGCGATCGCCAGCAGGCTGAGGTCGTGGTTGCCCAGGGTGACCACGCTGTGTTCGCGCAGGCCGTGGATCAGCCGCAGCGTGTCCAGCGACTGGCCGCCGCGGTTGACCAGGTCGCCGCAGAACCACAGCCGGTCCCGCGCCGGGTCGAAGCGCAGCTTGTCGAGCAGGCGTTGCAGTTCGGGGTAGCAACCCTGCACGTCGCCGATCGCGTACGTAGCCATGTCAGCGCAGGACCGTCAATGCAGCGTACGCGGAATGGACAGGGTGAAGGTCGGGATGGGCGCCTCGAACTCCGTGCCGTCGTCGGCCAGCATGCGATAGCTGCCACCCATGGTGCCCACCGGCGTCTCCAGCACCGCGCCGGAGGTGTATTCGAAGTCGTCGCCGGGGCGCATCCACGGCTGTTCGCCGACCACGCCGTCGCCGGTCACTTCCTCCACCTTGCCGTTGGCGTCGGTGATCATCCAGTGGCGGCCGAGCAGGCGCGCGGGCATCTTGCCGGCGTTGCGCAGGGTAACGGTGTAGGCGAAAACGTAGCGATTGTCGCCGGGCTTCGATTGGTCGGGGACGAAGCGGGTTTCGACCTGCACGTCGATCGTGTAGGAGGATTTTTCAGTCATGCCCGGATTGTAAGGCCTGCCGCCGCGATTGGGGCGGTAGCGACCAACGGCATGTGCTCTCACGGCGGGAGGCCGTGGCAAGCCTTGGCCAGCCGAACGAAGTCGGCCGGGGCGAGGGTTTCGGCGCGCGCCTTCGGATCGACGTCGGCACGGCGGATCGCGTCGGCGTCGAGCAGTTGCCTGAGCGCGTTGGCCAATGTCTTGCGGCGTTGCCCGAACGCGGCCTTGACCACGGCGTGGACGTGCTCGGGCGATGCGTCGTGCAGCTCGTGCGCCGGCAGCGGCACGAGCCGCACCACGGCGGAGTCCACCTTCGGCGGCGGCCGGAACGCCTCCGGCGGCACGTCGAACAGCGGCTCGACCCGGCACGCCAGCTGCAGCATTACCGACAGCCGGCCGTATACCTTGCTGCCCGGCTCGGCGGCCATGCGTTCGACCACCTCCTTCTGCAGCATGAAGTGCATGTCCTGGATCGCCGCGGCGTGCTCGACGCAGTGGAACAGGATCGGGCTGGATATGTAGTACGGCAGGTTGCCGGCAAGCCGCAGCCGCGGTACGCCATGGCTGTGCGCCAGCGCGCCGAGATCCACCTTCAGCACGTCGGCGTGGATGATGCGCAGTTCGCCCGCGCCGGCGGCGCGCGCCTGCAGGCCGGGGATCAGGTCGGTGTCCAGTTCGATCGCGGTGAGCGAGCCCGCCGCCGCCAGCAACGGCAAGG
The DNA here is from genome assembly GCF_058790335.1 of Rhodanobacter sp. FW101-FHT13A11. NCBI lineage: Bacteria > Pseudomonadati > Pseudomonadota > Gammaproteobacteria > Lysobacterales > Rhodanobacteraceae > Rhodanobacter > Rhodanobacter sp. FW101-FHT13A11. The sequence goes on along the minus strand of NZ_JBYTCN010000001.1, from coordinate 194,863 downwards.
TCAGCGCGCCCTCGCCGGGGCCGATCTCGACCACGAAATCGTCCGGCCGCGGCGCCATCGCGGCGACGATGCGGTCGATATAGCGCCGGTCGTGCAGGAAGTGCTGGCCGAAGCTTTTCTTGGGGCGCGCGTTCATGAGGGCAGGAGTGAGTGAGGAGGAGAGAGGCATGAGAGTGGCGTCGGGCGGCTTTTGCTCACTCCCTGTTACTCCCTTCTCGCCGGTGCACCAGCGCCAGCGCCAGGTTCGCCGCGGCAATCAGGCTGGCCGGATCGGCGCTGCCGCTGCCGGCCAGGTCCAGTGCGGTGCCGTGGTCGACCGAGGTGCGGATGAACGGCAGGCCGAGGGTGAGGTTCACGGTGCGGTCGAACGCCTCGCTCTTCAGTACCGGCAGCGCCTGGTCGTGGTACATCGCCAGCACGGCGTCGTAGCGCGCGCGCTGGGCCGGCACGAAGGCGGTGTCGGCGGGCAGCGGGCCGAGCAGGTGCATCCCCTCGCGGCGCAAGGCGTCGAGCGCCGGGATCAGCGTGTCGATCTCCTCGTGGCCGAGGTGGCCGCCTTCGCCGGCGTGCGGGTTCAGGCCGAGCACCGCGATGCGCGGCTCGGCCAGGCCGAATTTCGCGCGCAGCTCGGCGTGCACGATGCGCAGCGTGCGGGTCAGCGATGCGCGCGTGATCGCCGCCGGTACCGCCGCCAGCGGCAGGTGGGTGGTGGCCAGCGCCACCCGCAATTCCGGGCTGGCCAGCATCATCACCACGTCGGCGCGCGCGCGGTCGGCGAAGAACTCGGTGTGTCCGCTGAAGCGGATGCCGGCGTCGTTGATCGAGGCCTTCTGCAGCGGCGCGGTGACCACCGCATCGTAGCGGCCGGCCATGCAGCCGTCGGCGGCCTCGGCCAGCGCGGCGAGCACGTGGCCGGCGTTGCGCGGGTCGGGCCGCCCGGGAACCTCGTCGACGGCCAGCGGGATGTGCCGCAGGCGCAACGTGCCGGGGTGGCGTACGGACTGCGCGCTGCCGTCGTCGTCGACCAGTTCGATCGCCATGCCGCAGCGCGATGCGGCGCGTTGCAGCAGGGTGCGGTCGGTGACGGCGACGAGGCTGGCCGCCAGCGGCGTGGCGGCCAGCCTGACCAGCAGCTCCGGGCCGATCCCTGCCGGTTCACCCGCGGTGAGTGCGAGCCGCGGCAGAGGCATGTCGTCCAACCGCTTACGGTGCGCCGGCGGCGCCAGCCCGGGTGTCCGCGGCGCGCAGCTCGGGTACCAGGATGTTGACGTAGGCGCCGGAGCGCAGGTCGCGCAGGAAGTCGTCGTAGACCTGGTCGGACTTGCGGGTGCCGATCGCCTGGCGTGCCTGGTCGCGTGCGATCTGCGCGGTCTGGTCGCTCTGGCGTTCGCCGAGCCGCTGCACGATGTGCCAGCCGGCGGAGCTCTGGAACGGCTTCGACACCTCGTTGTCCTTCAGCTGGGCCAGCTGGGTGGCGATCGCCTCGCCCCACGACTGCGGCGGGAACCAGCCCATGTCGCCGCCGAGGTTGGCGGTGGTGTCGTCCTTGGAGTTTTCCTTCGCCAAGGCGGCGAAATCCTCGTGCTTGTCGACGATGCGGTGGTACAGATCCTGCGCCTTCTGTTCGGCCTGCGCCGGCGACACCAGCTCGCTTGGCTTGATCAGGATCTGTCGCGCGTGCAGTTCGGTGACCATCTTGCGGCTGTTCTGGCGCTGGTCGATCAGCTTGAGGATGTGGAAGCCGGTGGGGCCGCGCAGTGCCGGGCTGACGTCACCGGGCTTCATCGTGGCGATGGTGTCGGCGAAGGCCGGCGGGATCTCGTCCATCCGGCGCCAGCCGAGGTCGCCGCCTTCCAGCGCGTCCTGCGCGTCGGAGTAGCGGATCGCGGCGGCGTTGAAATCCATGCCGCCCTTGATCGCGGCCAGCGTCTGCTCGGCCTTGGCCTGGCTGGCCTGGATCGCGGCGGCATCGGCGCCGCCCGGAATGCTGATCTGGATGTGCGCCAGGTGCACCTCGCCGGACTTGTAGGTCGGGCTGTGCAACAGGTTGTCGATCTCGCTGTCGGTGACCGAGACCGAATCCTGCACCACGCTCTGGTGCAGCCGCTGCACGGTGATCTGGTCGCTGATCTGGTCGCGGAATGCGGCGTAGCTGGCGCCGCTGCGCTCCACTTCCGCGCGCAACTGCTCGGGGGTGAGCCGGTTCTGCTGCGCCACGCCCTGGACGGCCTGGTCGATGTCGGCGCTGGAGACGTGGATGCCCTGGTCCCGCGCCTTCTGCACCTGCAGCCGCATCAGCACCAGCCGGTTGAGCACCTGCTGCTGCAGCACGTTCACCGGGGGCAGCTGTTCGGCGTGGCCGGCGTACTGCTGCCGCACCGAGGCCACCGCGTCGTTCAGCTCGCTCTGCAGGATCACGTCGTCGTTGACCACGGCCACGATGCGATCCAGCGACTGGCCGGCCGGCGCGGCGGGCGTCAGCAACTGGGCATGGGCGGGGAGCACGATCGCGAGCGCGAGCAGCAGGGATGCAATGGGTTGCTTCATCGGTGGACAGCCTGGATCGCCGGGGCGAATGCGTTTATTGATAGCCGAGAATATCACGGCGCAGTAGCGGATCGATCTGGCCGCCGGTGGAGCCCAGCCCCTTGAAAACCACCTCGAACATCACGGCATTGTCGCGATGGTTGAGGTTGTTGCCGGTGGGCGCCGGGCCGAAGCCGTAGTAGTACTGGTTGACGTAGCTGCGACCGACCAGCCGCAGCGACACGCAGCAGCTGTCGTATTCCACGCCCGCCAGCGCGTCGACGCTCTCGTGATCCTTCACCGAGTAAGTCCATGCGCCCACCAGCCGCCAGCGTTCGGATACCGGATAGACCAGCGAAGCGCTGTATTGTTCCAGCAGGCCGCGGCGGTAGCGGTAGGAGAAGTTGAAGATGCCGTCGGTGCGCACGCGCCGCTGCAGTTCGACCGCCGCCATGTCGGTGAGGCGGGTGTTCGGGTTCCACTGGTAGGCGGTGTTCAGGCGCCAGCGGTCGTTGAGCTGCACGTCGAGCTGGGCCACGTAAGCCGAGTGGACCCAGTCGGTACCCAGTACCTTCTGCGGGCTGAAGTAGTGGATCTGGCCGATGCTGGCCGACACCCGCTCGACGCCGCCGTCGTCGAGCAGGCGGGTGCTGAGCGCCGCCGTGAGGTTGTTGGCGTCCATCTGGCGGTCGGCGCCGGAGAACTGGTTGGTCGAGAACAGCTGCCAGTAGTCGAACGACATCACGTTGGTGTCGAACAGCGGCAGGTTGTTCTGGTTGCGGTAGGGCACGTACAGGTAGTACAGCCGCGGCTCCAGCGTCTGCGTGTAGCTGCTGCCGAACAGGGTGGTGCTGCGGTCGAACACCAGTCCGCTGTCGAGGCTGACGATCGGTAGCGCGCGGCTGGGCGACTTCTGGTCGAACGGCGAGGTTGCGCCGCCGCCGAGCCGCCCGCCGAAGCCGTAGTCGCGATAGTCGCCGTCCAGCTGGTAGGCGGTATAGCGATAGGCCAGCCGCGGCCGCACGAACCAGGCCGAGGTGCCGAAGCTGGCGGCGAGGTAGGGATAGAGGTCCTCGCGCTGGCCACCGATGAAGCCGTTCTTGCGGAACGCTGCCGCCGAGCTGTCCATGCCGATTTCCAGCCAGCGCGACAACGGCACGTCCATGCTGAATCGCGCGTAGGGCAGCTGCTTGTAGGGCAGCACGCTGTCGGTCACGAACGGGTTCAGGTTCTGGTAGATCGTGCCGCCGAAGGAGGCACTCCACCACTTGCCGCCGCCCATGATTGCGGCGCCGGAATCCAGCATGTAGACCGCCGTGTGCGACAGGTTGTTGCCGAAGTCGTACAGGTAGCTGCTGTCCGAAGCATGGTTGTACGAGCCGACGAACTGCCATCCGCTCCACAGTTGCGTGCGGTCGGAGAACCGGACCAGGTAGCGGGAGTCGCCCTGGGTGTTGGCGAGGCCGTCGTTCTTGCCGTGGTCCCTGGGCACGTATTCCACGTTGAGCTGGCCGTTGGTGCCGGGCAGCAGGTAGCGGAACTCGCCGGCCAGCATCGCGCCGCGGTCGCTGTAGTAGCGTGGGTCCAAGGTGGCGTCGTAGTTCGGCGCCAGGTTCAGGTAGTACGGGGTGCTGATCTCGTAGCCCGAGCGGCTGCTGTGGCCGATGGTCGGGTACAGGAAACCGCTCTTGCGCCGGTCATCGACCGGGAAGCTGAAATACGGCAGGTACAGGAACGGCACGTTGCCGAGCCGCATGGTGGCGTTGCGCGCCACGCCGACGCCGGTGTCCTTGTTGATGGTGATGGACTTGGCGCGGAATTCCCACAGGTGGTGGCCCACGTCGCAGGTGGAATACGTGGCCATCGTGTAGCGGGTGTGCAACGCGTCCAGCATGTGGCCCTGCTTGGCCGAGCCGTTGCCGCGCGCCTCGAGCAACTGGTAGCGCACGTCGTCGGCGATGCCGCGGCTGGCGTCCGTGTTGCCGCGCAGGTGCGAGGCCGCCAGCAGCTGGCTGGCTTCCTGGTAGCGCACGTTGCCGCGGGCGTCGTAGTCGGTGCTGGTGTCGTTGTAGTCGACGCGGTCGGCCTGCAGCAGCTGGTCGGCGCGCTGCAGCCGTACCTCGCCGGAGAGGTGGTAGACCGACTGGTCCGAGCTGTCCACGTGCTGCGCCTGCACCTGGGTCGGGCTGGTCTCGCGCAGGCTGCTGTCCGTGCTCAGGGCGGGGTCGTAGAACTCGAGCAGCGCATTGGGCCGGCACATCGCGTAATTGAGCGGGCGCCGTGCGCAATGGAACGAGCCCAGTGGGCAAGCCTGGTCGGCGGCCTGGTCCGTGCCGTTGGCGGCCGGGGTCCGGGCTGGGTGGGCGTCGGCCTGGCCGCCGATCAGGGCAAGCGCGGCGGCGACCGCGAGCAGGCGGCGTGGGGGTAGCTTGGGCATCGCGGGAAATCTGCCGGCTTCGAAGGCTCGTTAAGCTAGCAGAAAGACCCCGTCGGCGGCAGGTAAACCTTGGTCCGGGCAGGGGCGGGATTCAGCCTGGAGGGTGGGCCGCGGGCGGGTTCGGTGCCGGTTGGCGTGCGGGTCGAGGGCGTGGGAGATCACGTTCCGGCGCCGTTCTTCACGCGGGCGACACGAGGCAGTGAACCCGCGCCGCATCCATCTTCGCCGGGGGTGCGGCAGGCGTGCCTGGCGGGAATTTCAGTCCATGAGGGCGGCGACGTGCGCACTGGCGCAAGCGGCCAGGGCGGCGAGGTTGTAGCCGCCTTCCAGGCTGGAAACCAGCCGACCGCCGGCATGCGCGTGGGCCAGCGCCACCAGCCGCTCGGTGATCCAGGCGTAGTCGTCCGGCCCCAGCCGGAGGTCGGCCAGCGGGTCGTCGCGGTGCGCGTCGAAGCCGGCCGAGACTAGTACCAGCTGCGGCTTGAACGCATGCAGCCGGGGCAGCAGCACGCCATCCCACAGTTCGCGGAATTCGTACGAACCGGCGCCGGGCGACAGCGTGCCGTTGGCGATGTTGCCCACGCCGCGTTCGTCCTCGCTGCCGCTGTCCGGGTACAGCGGCGACTGGTGGCTGGAGGCGAACAGCACGCGCGGCTCGCGCTCGAAGATCTCCTGCGTGCCGTTGCCGTGGTGCACGTCGAAATCGGCGATGGCGACCCGCTTCAGGCCGTGTGCGGCCAGCGCGTGGGCGGCGCCCACCGCGACGTTGTTGAGCAGGCAGAAACCCATCGCCCGCTCGCGCGTGGCGTGGTGGCCAGGCGGACGCACCGCGCAGAACGCGCGCCGCACCTCACCGCCAAGCACCGCGTCGACGGCGGCCACCACGGCGCCGGCCGCACGCAGGGCCGCCTCGGTCGAGCCGGGGCCCATCACGGTATCCGGGTCCAGGGCGAGCATGTCGTCCGGCGGCGCACCGAGCAGGATTTCCCCGACGTGGGCCGCGCCGTGCACGCGCCACAGCTGTTCGCGGGTCGCCTGGGGTGCCTCGATGCGGTCGAGCGCGGCGTAACGGTCGTGATCCAGCGCCTGCAGCACGGCGCGCAGCCGCGCCGGTCGTTCGACGTGTCCCGGGCCGGGATCGTGCTGCAGGCAGGCGGGGTGGGTATACAGCCGCAGCATGCAGCGGCTTACCCGGCAGGCTTGGGTTTGCGGCGGCGCTCGTGCTGCCACAGCACCTCGCCGTGGCCGCTGGCGCGAGCCAGCACCCGCGAGATCACGAACAGCAGGTCGGACAGCCGGTTCAGGTAGCGCTGCGGCTGGCGGCGGATCTCCTCCGCGCGCGACAGCGCGATCACCTCGCGCTCGGCGCGGCGGCACACGGTGCGTGCCAAATGGCCGCAGGCCGCGGCCATGCCGCCGCCGGGCAGGATGAATTCCTTCAGCGGCGGCAGCGGTTCGTTGAGCGTGTCGAGGATGCGTTCCAGCCGCTCGATGTCGCTGTCCTCGACCATCGCCATGCCGGGAATGCACAGCTCGCCGCCCAGGTCGAACAGGTCGTGCTGCACCTGGGTCAGCGCCTCGCGCACCTCGTCGCCGACGCCGTCCGAGGCGAGCAGCATGCCGATCGTGCTGTTGAGCTCGTCCACCGTGCCGTAGGCGTTGACCCGCAGCGAGTCCTTGCCCACCCGCGAGCCGTCGCCGAGGCCGGTGCTGCCGTCGTCGCCGGTGCGCGTGTAGATTTTCGAGAGCCGGTTGCCCATGGCCGGGTCAGCGCGACTGGCCGGCCCGGTGATCGGCGTGCAGCATGCGTGCGGCCTGGGTCGCCAGCACGTGCAGCACGGCGCCGATGCCGACATACAGCGCGGTGGTCTGCAGGAACGGCAGGTACCAGTCGGCCAGGTTGGCGGACCAGGCGGCGAAGCTGCGCGGCAGCGGCACGCTGTTGCTGAGCCAGTAGAAGCTGCCGTTCGACAGCAGGTAGCAGGCCGCCCAGCTGACCAGCAGCGCCACCGCAGCAAGACCCAGCGTCTGCAGGCGCAGGCCGGCCTGGTGCCGTGCCAGCCAGCTCCCGCCCAGCCACAGGCTGAAGTACGACGGAACCAGGAACCAGTAGGCGGCCGACACGCAGTAGTGGCTCCAGAAGTCGAGGCCCTGGCCGCTGATCACCAGGTAGTCGATCGCGACCGCCTCGGCCATCAGCAACGGGAAGGCCCAGCGGCCGGTACCGCGCAGCCAGAAGCCGGCCAGGAAGAAGATGCCCCACGAAGCGTCCGGCAGCGCATCGAAATGATGCAGCAGCGAGTGATGCATGCGGGTGGCCGCCATCACCACCATGAGAGCGAGGAGGATGCCGAGGCGTTGGGCCGGTGTCTTGACCATGGGAGTTCCAGATGGGCGTCAGGTGAGACGTGTAGTCTAGCCCAACGCACTCCTGCGGCGCAGACGGCGGCAGCGGGTATCATCGGCGCATGAATGTCCCCGAAGCTCCCGCGCCGAACGGGTCCGGCGTGCTGATCGTCGGCGGCGGCCTGGTCGGCGCCAGCCTGGCGATCGCGCTGGACGTCGCCGGCGTCGCCGCCACCCTGGTCGAAACCGCCGCGCCGCGCGCCGACGCACAGCCCAGTTACGACGAGCGCAACCTGGCGCTGGCCCGGGCCACCGTCAACGGACTTGCGGCGATCGGCGTGTGGCGGCACGCGGCCGCCCGCGCCACGCCGATCCGGCACATCCACGTCAGCCGCGCCGGCGAGTTCGGCAGCGCGCGCATCGACGCGGACAAACAGGGCGTCGACGCGCTGGGCTGGACCCTGCCGGCACGCGAGCTCGGCGCGGCGCTGTTGCGCCGGCTGGACGAATGCACCCGGCTGACCCGGCTGGCGCCGGCCACCCTGTCCGCACTGCAGCCGCTGGCCGGCGGCTGGCGCGCGCAGGTCGAAACCGCCGGCGGTGCGCACAGCCTCGATACGCCGCTGCTGGTCGGTGCCGACGGCACGCAGTCGTTCGTGCGGGCGCAACTGGGCATCGACGCCGAAAGGCACGATTACCGGCAGACCTTGTTCGTTTGCACGGTCACGCCGGAGCGCGACCACGCGAACCGCGCGTGGGAGCGCTTCGGCGACGAAGGCCCGGTCGCGCTGCTGCCGCTGGCCGAGCGCCGTTGCGGCCTGGTGCTCACGGTGGCCACCGACGAGGCCGAGAGGGTGGCCGCGCTGGACGACGCCGGCTTCATCGAGCTGGCGCAGCGCCGTTTCGGCTGGCGGCTGGGCCGACTCGGCCGGCCGGGCCGGCGCCATCCGTACGCGATCCAGCGGGTCGCCGCCACGCGGCTGACCGCGCCGCGCGCGGTGCTGGTGGGCAATGCCGCGCAGACCGTGCACCCGATCGGCGCGCAGGGGTTCAACCTCGGCCTGCGCGACGCGCTGACCCTGGCCGAGCTGGTCGCCGCGGCGCCCGATCCGGGTGCGGCCGACCTGCTGGCGCGTTACGCCGCGCGGCGTGCGCCGGATCGCGAAGGCACCATGGCGATGAGCCACGGCCTGGTGCAGCTGGCCTGCCTGCCGCAGCCGCTGCTGGCGCCACTGCGCTCGCTGGCCCTGCTCGCCTGCGACCGGCTGCCGCCGCTGCAGCGCGCGCTGGCGCGGCGCGGCATGGGTTTCCGCGGCCAACCGCCGCTGGCGGTACTGGAGCACCTGCCGTGAACGCGCCGGCACAAGACATCTCTTCCCGCCGCCGCGCACCCGGGCTGGACGTGGCCGTGGTCGGCGGCGGCATGGTCGGCGCCGCCGCCGCGCTGGCGCTGGCGCGGGCCGGCTTCAGCACCGCCCTGCTGGAGGCGCGCGCGCCGGCGGCATGGGATGCGAACGCCGAGCTGGACCTGCGCGTGGTTGGGTTGGCGCCGTCATCGATCGCGTTGCTCGACGAACTGGGCGTCTGGACGTCCATCCGCGCTGCCCGTGCCGGCCCGTACACGCACATGCACGTGTGGGACGCCGAGAGCGGCGCGGCGATCGACTTCGATGCCGCCAGGGAGGGGCGCGACCGGCTCGGCTACATCGTCGAGAACAGCCTGGTGCAGTGGACGCTGTGGCAGGCGCTGGACGCTGCTGGCGGCAGCTCCAGCGCATCCGGCAATTGCTCCTTGCATTGCTCTGACTCCGGCATCCCTGCGGTCGCCTACGCCCGCAGCACTGGCACATCCCTGTGCGGCGTGCGCCGCTTGTGCCCGGCCGAGGTGAAGGGTTTCGAGGCGCGCGAGGATCGCATCCAACTGGAGCTGGCGAACGGCGAAACGCTGGCTGCCGCGCTGCTGGTGGCCGCCGATGGTGCCGCTTCGCCGTTGCGCCAACTGGCCGGCATCGGTACGCGCGGCCGCGACTACGCGCAGACCGCGGTGGTGGCGCACGTCGCCACCGAACGCCCGCACGAGAACACCGCGTGGCAGCGTTTCCTGCCGGGCGGCCCGCTGGCGCTGCTGCCGCTGGCCGACGGGCGCAGTTCGATCGTGTGGTCGCTGCCCGACGCCGAGGCGCGGCGCGTGCTGGCGCTGGACGAGCAGGCCTTCATGGACGAGTTGGGCGTGACCAGTGATTTCCGGCTGGGTCGGATCGTCACCACCACGCCGCGTGCGGCGTTTCCGCTGAAGCTGCAGCTGGCCGAGAGCTACCAGACCGATCGTTTCGTGCTGCTGGGTGACGCCGCGCACGCGGTGCATCCGCTGGCGGGGCAGGGCGTCAACCTGGGCCTGCGCGACGTGGCCGAGTTGCGCGACACTTTGATCGACGCACGCGCGGCCGGCCGCGACATCGGCGCCGCGCACGTGCTGCGCCGCTACGCGCGCCGCCGGCGCAGCGCCGACACGCTGGACGCGCTGGGCTTCGACGCGCTGGCGCGCATCTACGCATGGCAGTCGCCGGCGCTGGTCGCCGCGCGCGGCGTCGGCGTCCGTCTGCTCGATCGGCTAGGGCCGCTGAAACGGCGGTTTTCGGAGCACGCCGCAGGGTTTTGAAGCTTTGCCCCTCCCCCTGCATGCACGGGAGGGAAGCAACTCCACTGGAGGATCGATCATGCGTATCGCCCGACTCTGCTGTCTGCTGTTGCTCGCCGGTTCGAGCCTTGCCGCCCAGGCGAAGATGGTGCATCGCCCGGTCGAATGGACGCAGGACGGCACCCGCTTCCATAGCGTGCTGGTCTACGACGATGCCTCGAGCGCGAAGCGCCCGGGCCTGGTGATGGTGCCGAACTGGTATGGCATCAACGACGTGGCCGTAAAGAAGGCCGAGATGATCGCCGGCAAGGATTACGTGATCCTGCTCACCGACATGTACGGTGCCGGCGTGCGCCCGCAGCCGGGCAACGCGTCGCAGGCACAGGCCGCGGTGAAACCGCTGTACGGCGATCGCGCGCTGATGCGCAAGCGGATCAACACGGCGCTGGACCAGCTCAAGACGCAGGCCGCGAGCACCCCGCTCGACGCGTCGAAGCTGGCCGCGATCGGCTTCTGCTTCGGCGGCTCGGCGGTGCTCGACCTGGCCCGCAGCGGCGCCGACGTCGCCGCGGTGGTGTCGTTCCACGGCGGCCTCGATACCGACAACCCGGCACTGGCGAAACACATCAAGGCGCGCGTGCTGGCGATGAACGGCGCCGACGACAAGGGCACCATGCCGGACGCGGACAAGTTCATGGATGAGATGCGCATGAGCCCCGCCGACTGGCAGTTCGTGGTGATCGGCCACGCGGTGCACTGCTTCACCGAGGTCGGCGAAAACTCTCCCGGCTGCCGCTACGACGAGCGCGCCGCCGCGCGCAGCTACCGCCTGATGCATGACTGGCTGCGCGCCGCTTTTGCCGGGATACCGTAGTTTCAGGATGCTTGTTGGAGATTCCTGCGGTCACCGCACGGTGCTGTTTGGTGTGGCTAGCGAGAAGTCAGAAGCGAAGAGCTTTCGTGCGCCTACGGCGCCCGAGTTACTCTTCTCTTGCGTGGCCAAGAGAAAAGTAACCAAAAGAGAAGGCCACCCCGCTTGGCGCTTGCCGGGCTCCTGCCCGGCAAGTCCGTGAGGGCCGGCCGGGTTTTTCGACCGGACTCCTGTCCGGGCGAAAAAGGATCGGCATCCCTGCCGATCCCCCTGCGGGCCTGTCGTCCGTCCCTCACCGCCGCACAGGGGCCCCCGGTAGAGCAGCGGGCCATCGTGGCCCGCACTCTTCAGAAGAGCCAGGTCAACAGCCAAGTCAACCGCAAAGCCGTAGCAAAACATCGACAGAGCGAAGGTCTGTTGTTGCTGTTGCTTCTCGGCTTTACACCGAGTGCGGGCCACGATGGCCCGCTGCTCTACTCGGGCCCCCTCTGGAGCGGCGGGCGGGTGGAGGAAAAGCCCGCAGGGTGGCCGGCAGGGATGCCGGCCAGTTTGGCGTCAGGGCAGGATGCCCTGTCGACAAACCCCGTAGCCCAGCCGCGAACCTTGCGGGCAGGATGCCCGCAAGGCGCGTAAGCGGGGTGGCCTTTCTCTTTGGTTATCTTTCTCTTTGGCCACGCAAAGAGAAAGTAACTCGTCCACCGTAGGTGGACGAAAGCTCTGCTCTTAGAACCAGTTCAAGTTAGTCCGCGCGCTCGCGCACCGCTTCCATCGTCAGCGCGGCCAGCTGGCGCAGCCGCGTGCCGCCGGCATCGGCGAGCAGTTCCTTGAGGCGTTCGCCGGCGTCGTCCTGGTCGAGGCTGTGGCGTTCGGCCAGCGAGGCGGCGAGGGCGCGGCCCATCGAGTCGAAGATCAGCGCGTAGGCGAATGCATGCAGCACGCCGCCGCCCAGCGTGCCGAGGCCGGGGAAGGCTTTCATCGCGTTGCCGGCGACGGCCAGCACGATCGAGCTGCCGGTGCGCAGGGTGAGCCGGGCCTGCTGCACGAAATCCTCGATCTGCACCTCGCTGACCTTCACGCCGTACAGCTCGGCCAGCGCGCGGGTGAGGCCGGTGGCGAGCACGCCCTGGATCACCAGGTCGCTGCCTGGCGCCACCGCGGCCAGTGCGCCGACGATGGCGCGGCGGGCGTATTTGCGCACGATGCGTTCGGCTTCCGTTGCGCGGGTTTGCGCCTCCAGCGTGCCGGTGCGCTGGTGCAGGCCGGCCAGCACGGCGTTCTCGCGCAAATCCTCCAGGCCTTCGGCGCCGGACGCGGTGAGCCGTTCGAGTGACTGCAGCAGCGGCTCGATTGCGGGCTTGCGCTGGCGCTCGACCGACTCGGTGCTGCCGTCGGCGAGCTGGCGTCGGTAGCGCTCGCTGCCGCCGGCGCTGATCGCCAGCACCGCGCTGGCGACACCGCGCGCGTGCCGGCGCAGGCGCGCCAGCAACTGGTCGCGTTCGGCCTCGCTCCACTGGTCGGCCTTGTTCAGCACCAGCAGCAGCGGCTTGCCGAAGTCGGCCAGCCAGCGCAGTTCCTCGGCCTGGCTGCGGTTGAGGTCGCCGGCGCACAGGTAGACCACGGCATGCGCGCGCAGCGCTTCCTCGCGCGCCAGCGTTTCGTGCGCCTCGCCGCCGGCCTCGCGGCTGCCCGGCACGTCGGCCAGCACCAGTGTGCGGCCGTCCGGCAGCCGGCCGTCGTAGTGGTCGACGGTGCGGGTGGTGCCGCCGCGCACGTCGCTGGCGACCTGCGCCTGCGGCGCCAGTGCACGGACCAGACTGGACTTGCCGGTGGAGATTTCGCCGAACAGCGCCACGTAGACGCGCGCGCTGGCGCGGCGGCGGTCGAGCTCGCCGAGTTCGGCCGCCAGCGCGCCGGTGTCGGCGCCGCGTTCGCGTAGCTGGCCGATGCGCTGTTCCAGGCTGCCGCGATCGGGTACCGGCAGCGGGCGCCGCTTGCGGCGCGGACGCAGCAGCCACCACAGCACGTTCAAGCCGGCCGCGGCGAAGACCAGCAGTACGCCGCCCAGCGTCCACTGCAGCCACGTCGGCAGATCCAGAAAGCGCTGCGCCAGCGCCAGCGCCCGTTCGGCGGCGGCGAACAGCAGCCACAACAGCGCGGCCATGGCCAGCGCGGTGAACAGCAATCGCAGGCGTCGGGACATCCGCGCATTCTAGCCAGCTTCGTGCGGCTGCCCTTGCAAGAGGCCTGGCTCGCGCCCGGGTCGGGGTTTTGGCACTATCGTGCGTGGGTGGCATGGCTGCGGCCGAAGCCGGTGCGGGGGTTGCGGCACCGGTTCGCGGGGGACTGGATGGGGAACGGATCGAGGTTGTCCGCTTGGCTGCTGGGCGTGGTCCTGGGCGTGTTCGTGTCCGCACCGGGCCATGCCTTCGCCGCGCCGGCGGCATCCGGCGCCCGGGCCGCCGGCCCGTTGCCGACGCCGCAGTTCCGGCGTTATCAGACCGCGGACGGACTGCCCGGCAGTACGGTCTATTCCGTGGTGCAGGACAAGCAAGGCCTCATGTGGTTCGGTGTTGGCGTCGACCTGGTGCGCTATGACGGCGTCGATTTCCAGACTTTCAGCCATCACTCGGACGACCCGGCGTCGTTGCCCGAGGGTTCGGTGTACAGCCTGTTCGCGGATCGCGACAACCAGCTGTGGGTGGGAGGGTTCGGTTCGGGGCTCAATCGTCACGAACGGGAGAGCGGTGGCTTCCGGCATTGGCGTCATGATCCGGTGGATCCACGAAGCCTGGCCAGCGACAACGTATGGTCGATAACGCAAACGCCGGACGGTGGTCTATGGGTGGCTACGGATGCCGGGCTCGATCGCCTGCTTCCCGATGGTCGGCATTTCGAGCATGTGCGCAATCCTTTGGGTAAGAATCCGGATGAAGGGTTCGGCGCCGTGCGTGCCTTGCTGGCCGAACCGGACGGAAAACTGTGGATCGGCTCCAGCCTTGGCGTGTTTGTGCGCGAGGTGGACGGCAGCATCCGTCAGGTACCGATCGACCCACGCCTGCAGGCGCTGAAGGTGTGGCGGATCCAGGGCGGTGGCGACGATGTGCGGATCGCAGTACGCGGCGGCCTGTTACGGGTGGGTGCGGATGGCAAGGCGTGGATGTATGCGCCCGGGCAGATTCCGTCCATCGACGTGTACAGCAGCACCGTAGACCAGGCCGGGCATCTGTGGATCACCACGCGCAATGGACTGTATCTGGACGATGGCGGCTCGCAGATCCACGCCATCTCCGGTCAGCCGCTCCTGCTTGGCAGCCTTCCCGCGCAGCAGGTGTGGCAATCGCTGTGCGACAGCGAGGGCGGCCTGTGGTTCGTCATGGGGGACGGCGGCATCGCCTACCTCGCACCCGGCTGGAACCAGTTCACCCGGTTCACTCATGTTCCTGACGACTCCCACAGCTTGCGCGGCAACGCGGCGACGGCGGTGCTGGCGAGTTTCGATGGTCGGTTGTGGGTGGGTGGACATGGTCTTGTCGACAAGCTCGATCCTATTACCGGTGACGTCCAGCATGCGATCTCCGGCTTGCAGGGGAACGTGCTGGACATGGCGGAGGATGCGCGCCGGCGCTTGTGGATTGTCAGCGAGGGAGGCGTCTACCGGTATGCCGACGGCAAGTTGGTTGAAGTGGATTTGGCCGCATCCCGGGTCGCGCATCCACGTCGACTGACGATGGGTCCGGATCGCCAGATATATCTGGTGTCGATCCGCGACGGGCTTTTCCGTATCGACCCCGATACGCTCGCGGTCGATACCAAACCTGTTGCATCCGCTGATGACACCGGTTTTGTGGGCAATCGATTGACGCCCTACAACAGCCTAGGCTGGTACGCCGATCAAGGGCGGTTGTTCCGGTGGAATGCCGTGCGCAACGAACTCGAGCCGATCGCGGGCTTGTCGGACGAGGGCTACATCTATGCACTCGAATTCACGATGGACGGGTTCTGGGCAGCGCGCAACAAGATGTTCGAGCATTACCGGCTGGATGCCGGCAAAGTGGTGCGCGACCAGTTGGTTCCGATTCCGTCGAGCTGGCCTTCGATGGTGCTGATCGCCATGCATGTCGATCGTCAGGGGCGATTCTGGCTGTTCTGCAAGAATGGTTTGTGGAGGTTCGATCCGCACAGTGGCGAGTTGAAATCGTTCGGCCTGCGCAATGGCTTGGTCAATGGCGAAGTCCGTGGCGACTCACCGGCCGTCACACCGGATGGCACGATCTATGTTGCGAGTCTGGGCGGTGTCTTCGGCTTTCAGCCGGATCGCGCGCCGGCAACAGCCCGCCCGGCAGGGGTGGTGATTACCGGTGCAAGCGTGCGCCATGCGGGTGCCGTCCGCGAGTTGCCGGTTCGGGCAGGATCGGTCCAGCTGGCGTGGAGTGACCGTGGGTTGCGCGTCGAAGTGCGCTTGAGTTCGTTCGTCGACCCCGCCGCCAACCGCTATCGTTTCCGCCTGCACGGCTTCGATACCGCGTGGGTGAATACCGGCAACCATGGCGAGCGCGATTTCACCGGGTTGGGCGCGGGCAACTACACGCTGGAGGTGATGGCGGCGGGAGCGGACGGTATGTGGGTGAAGCTGGCCCGGCCGCTGTCGATCCACGTGGACTCGCCGCCGTGGCTGCGCTGGTGGGCGTGGGCGATCTACGTGCTGCTGCTGGCCGTGCTGGCGGGGCTGGTGCTGCGCAGCTGGCGGCGCCGGCTGGCGCAGCGGCACCACATGCAGCTGGTCGAGCAGCAGCGGCAGCTGGCGGAGGCGGCGAGCGCGGCGAAGACCCAGTTCCTGGCCACGCTGAGCCACGAGATCCGCACGCCGATGACCGGGGTGATGGGGATGGCGGAGCTGCTGCTGAGCACGCCGCTGGACCCGCAGCAGCACGACTACACCAAGGCGATGCAGCGCTCCGGGGGGATGTTGCTGAAGCTGCTCAACGACGCGCTGGACCTGGCGCGGATCGAGGCGGGCAAGCTGGAGCTGGAGCCGGCGCCGTTCGAGCCGCGCCAGCTGCTGGAGGACGTGGTGCAGCTGGAGCAGGGGCTGGCGCATGCCAAGGGCATCCGCTTCGTGCTGGAGATGGCCGAGGACCTGCCGGCGCAACTGCTCGGCGACGCGCTGCGGATCAAGCAGATCCTGCTGAACCTGGCCAGCAACGCGCTGAAGTTCACCGAGCACGGCAAGGTGACGCTGCGGGCGCAGCGCACGGACGAGGGCCTGCTGCTCAGCGTGAGCGACACCGGGCCGGGCATCCCGGAGGCGAGCCAGGCACGGCTGTTCCAGCGCTTCGAGCAGGCCGAGGGGCCACAGCGGCGGGTCGGCAGCGGGCTGGGTCTGGCGATCTGCCGCGAGCTGGTGGAGATGATGGGCGGCAGCATCGAGCTGGAGTCGCGCCTGGCGCACGGCAGCACGTTCCGGGTGCGGCTGCCGCTGGCGGTGCCGGCGTCGACGGCGCCGGTGGCGTGGGCGCCGGGTCGGCCGTGCCAGCTGCTGCTGGTGGAGGACGACACCATCGTGGCGACGGTGATCCGCGGGCTGCTGGAGCGCGAGGGGCACACGGTGGTGCACGTGGTGAACGGGCTGGCGGCGCTGGCCGAGCTGGCGCATGCGGGGTTCGATGCGGTGCTGCTGGACCTGGACCTGCCCGGGGTGGACGGGTTCCAGGTGGCGCGGCTGATCCGCCAGCGCGAGCACGCGGGGCAGCACCTGCCGATCGTGGCGGTGACGGCGCGCTCGGGCAGCGAGGACGAGGCGAAGGCGCGGGCGGCGGGGATGGACGGCTTCCTGCGCAAGCCGGTCAGCGGCGAACGGCTGGCCGATGCGCTGGCGCGCGTGCTGGGCGGCGCGGACGCGCCGCTGCCGGCATGAGCTACATGTCGAACTTGTGCAGCTCGAAACCGAGCCGCTGGTATTCGCGCCAGCGCGCGCGCGAGCCGTCGCGCTCGGCCGGGTCGGCGGCCACCACCTCCAGCACGCGCTGGTAGCGGCCGGCGGCGCAGGTTTCGCGCAGGTTGATCACCAGCGGTCGGTCGGCCGTGTCGATGCCCGGCGGCACGATCAGCACGGCGGTGTCGTCGTCATCGTCGTCGCCGGCCAGCTGGTGCGGGATCATCGCGTCGTCGTCGAACGCCCACAGCAGTTCGTCGAGGGCCTCGGCCTGGGCGAAGTCGCGGGTCAGCACCAGGGTCGGCTGCCGCGACTCGAATGCCTTCTTCGCCAGCTCGCACGCCAGCAGCAGCGGCTGTTCGCGGAAGCGCGGCTTGTCGATCAGGTAGAAGTCGGCGCGCATAAGGCAGGAGTGAGTGGAGAGGAGAGAGGAGCGAGAGAAGAGCAGTGGGCATGATGCCTCAAACTCTCATCCCTCACTCCTCACTTCTCGTCACTCACTTCTCGCTCCGGTCAATAAGCCACTGCGCCAGCAACGCCACCGGGCGGCCGGTGGCCATGCCCTTGCGGCCTTCCTCCCAGGCGGTGCCGGCGATGTCCAGGTGGGCCCAGCGCTGGCCGTCGGTGAAGCGCGACAGGAAGCAGCCGGCGGTGATCGCGCCGGCGCTCTTGCCGCCGATGTTGGCGACGTCGGCGAAGCCGGAGTCGAGCTGCGCCTGGTAGTCGTCCCACAGCGGCAGGCGCCAGGCGCGGTC
The DNA here is from genome assembly GCF_058790335.1 of Rhodanobacter sp. FW101-FHT13A11. NCBI lineage: Bacteria > Pseudomonadati > Pseudomonadota > Gammaproteobacteria > Lysobacterales > Rhodanobacteraceae > Rhodanobacter > Rhodanobacter sp. FW101-FHT13A11. The sequence goes on along the minus strand of NZ_JBYTCN010000001.1, from coordinate 177,358 downwards.
CAGCGTTTCCTCGCCGGCGGCGAGCAGTTCGGCGGCGAGGTCGTCGTGCTTGCTCATCAGGCCGCTGGCGTGCTTGCCCAGCGCGATCACGCAGGCGCCGGTCAGGGTGGCGGCGTCGATCAGCGCCTGTGGCTGGTACGTCTGCGCGGTATACGTCAGCGCGTCGCACAGGATCAGCCGGCCTTCCGCGTCGGTGTTGAGCACTTCGATGGTGAGGCCGGACAGGCTGGTCAGCACGTCGCTGGGGCGGTAGCTGTCGCCGTCGGGCATGTTCTCCACGGCCGGCACCACGCAGACCAGGTTGAGTTTCAGGCCCATCTTCACCGCGGCCACGAACGCGCCGAGCACGCCGGCGGCGCCGCCCATGTCGAACTTCATCTCCTCCATGCCGGCGCCGGGCTTCAGGCTGATGCCGCCGGAATCGAAGGTGACGCCCTTGCCGACGAGCGCGTACGGCTTGTCGCCCTCATTGCCGCCCTTGTACTCGAGCGCGATCAGGCGCGGCTTGTTGACCGAGCCGCGGGCCACCGCCAGCAGCGAGCCGAAGCCGAGCTTTTCCATCCCTGCTTCGTCGAGCACGGTGCAGCTGACCTTGTCCTGCGCATCGGCGAAGGCCTGGGCCTGCGCTGCGATGTAGGCCGGGTTGCAGATGTTCGGCGGCAGGTTGGCCAGCTCGCGGGCGAAGCGCACGCCCTCGGCGATGGCTACCGCCTGGTCGAGGCCGCCCTGCGCATCGGCGCCTGCGGCGAAGGTGAGCGCGGCCAGTTCCGGCTGCTTGTTCTTGTCGCGCGGCTTGAAGGTGGCGGTGTAGCGGTAGGCGGCATGGTCGCAGGCCAGCGCGGCGGTGCGCACGCGCCAGGCGCCGTCGCGGCCGGGCACGTCCACCTCGGTGAGGCAGGACACCGCGTTCGCCACCGGCAGCCGGGCCAGTGCACGGGTGGCCTCGATGTTCACCTTCTGGAAGCGCGCCGCGTCGAACGATTTCTGCGCGCCCAGGCCGACCACCAGCACGCGCTGTGCGGCGATGCCGGCCGGCGCGAACAGCACGGTGGTGGAGCCCGCCTTGCCGCTGATGTCGCCGCTCTCCACCTGGCGCTTGATCGCTCCGCCGGCAGCGCTGTCCAGCTGGGCCGCGGCACTGGTCAGCACGCCTTGCTCGTAGACGCCGACCAGCACGCAGGCGCTGTCGACGGTGGCGGGGGCGGCGGTGCCGAGGCTGAACTGAAGGGTCATCGGGACGTTCCTGCGTGGGCCCGGCTTGCGGCCGGACAGGCTAGACTGGCGGCTTGCCGGCGATCGCCGCCGGGCCGGACAAGCGAACAAGTTTATCGCATGCTGAGCATCCTCGACCGCTATTTCCTGCGCGAGCTGGCGCAGACCGTGGCCGCCACCGTGGTCGTGCTGCTGGTGATCGTCGCCGGCAGCGCGTTTGCCAAGGTGCTGCAGCAGGTCGCCAACGGCAGCTTCCCGGCCAGCGTGATGTTCCAGGTGCTGGGGCTGCGCACGCTCGACGGGCTGACCAACATGATGCCGCTGGCCAGTTTCGTCGGCGTGCTGATGGGGCTGGGCCGGATGTACCGCGAGAGCGAGATGCACGTGCTGTCGTCTTCCGGCATGGGACCGGGCGGGCTGCTGCGGCCGGTGCTGATCCTCGGCGCGGTGCTGGTGGCGATCACCGCGCTGGTTTCGCTGTGGCTGGGGCCGTGGGCGGTGCGTACCAGCGATGCGCTGGTGATCGAGGCCAACCGCTCGGTGATCGCCGCCGGCCTGGATGCGGGGCGCTTCACCGAGCTGCCGGGCAAGGGCGGCATCATCTTCGTCGAGAGCCTCAGCCGCGACGGCAGCAAGCTGGGGCGTACCTTCGTGGCCACCCAGAGCAGCAGCAAGGACGGCACGCTGCACGTGAAGGTGGTCAGCGCCGCCAGCGGCGAGCTGTACCAGGAAAGCAACGGCGACGGCCGCTTCATCGCGTTCAAGGACGGCTGGCAATACGACATCCCGCTCGGCGCGAACAACTGGCGGCAGATGCGCTACCAGCGCAACGACACCTCGCTGTCCAGCGTGAAGGGCGACGAGGACGACGATCCGTCGCACTCGAAGGGCAGCTGGACCCTGTTCAAGTCGACCGACCCGGGCGACCGCGCCGAGTTCGCCTGGCGCGCCAACGCGCCGCCGCTGACCCTGGTGCTGCTGCTGCTGGCATTGCCGCTGTCGCGGCAGAGCCCGCGCGAGCCGAAGTACGGCCGGCTGCTGCTGGCGGTGGTCGCGTTCTACCTCTACTACACGTTGCTGGCGCTGGGTCGCGCGCAGATCGGCAAGGGCCACTGGCATGGCGAGGCCCCGCTGTGGATCCTGCATGCGCTGGTGCTGGCGCTGGCCGGCTGGATGCTGTGGCGGCAGTACGCTCCGCGCCAGTCCAGGCAGTTGCGGGCGGGCATGCCGGCATGACGGTGTTCAACCTCAAGCGGGTCGACCGGCTGGTGGCGATGAGCGTGCTCGGCTCGCTGTTGATGGTCTGGCTGGTGCTGACCGGCTTCGACGCGGTCACCCAGCTGCTGCGCCAGCTCGGCAACGTCGGCAGGCACGGCTACACGCTGAACAACGCGGTGGTCTACGTGCTGGTGACGTTCCCCCGCCGTGCCTACGAGATGTTCGGCAACGCGGCGCTGATCGGCGGCCTGCTCGGCCTGGGCGGGCTGGCCGGCACCGGCGAGCTCACCGCGCTGCGTGCGGCCGGCATGTCGCGGCTGCGCATCGCCGGCTCCGCGGTGGGCGTGGTCGCGGTGCTGATCGTCGCCGTGGTGGTGATGGGCGAGACGCTGGCGCCGTGGGGTGACCAGCAGGCGCAGACGATGCAGCTGCGCGCGAAGACCGGCAGCCTTGGCATGGGCACCAGCAGCGGGCTGTGGGCGCGCGACGGCGACGACATCATCAACGCCCGCGGCACCTCGCTGAAGCAGCGCGACGGCGTGGGCACGGTGCAGCTGAGCGACGTGCGCATCTTCACCTTCACCGCCGACGGCCAGGTCAGCCGCTTCCGCTGGGCCAGGATCGGCGAACACGACGGCCGGCAATGGGTGCTGCGTGACGTGCGCACTACCACGCTCGATGCGCAGGGCACGCATGCCAGCACCGACGCCAGCCTGCCGTGGCAATCCAGCCTCAACCCGCAGGTGCTGGCGCAGTCGGTGATCCAGCCGCAATACCTCTCGATGCGCGACCTGCGCCGCAACATGGACTACCTGGAAGGCAACGGCCAGAGCCCCGGCAGCTACGCGGTGGCGTTCTGGCGGCGTGCGCTGTATCCGCTCAACGTGCTGGTGCTGGTGCTGTGCGCGATGCCGTTCGCGTTCGGCGCGTTGCGTTCGGGTGGCCTGGGCAAGCGCATGTTCATCGGCATCCTGCTGGCGCTCGGCTGGTATTTCCTGCAGCAGGCGATGGTGAATTTCGGCACCGTGTACGGCATGCCGCCGCTGCTGGCGAACCTGCTGCCGGCCATGGTCCTGGCTCTCGCCGCGTGGCTGTACTTCCGCCGCCTCGGCTGAGGCGCCGGGGACTTGTCCGGGACGCGCGATGCGGCCAAGCTGGCCGCCTTTGCCGGGAATCGAGGAGTGCATCGTGGAATGGGTTGATCTGCGCAGCGACACGGTGACCCGTCCCACCGCCGCGATGCGCGCGGCGATGCTGGCGGCCGAGGTCGGCGACGACGTCTACGGCGAGGATCCCACGGTCAACGCGCTGCAGCAGCGGCTGGCCGACGAGCTCGGTTTCGACGCCGGCCTGTTCGTGCCCAGCGGCACCCAGTCCAACCTGCTGGCGCTGCTGGCGCATTGCGAGCGCGGCGACGAATACCTGGTCGGCATGGACGCGCACACCTACAAGTTCGAGGGTGGCGGCGCCGCGGTGCTGGGCTCGATCCAGCCGCAGCCAATCGTGCAGGCGGCCGACGGCACGCTGCCGCTCGAGCGCATCGAGGCGGCGATCAAGCCGGTCGATCCGCATTTCGCGCGTACCCGCGTGCTGGCGCTGGAGAACACCTGGCACGGCCGCACGCTGCCGCTGGATTACCTCAAGGCTGCCCACGACGTGGCGCGTGCGCGCGGACTCGGCCTGCACCTGGATGGCGCGCGGTTGTACAACGCCGCGGTGGCCTGCGGCGTGCCGGCGCGCGCGATCGCGCGGCATTTCGATACCGTGTCGGTGTGCCTGTCCAAGGGGCTGGGCGCACCTGTCGGCTCGGTGCTGGTGGGTTCGCACGCGCTGGTCGACAAGGCGCGCCGCTGGCGCAAGGTCGCCGGCGGCGGCTGGCGCCAGGCCGGCATACTCGCCGCGGCCGGCCAGTATGCGCTGGACCATCACGTGGCGCGGCTGGCCGACGACCATCGCCGTGCGGCCTACCTGGCCGGCTGCCTGCGCGAGATCGCCGGCATCGACCTGCTCGGCCAGTACACCAACATGGTGTTCGTCGACGTGCCCGCCGAACGCCTGCGCGAACTGGACGCCCATCTGCGCGAAGCCGGCATTCGCATCAGCATCGGCTACCTGCCCACGCTGCGCCTGGTGACGCATCTCGATGTGGATGATGATGGCATCGAGCGTGTCGTGAAGGCGCTCGCCACGTTTTTTGGTGGGCGCTGACGTATTTGACGAGAGTGGGCTCGGCAGTTCCCTGCGCTTGCTGTTTTCAGGGCAAAGGGCTTTCGTTGCTTGCGGCGGCCACATCGCGGGCTCGTTGTAGGAGCCCGCTCGCGGGCGATGCTGTTGCTTGTCCCTGCATTCAGAGCGAAGAGCTTTCGTCTGCCTACGGCAGCCGAGTCACTTTCTCTTTGCGTGGCCAAAGAGAAAGTAACTCGGGCGCCAACGGCGCACGAAAGCTCTTCATTCCAAGGGAAGCGCAGGCGACTACTTCGCCGCCCGGTCGAACCGGCGGATGAAGTCGCGCACCTGCGGGTAGACCTTCTCGCGCCAGCGGCGGCCGCTGAAGATGCCGTAGTGGCCGGCGCCTTCGATCACCTTGTGCGCGCGGCGCCCGGCCGGGATGCTGCTGCACAGCTCGTGCGCGGCCTCGGTCTGGCCGAGGCCGGAGATGTCGTCCAGCTCGCCCTCGATGGTGAACAGGGCGGTGCGCTCGATGGCGGCCGGGTTCACCCGTTCGCCAGCCACGTCCCACAGGCCGAGCGGCAGCAGGAACTGCTGGAACACCTTGTCGATCGTGTCGAGGTAGAACTCGGCCGGCATGTCGAGCACGGCGTTGTACTCGTCGTAGAACTTGCGGTGCGATTCGGCGTCGTCGAGGTCGCCGCGCAGCAGGTCCTGGTAGAAATCCCAGTGCGAGTTGAGGTGGCGGCCCGGGTTCATCGCGATGAACCCGGCGTGCTGCAGGAAGCCGGGATAGACCTCGCGGCCGCGGCCGGGATAGTTCGGCGGCACGGTATGGATCACGTTGCCCTTGAACCAGGACAGCGGCTGGGTGGTGGCCAGGTTGTTGACGCTGGTGGGGCTGCAGCGCGGATCGATCGGACCGCCCATCATGGTCATGCTGCGCGGCGTGGCTTCGCCGCGCGCGGCCATCAGCGACACCGCCGCCAGCACCGGTACGGTCGGCTGGCACACCGAAATCACGTGCAGGGTGGACGCGCCGATGTGGCGGATGAATTCCTCGACGCAGGCGACGTAGTCGTCCAACCCGAACGGACCGGCCGCGGCCGGCACCATGCGCGCGTCGACCCAGTCGGTGATGTACACCTTGTGGTCGCGCAGCAGCGTACGCACGGTGTCGCGCAGCAGCGTGGCGTGATGGCCGGACAGCGGCGCCACCACCAGCACCACCGGATCGTTCTTCATCTTCTCGATGGTGGACGGGTCGTCGCTGAAGCGCTTGAAGCGCTTCAGCTGGCAGAACGGCTTGTCCAGCGCGACCCGCTCGATCACCGCGATCTCGTGGTCGTGCGCGGTGGCGGTGTGGATGCCGAAGGCGGGCTTCTCGTAATCCTTGCCGAGGCGATGGACCAGCTCGTAGCCGGCGGCCATCCGCTGGGCGCCGGGCATCTGCGCGAACGGGCTGCTGGTGTCGTTGAGCATGCGCGCGCCGGCTTGCGCGAAATGGCTCAGCGGGCCGAGGAACGCGCGTTGCCATTCGTGTATCTGGTAGAGCATCGGAGTGGGTTGGCCGCAGGCGGAAGCGGGCATCTTAGCGCCGTTTCCACTGCGCGTGTTGCGTTGCCGCAACCACGGTGCCCAACCTGATCAGTAGCTTGGCGCGACCGTCGGGCGATAACTGCAGCACAGCAGCACCTCGTCGACCCCATCCGTATCGCCGAGGCCGGCGCGCCATTGCAGCGGTTTCTGGAAATGCAGGCCGAGCGGCATGATCACCCGGTTGTACCACCACATCGCGCGCTCGCGCTGGTGGCTGAGGTACCACTGGCCGAGTTCGAGCAGGCGCGAGGACTTCGGCTGCATGCCGTAGACCGCACTGCGTTCGATGTCGAAGCCGTGCCGGGCGAGCCGCGCCACGACCTGCGCGGGCTCGTAGCGGCGGCAGTGGCCGACGAAATCGTCGAACGCGGTCCATGCCGCCGGATGCAGCGGCACCGACAGCAGCACGCTGGCGCCCGGCGCGGCCACGCGCGCCAGCTCGGCCAGCGCGCCGTCGTCGTCGGCGACGTGCTCGAGGATGTCGAGCGCGCAGACCAGGTCGAAGCTGGCGTCGGCGCAGGGCAGGGCGCCGATCATGCCATGCACCGCATCGGCGCCGTTGGCGTGCAGGCGGCGCAGGGCGGCATGGCTGAGATCGACGAAGCAGGTGCCGCGCAGCGGCAGGCGCGGACGCAGGCCGGGCGCCACCTCCAGCCGGCGCGGTGCGGCAGCCGACAGTTCGCGCAGCAGCGGCCAGGTGTTGAAGCGTTCCGGCCCGACCAGTCTCGCCTGCGCCCACAACGACTCGTAGAAGCCGCGATTGGCGCGGACCAGTTCGGCGTCGCTGCGGCTTTCGGCGCGGGATGGCTGGGGCATCGGCGGATTGAACCCGGTTTGCGCTGAGCGTAGCGTGAAGTGCGGCCCGCGGCGCGGCGCTCAGCCCTGCAGGCGGATCTCGGTGCCGGCGGCGATATCGTGCAGCGCGCGCCGGCGCGGATCGAACAAGGCCACGGCGAACCAGCCGGCCCACACCGCCAGCAGCGTCCACAGCGTCACACGCAGCCCGGCCACCGGCGCCAGCAGCAACACCACCAGCGGCGCGGCCGCCACCAGCGCGCGGATCAGCGCCTGCTGCAGCGACGGCGCGCCGCCATCGTCGCGGGTGAGCCGGATGCGCCACGGCCGCATGCCCAGGGTCTGCCCGCCGCGCCGCCACGAGCTGATGAAATACGCCGCCACCACCACGCCCTGCAGCGCCTGGTACCACACCGGCACCACCGTCGTGGCGCCGGTGCGGATCAGCTTGCCGCCGGTGGCGAGCTGGCACAGCAGGCCCACCACCATCACGATCGCCACCACGATCAAGAGGTCGTAGGCCAGCGCCAGCAGGCGGCGCCACGGCGGGCAGGGGATGTCGGTGGTGGCGGGGTTCGCGGGCATCGTGGGTCGGTCGCTTGCGTAGTGCGCGCGCAATGGCCAGCATCGTGCGCATGAGGAAGGAAGAAGACCGCGCCAGTATCGCCGAAGCCGACCAGCGCAGCATCGCCGCGTTCGCGGAACGGGTGTGGTCGGAGGACGGCCTGGCCGACCGCACGCTGGAAGCCTACCGCCGCGACCTGGAGGCGCTGGCGCTGTGGCTGGCCGGCCGCGGGCGCGGGCTGCGCACGGCGCGGCGCGAGGACATCTCCGCGTACCACGGCGCGCGGCCGGCGGCGGTGCGCTCGATCGCGCGGCGGCAGTCGGCTTTCCGCCGCTACTACGCGTTCCTCGCCCGCAGCGAGCCGGGCTTCGCCGACCCGACCTTGCTGATCGAGCGCCCGAAGCTGCCGCGCAGCCTGCCCAAGGCACTGGCCGAACGCGAGATCGAGGGCCTGTTGACCGCGCCCGATGCCACCACCCTGGGCCTGCGCGATCGCGCCATGCTGGAGCTGATGTACGCCTCCGGCCTGCGCGTATCCGAACTGGTGGAGTTGCCGCTGGCCGCGCTGAACCCGCGCCAGGGCGTGTTGCGGGTCACCGGCAAGGGCGGCAAGGACCGGCTGGTGCCGGTCGGCGAGGAAGCGCTGGCGCGCCTCGGCGCCTACCTGGCCGACGCGCGGCCGGTGCTGGCGAAAGGCCGCCAGCCGGCGGCGCTGTTCCTCAGCAAACGCGGCGAAGGCATGACCCGGCAGATGTTCTGGACTCTGGTGAAGCGCTACGCGCTGAAGGTCGGCATCAACCCGAAACGCATCTCGCCGCACGTGCTGCGCCACTCCTTCGCCACCCACCTGCTCAACCACGGCGCCGACCTGCGCGCGCTGCAGATGCTGCTCGGCCACAGTTCGCTCAGCACCACCCAGATCTACACCCTGGTGGCGAAGGAAGGCCTGAAGCGGCTGCACGCGCAGCATCATCCGCGGGGGTGATGCTGGCATTAATGAATAATGTCTCTGACCCGAATGGCACTTACTTAAGCCCGTTCGTCCTGAGCGTAGGCCAAAGGCCGAAGTCGAAGGACCTGCCGGCGATGGGTTGGCCACGCTTGGCGGCGCTTCGACTCCGCCCGCTGCGCGGGCTACGCTCAGCGCGAACGGTTGGGAATCGGATGGCCCTCAAGTAAGTGCCATTCGTCTCTGACCCCTTTGATGCACCGCAACGGCTTCATTTGCGCTCCCATTCGTTTGGATTCCCCTGTTGCGCATCGTGAACCTCGCGGATGAGATCAATCAATGCACGCAATCCGGCGGGGATATGGCGGTGACCTGAATAGTAGAGGCACAGTCCAGGGTAGGGTGTCGCGACGCTGTCCAGCACCTGCTCAAGACGACCGCTTGCCAGATCGCCGGCGACATACCACTTGGCCAATTGCGCGAGGCCCATATGACTGCGCACCGCTTCGAGCATCAGCAGAGGAGCGTCCAGGATCAGTGGCCCAGGCACTTCGACGTGGACAGGTTTGCCGTTCTGAACGAAATCCCACGGAGAGGGAGTGCCATCAGGAAGGCGTGCCCGGATGCATGGGTGCTTGGCAAGATCGGCAATGACGGTCGGCTTTGGATGTCGAGTGAAATATTCCGCAGACCCGACTACGGCTATCGGTATGTTCTGGCTCAGTGGAACACGGATCATGTCGCGCGGCACCAGGGAACTTGCGCGCAAGCCGGCATCAAACCCCTCGGCAATGATGTCCACCATCCTCCCTTCGGTCACGATGTCCAGGGTCATCCCGGGGTAGCGGCGCAGGAACTCCACCACGATCGGCTGAAAGGCCATGAGTGCTGCGCCAAGGGAACTATTGATGCGCAGCGTGCCCGTCGGCGTATCTTTGCCATCGTTCACGGTAGCCATGGCAACTTGGATTTGCTTGATGGCGGGCGTGATCTGTTCGACGAACTGGCGTCCCGCATCGGTCAGCGACACGCTCCGCGTAGTCCGATGGAATAGCCGCGCTGCCAGCCGGGCCTCCAACCCGGCAATGGCACTGCTGACGGCCGAGGTGGACATCTCAAGCTCCACCGCCGCCGCGCGAAAGCTCTTTCGTCTGGCAACGGCCAGCACAACCTCAAGCTCAGTCAGGCCACTTTTGTACATTGTCCTGATTTCCAATATGACTCATGTAGCTTTAACCGTATTCTCAATACAATCAAGCCGGCCTAGAGTGCGCTCGAATCAACGAACTCGAGGGCAGACACATGCGCAGCTTCAATCAAGCCTACATTGATGGCGTGTTCACGCCCGTGCAGGGAAACGAAACCGTCCAGATCATCAATCCGACGACGGAGCGAGTCATTGGCACGGCCACGCTGGCGAATCGGGAGGACGCAAAGCGGGCCATCGCTGCCGCAGCTCGCGCGCAGCCGGCGTTGGGCCGCACGACCAAGGCGGAGCGCATCGATATGCTCAAGCGCCTTCAGTCCGCCGTTCTTGCAAGGACAGACGAAATTTGCGCGGCCACGGTCGAAGAGTATGGCGGCCCTTCTTCGCGCGCAAAGTGGGTCAGTCAGTATGCGTCGCAGTGCTTCGCCAATACTGCCGAAGTGCTTGAGAGCTACGACTTCACTCGCCGCCTAGGGGCTGCCGATGTCGTCATGGAACCGGTGGGCGTGTCGGCCTTGATCGTCCCGTGGAACAGTATCGCCGGAACGATGTGCAGCAAGCTGGCCTCTGCCATTGCGGCCGGCTGCGCATCGGTCATCAAACCCAGCGAATTCAGCCCCCTTCAGACCCAGGTGGTTGCAGAGGCAATGAACGATGCGGGGCTTCTTGCCGGCATCTTCAATATCCTGATAGGACGCGGCGGAGATGTTGGCGACGAACTCAGTACAAGTCCTGACGTCGCCAAAATCTCGTTCACCGGATCGACGCAGACCGGCAAGATCATTGCCCGTGCCGGCATGGAAACGATGAAACGAGTCAGCCTGGCGCTGACCGGCAAGTCGGCGTCCCTCCTGCTGGACGATGCGGACTTTGCCTCGGCGATTCCATTGGCAGTTGGCGCGGCGTTCATGAACAATGGCCAGGCCTGTGTGGCCGGCACTCGCCTGCTGGTTCCGCGAGCACGCCGGGATGATGTCATCGATCTGCTGCGCAAGACCGTCGCGGCCATCCAGGTTGGCGATCCGGGAAACCCTTCGACCACCATCGGTCCGATGGCCACCAAGGCTCAATACGAGCGTATCCAACGCTACATCCGCCTTGGCCTGGAACAGGGCGCCACGCTCGTGACCGGTGGCGAAGGTCGTCCGCAAGGGCTGGATCGTGGCTACTTCGTCAAGCCGACCGTTTTCGCCGACGTGAGCAACGACATGGACATTGCTCGCGATGAGATATTCGGGCCGGTGCTGTCCGTCATTTCCTATGAAGATGAAGACGACGCGATTCGCATCGCCAACGATTCAGTCTACGGATTGCAGGCATACGTGTTTTCCTCGGAACAGGACCGCGCCCGCTGTGTGGCGTCTCGGCTGGAGGCTGGCACCGTCCTGATCAATCGGATTTTCCCGGATTTACTGGCCCCATTCGGCGGATTCAAGCAGTCCGGGGTGGGTAGGGAATTCGGCATCTTCGGTCTCGAAGCATTCCTCGAAGCCAAAACAATCGTGGCGCCTTGAATTCCGGTGCGCGGGGAGATTGGTTTCCGTGGAGCTTCGTCATCTACGTTGCTTCTTGGCGGTGGCCGAAGAACTCCATTTCGCTCGTGCAGCAGAGCGACAAACCTCTGGGTCAGAGTGCACTTTCAGAGTGATGAGGCCTGCTTTACTTGCTTGGCCTGCCGACTTTGGCGGAACCGACGTGCCGGGCCAGTGGGCTTCGATGGCGACGCGGAAGTACTCCGGTTCCTAGGCGTGCTGTCATCGCTGGTGCGTAATGACCCAGCGCCTTACACCTCTGCCCACATCCGCAGCAGGTTCGCGTGCGACTTGCTGACGGCGTCGAACGTGGCGCTCTTGCCTTCGCGGCCGAAGATCTGCCGCTTGGCGTTGTCCAGGTCCCACAGCAGCTCGCGCTTGGCGGTGTCGCGCACCTGGCTCTGCACCCAGATGATGGCGGCGTGGCGCGCGCCCTGGGTCACCGGGGTGACGTGGTGCAGGGAGTTGGCCGGGTAGGCGATGGCGGAGCCGGCGTCCAGCTTGAACCCGTATTCCACGCCGTTGCTCTCCACCACCAGGTCGCCGCCGGCGTAGCTCTTGGCGTCGGACAGGAAGATCGTGATCGCCACGTCGGTGCGTACCGCGCTGCCGAGGCCGCCCATCACCGGGGCGTCGACGTGCGGGCCGTATTGCATGCCGACGTCATAGCGGTTGAACAGCACCTGTGTGGTCGCAGCCGGCAGGATCGAGGTCTGCAGCATCGCATTGCGCAGGAAGGCGCCGCGTACGATGTCCTGCAGCCGGGCCTGGCTTTCGGTGTTGATGGCGACCTGCAGGTTCTTCTTCACCTCGCGCGCCGACCAGCCGGCCGTGCTGGCGCCGTCGACGAACGAGGCGCCCTGGAGTTCGCCGCGTATCACGCCGAGTTCTTCGGGGGTCAGCACGTTGGGAGCGCAAATGATCACGGGGATTCCGCCGGGCGATTCAGGCTGTTGGGAGGGGCGTGCGCGGTCAGGTTGTTCCGCCGGGCCGTTTCAGGCCGCTGCGTCGCGGAAATCTACCATCGAACCGGGGCGCCGATCATCGGTTTCTGCGGCAACGCGCACCGAATGGCGTTCAGCCGCCTGTGCGAGAATGCGTGCCTGCCGCCGGCGAACGCGCCGGCCATGGATCGAACGAGGTTGGTGATGCTGAAGAAACTGTTGCTGGCGCTGTGCATCGGCGGGCTGTCCCTGACCGCCTGTGCCGCCGAAAACGATGCGGCGCCGGTCGTCAGCCAAGCGGTGACGCCGGCGGCGCAGCAGATGGTGCGCCAGGCGATCCATAGCCTGGCGGCGAACGTGCAGGTCGATTCGATCGAGCCGGCGCCGATGCCGGGCTTCTACCAGGTGATCGCCGCCGGCCAGTTGCTCTACGTCAGCACCGACGGCAAATACGCGATGCACGGCGACGTGATCGACCTGGGCCGCAAGCAGAACGTCAGCGACGGCGCCTGGGCACGCTTCCGCAAGGCCGAGCTGGCCAAGGTGCCGGCGTCCGAACGCATCGTGTTCGCGCCGCCGAACCCGAAGTACACGGTGACCGTGTTCACCGACGTCAATTGCGGCTTCTGCCGCGCGCTGCACGAGCACGTGGCCGCGTTCAACAAGGAAGGCATCGCGGTGGAATACCTGGCGTGGCCGCGCGAAGGCGTGGTGACCACCGCCGGCCGGCCCACGCCGACCTATACCGAGATGGTCTCGGTGTGGTGCGCCAAGGACCGCAAGGCCGCGTTCACCGCCGCGAAGGAAGGCCATGCCCCCGCGCCGGCGACCTGCACCAACCCGGTCAAGGACCAGTTCGAGCTGGGCGTGAAGCTGGGCGTCAGCGGCACCCCGTCGATCTACGGCCCGGACGGCCGCGTGCTGGGCGGCTACGTGACCCCCGAGCAGCTCTTGCAGGCGCTGAAGCAGGGCGGCTGAGGCCGCGCGGCCGCGCTCCCGACCCGGCGGGGCGGCACGCGCAGGGAGCGCCTATGCCGTATTGCAGCATAGGGTAGAATAGGCGTTTCCTTCGCACGGTTTCGTTCCCCGCATGATCGTACTCGACGGGCAGAACGCCCTCTCGCCGTTCCGTCTCGAACGCCTCAATGCCCGCCTCGATGCCCTGCATCGGGGCGTTCGCGTGCAGGCTTCATGGTTCGTCTACTTCATCGATGCCGAGACGGCGCCCGAGGGAGCGCTGCGTCAGCGCCTGCTGGCCGTGCTGGAGGCGAAGGACGTCATTGCGCCGGAGCCGGCCACGCTGTGGGTGGTGCCGCGGCTGGGCACGATCTCGCCGTGGTCGAGCAAGGCCACCGACATCCTGCATGGCGCCGGCTTCGACGTGCGCCGGGTCGAGCGCGGCCTGGCCTGGCTGGTGGCCGGCCTGCCGCCGGCCGGCGCGCCGGATCATGCGGCGATCATGGCGGTGCTGCACGACGCGATGACGCAGTCGGTGCTGCAGCGGATCGAGGACGCGCAGGGCCTGTTCCTGGCCGGCTCGCCCGGCGAGCTGGTGCACGTGGCGCTCGGCGCCGACCCGCGCGGCGCGCTGGCCGCGGCGAATGCGCGGCTGGGCCTGGCGCTGGCCGACGACGAGATCGAGTATCTGGCCGACCGCTATGCCGAGCTCGGCCGCGACCCCACCGACGCCGAACTGTTCATGTTCGCCCAGGCGAACTCCGAGCATTGCCGGCACAAGGTGTTCAACGCCAGCTGGACGGTGGACGGCGTGGAACAGGACAAGAGCCTGTTCGGCATGATCAAGCACACCCACCAGCATGCGCCCGCGCATACGCTGTCCGCCTATTCGGACAACGCGGCGGTGATCGAGGGCAGCACCGGCCGGCGCTTCTTCGCCGACCCGGCCGATGGCGTGTGGCGCGACCACGAGGAGCGCATCGATTACGCGATCAAGGTGGAGACGCACAACCACCCCACCGCGATCGCGCCGTGGCCCGGCGCCGCCACCGGCGCCGGCGGCGAGATCCGCGACGAGGGCGCGACCGGCCGCGGCGGCAAGCCGAAGGCCGGGCTCACCGGCTTCTCCGTCTCCGACCTGCGCATTCCCGGCCTGCCGCGGCCGTGGGAAGTGGACCGCCCGCTGCCGCCGCGGATGGCCAGCGCGTTCGAGATCATGCGCGACGGCCCGCTCGGCGCCGCCGCGTTCAACAACGAATTCGGCCGGCCCTGCCTGGGCGGCTACTTCCGCAGCTACGAGCACGAGACCGGCGAAGCCGGCCTGCGCCGCGGCTACGACAAGCCGATCATGCTGGCCGGCGGGCTGGCCAACCTGCGCCCCGGCCACGTGCTGAAGCATGCGGTGCAGCCGGGCAACAAGGTGATCGTGTTGGGCGGCCCGGCGATGCTGATCGGGCTGGGCGGCGGCGCGGCCTCGTCGGTGGCGTCCGGCGCGTCGAGCGAGGAGCTGGACTTCGCCTCGGTGCAGCGCGACAACGCCGAGATGGAGCGGCGCTGCCAGGAAGTGATCGACGCCTGCTGGCGCTGCGGCGACGCCAACCCGATCGTCAGCGTCCACGACGTCGGCGCCGGCGGCCTGTCCAACGCGATCCCCGAACTGCTCAACGACGCCGGCGTCGGTGGCGTGATCGACCTGTCGAAGATCCCCTGCGACGACCCGTCGCTGTCGCCGATGCAGGTGTGGAGCAACGAATCGCAGGAACGCTACGTGCTGGCGATCGCGCCGGCGGACCTGCCGGCGTTCGAGGCGATGTGTCGGCGCGAACGCTGCCCGCACGCTGTGGTCGGCGAGGCTACCGCCGAGCGCCGCCTGCTGGTGACCGACCCGCGCCGCGAGCTGACCGTGATCGACCTGCCGATGGACGTGCTGTTCGGCAAGCCGCCGCGGATGCATCGCGACGCCAGCCGGCACAAGCCGCGCGTGGACCTGCTGCCCGACCTCACCGGCATCGGCATGGACGAGGCGCTGCTGCGCGTGCTGCGGCTGCCGACGGTAGGCAGCAAGAGCTTCCTGATCACCATCGGCGACCGCACCGTCGGCGGCCTCAACCACCGCGACCCGATGGTCGGCCCGTGGCAGGTACCGGTGGCCGATTGCGCAGTGACCATGGTCGACTTCGACGGCTACGCCGGCGAGGCGATGGCGATGGCCGAGCGTGCGCCGGTGGCGCTGCTCTCCAGCGCCGACGCGGCGCGGCTGGCCGTGGGCGAGGCGATCACCAACCTGGCCGCCGCGCCGATCGCCAGCCTGGGCGAGGTCCGCCTGTCGGCGAACTGGATGGCCGCGGTCAACCATCCCGGCGAGGATGCCGCGCTGTTCGACGCGGTGCACGCGGTCGGCATGGAGCTGTGCCCCGCGCTGGACATCTCGATCCCGGTCGGCAAGGACTCGCTGTCGATGCAGACCGTGTGGCAGGACGGCGCCACCGCGCAGCGCACGGTATCGCCGGTGTCGCTGGCGATCACCGGCTTCGCCCGCGTCGGCGACGTGCGGCGCACGCTCACCCCGCAGCTGCGGCTCCACCGCGGCGACTCCGCGCTGTGGCTGATCGACCTGGGCGCCGGGCGCAGCCGCCTCGGCGGTTCCGCGCTGACCCAGGTGTTCGGCCGTTCGGGCGGCGTGCCGCCGAACCTGGACGACGCCCGGCGGCTGAAGGCGCTGTTCGAGCTGATCCAGGAGGCGAATGCGAACGGTCTGCTGCTGGCCTACCACGACCGCTCCGACGGCGGCGTGCTGATCACCCTGCTGGAGATGGCGTTCGCCGGCCACTGCGGCCTGGAGATCCATCTGGACGGCTGGGCCGAAGCGGCCCTGCGCGCGCTGTTCAACGAGGAACTCGGCGCGGTGGTGCAGGTGGCCGAGGCGAACCGCGAGGCGTTCGAGGCGCTGGTGGTCAAGCACGGCCTGGCCGGCATCTGCCACCGCATCGGCCGGCCCAAGGAGAAGCTGGGCATCAAGCTGTTCCTCGGCGACGAGACCCTGTTCAAGTGGAACTGGAGCGTGCTGTTCAGGGCGTGGAACGAAACCAGCCACGCGATGCAGCGCCTGCGCGACAACCCGCAGAGCGCCGACGCCGAACTGGAATGGCGGCTGGACGACGCCGATCCGGGGATCAGCCCGAAGCTCACCTTCGATCCGGCGCAGGACGTCGCCGCGCCGTTCATCGGCACGGGAGCGCGGCCGCGCATCGCGGTGCTGCGCGAGCAGGGCGTCAACGGCCAGGTCGAGATGTCGGCCGCGTTCACCCGCGCCGGCTTCGACGCGGTCGACGTGCACATGTCCGATCTGGCCAGCGGGCGCGCGAAGCTGGCCGACTTCCGCGGCTTCGCGGCCTGCGGCGGCTTCTCCTACGGCGACGTGCTGGGCGCGGGCCGCGGCTGGGCTACCTCGATCCTGTACAACGACATGCTGCGCGAACAGTTCGCGGCGTTCTTCGCCGACGAGGCGAAGTTCGCGCTGGGCGTGTGCAACGGCTGCCAGATGATGTCGCAGCTGAAGGAGATCATCCCCGGCGCGCAGCACTGGCCGAAGTTCCTGCGCAACGCGTCGGAGCAGTACGAGTCGCGCCTGGCCACGCTGGAAGTGCTCGATTCGCCGAGCCTCTTCTTCAAGGGCATGGCTGGTTCGCGGATTCCGGTGGCGGTGGCGCATGGCGAGGGCCGGGTCAGCTTCCCGCATGCCTGCAGCCCGTCGAAGTCGAACGGCGCGGTGCGCTTCGTCGACAACCGCGGCAAGCCGACCGAGAACTTCCCGCTCAACCCCAACGGCTCGCCCGGCGGCCTGGCCGGCTTCACCGCCGCCGATGGCCGCGTGACGATCCTGATGCCGCATCCCGAGCGGGTGTTCCGCAGCGTGCAGCTGAGCTGGCACCCGCAGCAGTGGGGCGAGGATTCACCGTGGATGCGCATGTTCCGCAACGCCCGCGCGTGGTGCGGCTGATCGCCCATTGTCCCGCAGGGCGCTGAGCGATGGCCCGGCGCCGCGGGCCGCCATGGCGTGCCGTGCTGTCGCGGGCGGCCTGGCTGGTCCTGCTGGCCGCGCTGCCGTGGTGGCTCGGACTGCCATGGCTGCTGGCGCTGGCGGCGAGTGTCGTGCTGCTGCAGCACCGGCTGGCGGACCGCCATGCCGCGCTGATCCGCCGCGGACTGCGCTGGGGGCTGCCCGGCGTGCTGTTCGCGCTGCAGCGGGCGTGGGGCGGCGACGCGTTCGCCTTGGGTGCGGCCCTGCTGGGTGCGCTGGCCGGCTACACCCTGCTGGCCGGTCTGGAGGCATGGCTCGATCGCGGCGTGCGTCGCGCGCCGCCGGCGGCGCCCTCTGCCGAATGGCCCGAGCTGGCGATGGCGCCGATCGGCCCGCCCGCGGAAATCATCGAACTGCAGCCGGTGCAATGGCTGGCGGCAGCCGGCGAGCTGCCCGATCCGCTGGGTGGCCACGTGGTCTATCGCACGGGATGCTATCGGTTCGCGGCGGGAAACCGCATCGACGATGTCGGTCCGCAGGCCGCCTTCAGCCCCTGCGGCCGCTGGTTCGCCGCGCGCCTGCGCCGCGACCGCGGCGTGCTGTTGTGGGATCGCCGGCGCGAGCGGCAACACTGGCTGCACGGCTGGCAACTCGTCGGCTGGCACCGCGAGCAGCCGTGGCTGGCACGTCGCGAAGGCGACATGCCGCTGGCCTTGTCGGCGGTGCTCGGCGAAGACGATGTGGACGGCGCGTGAAGCCGCGGCACGATCCGCATTTTCTTCGCGCGCATCGCCGCGAACGGTTCTCCCGTCGTGCATCTCCGCGCATACTTGCGTCGTGAACCCCGCTTCCCCACATCGTTCGCCATTTGCGCTGGCGCTCAGCGTGATCGTGGTTTCCGCCGACAGCGGCCCGGCCCTGCGCGAGTGCGTGCGCAGCGTGCTGGCCAGCACGCTGTCGCTGGAGCTGATCCTGGTCGACAACGATTCGCACGACGGCGTGCCCGAGGCGATTGAACGCGCCCACGCGCACGACACGCGCTTCAAGGCGATCTACAACTACCGCAACCTTGGGTTCGGCCCGGCGGTGAACCTCGCCGCGAAGCAGGCGCACGGCCGGGCGTTGCTGATCCTCAACCCCGACTGCGTGTTGCGCGAGGATGACCTGCACCGGCTGCTGGCCGTGCTGGAGGGCCGGCCGAAGGTCGGGCTGATCGGCGCGGTGGTGTGCGATGCCGACGGACACCCCGATCCTGCCTCGTGGCGGCGCGATCCGCTGCTGCGGCGCGCGCTCAACAGCCTGCTCGGCCGCCCCGGCGAGCACGTCAACATGGCGCGGGACATACCGGCCGAAGTGGTCGAGGCCGAGGCGGTGTCGGGTGCGGCGATGCTGCTGCCGCGCGAGATGTTCCAGCGCCTCGGCGGCTTCGACGAGGACTATTTCCTGCACTGCGAGGATCTGGACCTGTGCCGTCGCGTGCGCAACCTCGGTTACCAGGTGCTGCTTGCCGGCGACGTCCGCGTGCAGCACGGCAAGGGCAGCTCGAGCCGGCACCGGCCGGTGTTCGTCAGCCGCCACAAGCACCGCGGCATGTGGCGCTGGTTCCGCAAGCACGATCCGGCCGCGCGCAATCCGCTGGTGGCCGGCGTGGTCTGGCTGGGCATCTGGGGGCATTTCCTGCTGCAGATCCCCGGGCAGTTGCTGCGGCGGAAGGCGAGGAGTGAATGAAGAGAAGTGAGAAAATGGGGAAGGCAACAGCGTCCCGCGGCGTCATCGCTTTTCTCTCACCCCTCACTCCTCTTCACTCACTTCCTGCCCCATGAGCGCACGCGCCACGACCACCCTCGCCACCCTCGGCCTGCTGGCGCTGACCGCCGTGTGGGGTTCGACCTTCGTGCTGATCAAGGACGTGGTCACGCGCATGCCGGTGGCGGATTTCCTGGCCGTGCGCTTCGTGGTCGCCGCACTGGCGATGCTGGCGCTGTTCCCGCGGGCGGTGCTGCGGCTCGGCCGCGGGCAGCTGCTGCGCGGCCTGCTGCTCGGCGCGATCTACGGCGCCGGTCAGTTGTTGCAGACCTGGGGGCTGTCGCTGATCGCGCCCAGCGTGAGCGGGTTCGCCACCGGCATGTACGTGGTGTTCACGCCGATCCTGGCGATGCTGCTGTTGGGCCAGCGCATGGCCGGCGCGGTGTGGCTGGCGGTGGCGCTGGCCACCGTGGGGCTGGCGCTGCTGTCGCTGAACGGCGTGTCGGTCGACCTGGGCGTGTGGCTCACGCTGGCGTCGGCCGCGTTGTACGCCCTGCACATCGTGCTGCTCGGCCAATGGTCGCGGCATGGCGAGGCGTTCGGCCTGTCGGCGGTGCAGATGGTGGCGATCGCGGCGGTCTGCCTGCTCGCCACCGCGCCGCACGGTCCGGTGCTCCCGCCCGACCGCAGCGCCTGGTTCGCCGTGCTGTACATGGCGCTGATCGCCGGCGCCGGCGCGATGCTGATGCAGACCTGGGCGCAGTCGCATCTGCCGGCCACCCGCGCCGCGATCGTGATGACCACCGAGCCGGTGTTCGCCGCCGCGTTCGCGGTGCTGCTCGGCGTCGATGCGCTCACCGGGCGCATGCTGCTCGGCGGCGGGCTGATCCTGGCCGCGATGTACCTGGTGGAACTGATGCCGCGGCGCGCCGCGCTATCCGCCGAGGCGGCGCATCACGAGGTGTGATGCTTCGACGCGCGCCGCGTCGCTCGCGTCTGCAGCGCGATGCGCACCAGATACACCACGATCGCCGCGTTGCCGGCCAGGGTGGCCAGCTTGAGCCAGCCGAAGCGGTGCAGCGTCTCGTACAGCTCCAGCGGGATCAGCGAGCCGGTGGCGATCACGGTGAACCATTCCGCCCAGTACTTGCCCAGCCACAGGCCCACGCCTTCGATGCCGAACAGCACCGCGTAGCCCAGCGCGACCGCGCCGACCGCGACGAAGCGGCTCGGCCCGAAATCCTGCAGCAGGCCGACCAGCCTCCAGCGCAGGCCGTTGCTGTCGGCCAGCGAGAGATGCTCCAGCCAGTGCACCAGCTGTTCGAAGTTCTGCTGGCGGTCGAGATGGAAGGCCGCCATCGCCACCAGCACCAGGCATGCGGTCTTGATGATCTCGTAGACCGCGATGACGCGCAGGCCGGCATGGTGCTGCAACGACGCTGCCGCGGCCGGCTCGGTGGTGCTTTCGATATCGGACATGGATGATGGCGGTGCGGACAATGTCGTTATTGTCGCCGCTGGTCGATGAACGACCAGTGCGTAATGGCATGGCGGCACGCGGGGGGCACGGCATCGCGGTAGGAGCGCACCCTGTGCGCGATGGCTCTTCGTTACGTGACGAAAAGCATCGCGCACAGGGTGCGCTCCTACCGCGCGCTCAGCAGCAGCGGCCGCCGGTGCCCTTGTAGCGGGCTTCCTGCCGTTCGCGGAAGAACTCTCTGTAGCTGGGCACCTGGCGCTCGGGGTGATGCTCGCGCAGGTGCTTCACGTACACGTCGTAGTCGGGCACCCCGCAGCACAGGCGGGCGGTCTGCACCGCCCACTTGCGCACGGACCGGAAGGTGGTCGCGTTCATCATGGCGTCCCCGCTCAGCCGGCCACGCTGCTCAGCGCCACGTAGGGCTCTTCGTGCGCGGTCGGATGGTTGATGTTCCAGGCCTTGACCACGGCATTCAGGCAGAACAGCACCATCGCCACGACCAGCAGCATGAACAGGCCGGTCATCACCATATCGACGTAGTTGTTGGTGACGATCTGCTGCATCGCGGCCTGGGTCTTGGCCGGGGCCAGCAGCTTGCCCTGCTGCATGGCCGCCGAGTACTTGTTGGCGGCAGCGGTGAAGCTGATCGGGCCGACCAGCTTTTCATAGCCGGCGGTGAGCGTGCAGACGATCAGCCACAACGCGGGGATGCCCGGCACCCACACGTAGCGCTCGCGCTTGAGCTTCACCACCACCACGGTGGCCAGCATCAGCGCGATCGCGGCCAGCATCTGGTTGGCGATGCCGAACAGCGGCCACAGGGTATTGATGCCGCCCAGCGGGTCGACCGCGCCCTGGTACAGGAAGTAGCCCCACAGCGCCACGCAGATCGCGGTGGCCAAGAGGTTGCCGGTCCACGACTCGGTGGCCTGCAGCGGCTTGTACACCAGGCCGGCGATCTCCTGGATCATGAAACGGCCCACGCGGGTGCCGGCGTCCACCGTGGTGAGGATGAACAGTGCCTCGAACAGGATCGCGTAGTGGTACCAGAACGCCATCATGCCGCCGCCGGGGATGATGTTGTGCAGCAGCTGGGCCATGCCCACCGCCAGCGTCGGCGCGCCGCCGGCGCGGCCGAGGATGCTGCTTTCGCCGATGTCCTTGGCCGTCTGCAGCAGCTCGTCCGGCGTCACCACGAAGCCCCACTGGCTGATCGCGGTGGCGGCATCCTGCACGGTGGTGCCGACGATCGCCCCCGGCGAGTTCATCGCGAAGTACACGCCCGGGTGCAGCGAGGCGGCGGCGACCAGCGCCATGATCGCCACGAACGCCTCCATCAGCATGCCGCCGTAGCCGACCATGCGCGCCTGGCCCTCGTTGGCGAGCAGCTTGGGCGTGGTGCCGGAGGCGATGATCGAGTGCCAGCCGGAGACCGCGCCGCAGGCGATGGTGATGAACAGGAACGGGAACAGGTTGCCGGCAAACACCGGGCCGGTGCCGTCGATGAACTTGGTGACCGCCGGCAGCTGCAAGGTCGGCGCGGCCAGGAAGATCGCCAGCGCCAGCAGCGCGATGGTGCCGATCTTGAGGAAGGTGGAGAGGTAGTCGCGCGGCGCCAGCAGCAGCCACACCGGCAGCACCGAGGCGCAGAAACCGTAGGCGATCAGCAGCCAGGCCAGCGCCTTCGCGTCGAAGTCGAACAGCGTGGCGAGCGCCGGCGTGTCGTACACGATCTTGCCGAACCAGATCGAGGCCAGCAGCAGCACCAGGCCGATGATCGACACCTCGAGGATGCGGCCCGGGCGGAACCAGCGCAGGTAGGCGCCCATCAGCAGCGCGATCGGGATCGTGGCGGCCACGGTGAAGGTGCCCCACGGGCTGTGGGTGAGCGCCTTGACCACCACCAGCGCCAGCACCGCCAGCACGATCATCATCAGCACCAGCACGCCGATCATCGCCACGATGCCGGGCAACGGCCCCAGCTCCTCGCGCAGCATGTGGCCCAGCGAACGGGCATCGCGGCGCAGCGAGAGTCCGAGGATCATGAAGTCCTGCACCGCGCCGGCGAATACCACGCCGAACAGGATCCACAGCGTGCCGGGCAGGTAGCCCATCTGCGCGGCCAGCACCGGGCCGACCAGCGGGCCGGCGCCGGCGATCGCGGCGAAATGGTGGCCGAATACCACCCACTTGTCGGTGGGCACGTAGTCGAGCCCGTCGTTGCGCAGCACCGAGGGCGGCGCGCGGCTGGGGTCGAGCTGCAGCACCGAGTGCTCCACGAACTTGCCGTAGAAGCGGTAGCCGATCACGAAGATCGCGATCGACGCGGCGACCAGCCAGATCGCATTGATCGGCTCGCCCCGGCGCAGGGCGACCACGCCCAGGCAGAACGCGCCGACGATGGCGATGGCGACCCACAGGATCTTGCTGGCCGGACTGGGCTTGGGTATGACAGCAGCTTGCATGAGTGGCTCTCCTCGGCGATAGCTGCAAGGGTCGCCCTGCCGGCGGCGGCGGTCAATGCCGGAAACGACCGATCGGTATTAGCCTTTGGTCGAATAGCCTCCCGTTCCCCGTCACGCCGTGGCGAGGCGGCGGCGCTACACTGGCGGCCCCGCCGACCACCCTGGAATCCGTCATGCACATCCCGGTTCGCCACGGCCTGTTGGGCCTCGTCCTCGTTGCCGCCGCCCTGCCGGTCGCGGCCGTCGGCTCCGGCCAGTTCAAGGACCTGCTGAACAAGGTCAAGCAGTCGACGCATGCCTCCAGCTCGCCGCAGCTCGGCGGCAACCTGCCCACCAGCGACATCGCCGCCGGTCTCAAGGAGGCGCTGGCCAAGGGCACCACCAACGCGATCAACAGCCTCGGCCGCGACGGCGGTTTCTGGAACAACGGCAAGGTGCGCATCCCGCTGCCGGGCAAGCTGGAGCAGGCCGGCAAGCTGGCGCGCGAGCTGGGCCAGGGCGCCAAGGTCGACGCGTTCGAGCTGAGCATGAACCGGGCGGCGGAGAAGGCGGTGCCGCAGGTGGCCGAGATCTTCGGCGACGCGATCCGCAAGATGACCCTGGACGACGCGCGCGGCATCCTCACCGGCGGCGACCACGCGGCCACCGATTTCTTCCGCCGCGTCGCCGGCGAGGCGCTGACCGCGCGCATCCATCCGATCGTGGCCAAGGCCACCGACAGCGTCGGCGTGACCCAGAAGTACAAGGCCTTCACCTCCGGCAGCGGCGGCGGGGCGCTCGGCGGCGCCCTGGGATCGCTGGGCGCGCTGGGTGGCGGCAAGTCGGCCAAGGGCGGCGGTCCGCTGAACCTGGACGACTACGTGACGGCGAAGACGCTGGACGGGTTGTTCACCACCATCGGCGAGCAGGAGCAGTCGATCCGCCACAACCCGGGCGCGCGCACCACCGACCTGCTGAAGAAGGTGTTCGGCGGCTGAACCCGCCCGCGGGTTCGGCAGATCGGCACGAGGCCCTGCCCGGCGTGTTGCAGTTGAGGCGCGGGGCGGCACCGCTTGCAATGGGCCGCGTCGACCACAAGTCACCAGGTAACGGCGTTCGAGCGTGAGGCCTGCATGATCCGTGAAATCCTCAAGATGGGCGACCCGCGCCTGCTGCGCATCGCGCCGCTGGTGCCTGCCGCGATGCTCGGCAGCGCCGAACTCGACGCGCTGATCGCCGACATGTTCGAGACCATGCAGGCCGCCGATGGGGTCGGCCTGGCCGCACCGCAGATCGGTGTCGACCTGCAGCTGGTGATCTTCGGCTTCGAGCATTCCGAGCGCTATCCCAGTGCTCCCGAAGTGCCGCGCACGATCCTGCTCAACCCGGTGATCACACCGCTGTCGCAGGACATGGAGGAGGGCTGGGAAGGCTGCCTGTCGGTACCCGGCCTGCGCGGCGCGGTGAACCGCTACACGCTGATCCGCTACGAAGGCGTCGACCCGCGGGGCGCGCGCATCGAGTGCACCGCCGAGGGCTTCCATGCCCGCGTGGTGCAGCACGAGTGCGACCACCTGATCGGCCGGCTGTATCCCTCGCGCATCACCGATTTCAGCAAGTTCGGCTACACCGACGTGCTGTTTCCGGGGCAGGAGCTGGCAGACGAATGAACGTTCGCGGGCCCGGCCGTCCGCCGGGCGCGGAATGGCGGCTCAAGCGCCGGCCGGTTCCGCCGATACCTTGTCCATGCCGCCACGCGAACTCCGCCTTCATGCCATTCCCGGCCGGTCCGGGCGCGGTACCCGCCAGGGCACGGCGTGCGCCCGCGCCGGCCGGGACCGCCGCCACAGGCCGCCGGCGCGCGGTGCGGAGTCGCCATGGACATGAAGCCGCCATGGACATGAAGCCGCCGCCGTGGAGCGCCCAAGCCAACAACGTCGACTGGACCGATCCCAGCCTGCAGTCGCTGCTCAGCAAGACGGAAGGGTGGAGCCTGGACAACCGCGGCGTGTTCACGCCGGTGGCGTGCGAGCTGCACGTCGGCTGGGGTGCCGGCGTGGGCCGGCTGGCAAGCCTGGTGTTCGAGCGCGACGGGGTGATGGTGGTCGAGGCGGCCTTCATCATTCCCAGCGGCGAACAGGTGCGCATCGACCGCGTGCAGGCGGGGATGTTGCGTTCGGCCTGGGGCATCGTGATGGATGGGCGCGACGGGCATCGTGCCGAAGACCGCGCCCACGGCATGCGCGTGTACTGGGTGCACATGCGTTGATGCGGCGGCGTGCCCTTGTCCGGAGGGCGACCGACGGCGACCAAGTCGCATCGACATCCAGGCGGCACGATGCATGACCCAAGCAACGCCCGCGACGGAAACCAGCGGCCGTGCAGGTGCTATGACACACGCGGGAACATCGGCTGAATTTGCGATGGCGTAGAGTGGGACCGGGGCGGACTCCCGCCCGGGAGAGTTCGGTGAAGAAAGAAGATGAAACGCATATGCAGATCGTCTCGGCGGACATCAGCTCGGAATCGCTGACCGGCATGGTGATCTTCCGGCCGCACTGCGTGTCCCGTGCGGGCCGCAAGGTGGACGAAGCCAGCAAGAGCGGCAACTGGTATGCCTTGCGTCCCGCCGAAGTGCGCAGCTTTGCGCGTGCGCTGCTGGATGCGGCGGACACGCTGGACCTGAAGACGAAGGCGCTGCAGGCGGCGAAGACGGCGACGGGTTGACCGCGGTGCTGGCGCGCGATTCGCTCAGCCGCGGCGGCAGTGATTGATGGCGTCGCGCAGTTCGCCGGCGGCGGCACGCGCGGCCGCGGCGAAATCCTCGCCGTGGCCGGCGTACAGGATCGCGCGAGACGAACTGATCAGCAGGCCCGTGCCGGCAGCCGTGCGGCCGTGGCGCAGCACCGCCTCCACGTCGCCGCCCTGGGCGCCGATGCCGGGCACCAGCAGCGGCATGTCGCCGACCACGGCGCGCACCTTGCCCAGTTCCTCCGGCCAGGTGGCGCCGGTGACCAGGGCGCAGTTGCCGTTGGCGTTCCAGTCGCGGGCAACGGCCTCGGCCACGCGCAGGTACAGCGGCAGGCCGCCGCAATCCAGCGCCTGGAAATCCGCGCCGCCGGGGTTGGAGGTGCGGCAGAGCAGGATCACGCCCTTGTCGGCACGGTCGAGGAATGGCTGGATCGAGTCGCGGCCCAGGTACGGGTTCAGGGTGACCGCGTCGGCGCGGTAGCGTTCGAACGCCTCGGTGGCGTAGTGCTGTGCGGTACTGCCGATGTCGCCGCGCTTGGCGTCGAGGATCACCGGCACGCCGGGGTGCTTCGCGTGGATGTGCGCGATCAGCCGCTCCAGCGCGTCCTCGGCGCGCAGCGCGGCGAAGTGCGCGATCTGCGGCTTGAACGCGCAGGCCAGGTCGGCGGTGGCGTCGACGATGGCTCGGCAGAACTCGAACACCGCGTCGGGCGCATCACGCAGGTGCACGGGAAACTTCGCCGGCTCCGGGTCGAGGCCCACGCAGACCAGCGAGTCGTTGCGGGCCCATGCCTGTCGCAGGGATTGCATGAAGTGCATCGAAAGTCTCCGTGCGTGCTCCTCCCCCTGCACGCAGGGGGAGGTTGGGAGGGGGTGCCCAAGCTGGCGATAAGGTCAAGAGCTTCACCCCACCCCAGCCCTCCCCTGCGTTGCAGGGGAGGGAGCAAAGCGTTACGCGAGCTTCTTGTACTTCACCCGATGCGGCCTGGCACCTTCCTCGCCGAGGCGGCGCTTCTTGTCGGCTTCGTACTCGTTGTAGTTGCCGGGGAAGAACTCCACGTGCGAGTCGCCCTCGAACGCGATGATGTGGGTGGCGATGCGGTCGAGGAACCAGCGGTCATGCGAGATCACGATCGCCGAGCCGGGGAATTCGAGCAGGGCGTCTTCCAGTGCGCGCAGGGTTTCCACGTCGAGGTCGTTGGACGGCTCGTCGAGCAGCAGCACGTTGCCGCCCTGCAGCAGGGTCTTGGCCATGTGCAGGCGGCCACGCTCACCGCCGGACAGGCTGCCGACGATCTTCTGCTGGTCGGTGCCCTTGAAGTTGAAGCGGCCGATGTACGCGCGCGACTGGATCTCGAAGTTGCCGATGGTGAGGATGTCCGAGCCGCCGGACACTTCCTGCCACACGTTGTTCTTCGGATCGAGCGCGTCGCGCGACTGGTCGACATACGCCAGCTTGGTGGTGTGGCCCAGCTTCACCTCGCCCGAGTCCGGCGTTTCCTTGCCCATGATCATCTTCATCAGGGTGGATTTGCCGGCGCCGTTCGGGCCGATCACGCCGATGATGGCGCCCGGCGGCACCTTGAACGAAAGGTCCTCGATCAGCACACGGTCGCCGAACGACTTGGTCACGTTCTTGAACTCGATCACCTCCTGGCCCAGGCGCTCGCCCGGCGGGATGAAGATCTCGTTGGTCTCGTTGCGGCGCTGGTAGTCGACCGAATTCAGCTCTTCGAAGCGGGCCAGGCGGGCCTTGCCCTTGGACTGGCGGCCCTTAGCGGCCGAGCGTACCCACTCCAGCTCCTTCGCGATGGCCTTCTGGCGCGACTTCTCCTGGTTCGCTTCCTGCTTCAGGCGGGCATCCTTCTGCTCCAGCCATTCGGTGTAGTTGCCCTTCCACGGAATGCCGCGGCCGCGGTCGAGTTCGAGAATCCACTCGGCGGCGTTGTCGAGGAAGTAGCGGTCATGGGTGACCGCCACCACGGTGCCGGGGTAGTCGTGCAGGAATTTCTCCAGCCAGTCCACCGACTCGGCATCCAGATGGTTGGTCGGTTCGTCCAGCAGCAGCATGTCAGGCTTGGACAGCAGCAGGCGGCACAGCGCCACGCGGCGCTTCTCGCCACCGGAAAGTGGCCCGATGATCGCGTCCCACGCCGGCAGGCGCAGCGCGTCGGCGGCCACTTCCAGCTGGCGCTCCAGCGCGTGCGCGTCGTTCGCGGCCAGGATGCCCTCCAGCGCTTCCTGTTCCTTGGCGAGCTTGTCGAAATCGGCGCCGTCCTCGGCGTAGGCGGCGTAGACCTCTTCCAGCCGCTTCTGCGCATCAAGGATGACCGACACGCCTTCCTCGACCACTTCGCGTACGGTCTTTTCCGGATTCAGGTCCGGCTCCTGCGCCAGGTAGCCGATCTTGGTGCCCGGCTGCGCGCGCGCCTCGCCCTGGAAGTCCGTATCCACGCCGGCCATGATCTTCAGTACCGTGGACTTGCCCGCGCCGTTGACGCCGAGCAGGCCGATCTTGGCACCGGGGAAGAACGACAGCGAGATGTCCTTGATGATCTGGCGCTTCGGCGGGACGATCTTGCTGACCCCGTTCATGGTGTAGATGTACTGCGAGCTCATGCAACCTCCGAAGGCGTGCGCCGCACCGCCTGCTTAGGTCGGTACGGAAAGGGAATTCGTCAAACCGCGCAGTATAGCGGCTTGTGGCGTCACGCCGATGCTGCCGTCCGGTTCCGCCCGGCAGGTGGCCGCAAACGCCCGGCGGCGCTACACTTTCCGGCTAATCCCGCCACCAACTGCCGAGGCCAGAATGTTCCCCAAGGACTGCACGATTGCCGGTTACGACGACGAACTGGCCAAGGCCATCGCCGACGAAGGCCGGCGCCAGGAAGACCACGTCGAGCTGATCGCCTCGGAGAACTACGCCAGCCCGCGGGTGATGGAAGCGCAGGGTTCCAAGCTCACCAACAAGTACGCCGAGGGCTACCCGGGCAAGCGCTACTACGGCGGCTGCGAGTACGTGGACGTCGCCGAGAGGCTGGCGATCGAGCGGCTCAAGCAGCTGTTCGACTGCGATTACGCCAACGTGCAGCCGCATTCCGGCTCGCAGGCGAACCAGGCGGTGTATTTCGCACTGCTGCAGCCGGGCGACAAGATCCTCGGCATGAGCCTGGCCCACGGCGGCCATCTCACCCACGGCGCCAAGGTGAACCTCTCCGGCAAGATCCTCGACGCGGTGCAGTACGGCGTGGACGAGAACGGCCTGGTCGACTACGACGAGGTCGAGCGCCTTGCCGTCGAGCACCAGCCGAAGATGATCGTGGCCGGTTTCTCCGCCTATTCGCAGGTGATGGACTGGGCGCGTTTCCGCGCCATCGCCGACAAGGTCGGCGCCTACCTGTTCGTGGACATGGCCCACGTCGCCGGCCTGGTCGCCGCCGGCGTGTACCCGAGCCCGCTGCCGCACGCGCACGTGGTCACCTCCACCACCCACAAGACCCTGCGCGGCCCGCGCGGCGGCATCATCGTGGCGAGCCATGCCGGCATGGGGCCGGCGGCCGAGGAAATCGAGAAGAAGCTGCAATCGATCGTGTTCCCCGGCATCCAGGGCGGCCCGCTGATGCACGTGATCGCGGCCAAGGCGGTGGCGTTCAAGGAGGCGCTGGAGCCGGCGTTCAAGGAGTATCAGGCCCAGGTGGTGAAGAACGCCAAGGCAATGGCGAAGACCTTCATCGCACGCGGCTACAAGATCGTCTCCGGCGGCACCGAGAACCACCTGATGCTGGTCGACCTGATCGGCCGCGACGTCACCGGCAAGGCCGCCGAGGAAGCGCTGGGCAACGCACACATCACGGTCAACAAGAACGCCGTGCCGAACGACCCGCGCAAGCCGTTCGTCACCTCCGGCCTGCGCGTCGGCACCCCGGCCGTCACTACCCGCGGCTACAAGGAAGCGGACGTGACCGAACTGACCAGCTGGATCTGCGACGTGCTGGACGCGCCGGGCGACGAGGCGGTGATCGCCCGCGTGCGCGAGGCGGTGACGGCGCAGTGCCACAAATTCCCGGTCTACGGCTGAGGGCGAGAAGTGAGCGGAGAGGAGTGAGAAGTGAGAGAAAGCCGACGCTGATGCTTCCCTCTCGTTCCGCACTTCTCTACTCTCACTCCTGACTTTATGCATTGCCCCTTCTGCCAGCACGAAGACACCCGCGTGATCGATTCGCGGCTTACCGAGGACGGTGCCAGCGTGCGTCGTCGGCGGGAATGCGAGCAATGCGGCGAGCGTTTCAACACGTTCGAGACCGCCGAGCTGAAGCTGCCGACGATCGTGAAGAGCGGCGAGCGGCGCGAGACGTTCGACGAGCGCAAGCTGCGCGTCAGCTTCGAGCGTGCGCTGCAGAAGCGGCCGGTGGCCAGCGACGCGGTGGACGCCGCGGTACGCGCGATCATCAACGACCTGCGCCGCAGCGGCGAGCGCGAGGTGCCGTCGCGCCAGCTCGGCGAGTTGGTGATGCGCGAGCTGAAGAACCTCGACCAGGTCGCCTATGTGCGCTTCGCTTCGGTCTACCGCAAGTTCGAGGACGTGCATGCGTTCCGCGAGGAGATCGAGAAGCTGGAGCGCGACCTGCCGGGGCTGGCCGATTTGCAGTTGCCCTTGCTCGGCGGCGGCAAGCGCGAAGGCAAATGACGCGGTGCCTGTAGGAGCGCACCCTGTGCGCGAATGATGTCGCCGCAACGCAAGTTTTTCGCGCACAGGGTGCGCTCCTACCAAGGTGCGGCAGCGTGACCGACTCTTTTTCGGCTGTTGATCACACCCACATGGCGCACGCCCTGCGCCTGGCCGGGCGCGGCCTGTACACCACCCAGCCAAACCCGCGCGTGGGTTGCGTGATCGCGTGCGGCGACGAGGTCGTCGGCACCGGTTTCCATCAGCGTGCCGGCGAGCCGCATGCCGAGGTGTTTGCGCTGCGCGAGGCGGGCGAGCGGGCGCGTGGTGCCACCGCCTACGTGACGCTGGAGCCATGTGCGCACCACGGCCGTACGCCGCCTTGTGCCGATGCGCTGATTGCCGCCGGCGTGAGGCGCGTGGTGGTCGCGGCCGAGGACCCGTTCCCGCAGGTCGACGGCCGCGGCATCGGCAAGTTGCGCGCCGCCGGCATCACGGTCGAATCGGGCCTGATGCGCGAGGCCGCGCGTGAGTTGAACGTCGGCTTCTTCAGCCGGATCGAGCGCGACCGACCATTCGTGCGGGTGAAGCTGGCGATGAGCCTGGATGGCCGCACCGCTCTCGCCAACGGCGAGTCGAAGTGGATCACCGGCGAGGCCGCGCGCGCCGACGTGCAGCGCTGGCGCGCACGCAGCTCGGCGATCCTCAGCGGCAGCGGCACCGTGTTGGCCGACGACCCGCGGTTCACCGTGCGGCTGCCGCAGGACGAGGAGTTCACCCGGCCGTTGCGCGTCGTGCTGGACCGCCAGCTGCGAACGCCGGCCGGCAGCCATGTGCTGGACGGTTCCGTGCCGACCCTGCTGCTGCATGGTGCGGCGGCATCGTGCACCGATGACCGTTTTGCCCGGGTCGAGCGGATGGCGCTGGCCACGCAAGGCGACGCGCTCGACCTGCGCGCCGCGCTGGCCCTGCTGGCCGGGCGCGGCTGCAACGAAGTGCATGTCGAGGCCGGTCCGACCCTGTGCGGCGCCTTGTTCGCCGCCGGCCTGGTCGACGAGTTGCTGCTCTACGTCGCGCCGCTGCTGCTGGGCGACAGCGCGCGCCCGCTGCTGCAGCTGCCTACGCTCAGTGACATGGCGCGGCGCTGGCAGCTGCAGGTGGTCGATCAGCGCATGCTTGGTGCGGACTGGCGGCTGCAACTGCGTCCCGCCTGATTCGTTCAGGTGCGCGCCGGCGAACGCTGCATTCGCCACGGCAGCACGCGAGCCGGCGCCGCGGCGGTGCTAGACTTCGCCAGCCGGTCATGCCGGCAAACATTACATAGCGTCTTCAGGGCGGGGTGAAATTCCCCACCGGCGGTAGGTTGAAGGGCCCACGTCCGACAACAAGCCCGCGAGCGCTCACGGCAACCGCCGTGAGGTCAGCAGATCCGGTCAAATGCCGGAGCCGACGGTTGGAAGCGGGTGACCGCTTCCTCACAGTCCGGATAAAGAGAAGACGGCAGGGCGGACGCTTCGCGGCGTGCGCCTGGCCTCATGCCTTGGGGCGTACTCGCTTTCAGCTTTATGCGGGAACGTTTCATGAAATCCATCGCCCTCATGCAGTCCATCACCCTCCGTCCGGAGGTGCGCTGATGTTTACCGGCATCATCCAGTCCGTGGGCCGCATCGCGCGGCTCGAACCGCGCGGCGGCGATGTCCGCCTGCATGTCGATACTGCCGACCTCGACCTTGCCGACGTGCAGCTGGGCGACTCGATCGCGGTCTCCGGCGTGTGCCTCACCGCGATCACGCTGGAACCGCGCGGTTTCAGCGCCGACGTCTCCAACGAGACACTGTCGCTGACCTCGCTGGGCCAGCTCAAGCCGGGCGACCCGGTGAACCTGGAGAAGGCGCTGCGCCTGGCCGACCGTCTGGGCGGCCATCTGGTTTCCGGCCACGTGGACGGCCTCGGCAGGGTGGTCTCGATCACCCCAGACGGGCGCTCGCAGCGCTGGACGTTCGAGGTGCCGGCGGCGATCTCGCGCTACATCGCGGCGAAAGGCTCAGTCTGCATCGACGGCACCAGCCTTACCGTCAACGAGGTCGCCGGGTCACGATTTGGCGTCAACCTGATCCCGCACACGGTCGAACACACCGCGTTCCACGCGCGCCGCGTGGGCGACGCGGTGAACATCGAGGTGGACGTGGTGGCGCGCTACATCGAGCGGCTGCTGTCGCATGGCGAGGCGCCGCGTATCGACGAGGCGTTCCTGAAACAGCACGGCTTCGCCTGATCTTTTGCCCCTCCCCCTGCGAAGCAGGGGGAGGCTGGGAGGGGGTAACGCTTTTGATTTGACAGATCAGATCAAAGGCGGACCCCACCCCAGCCCTCCCCCTGCTTTGCAGGGGAGGGAGCACAACCCTCAAGGAACTCCCATGGCTTTCAACACCATTCCCGAAATCCTCGAAGACATCCGCGCCGGCCGCATGGTGGTCATCCTCGACGACGAGGACCGCGAGAACGAGGGCGACCTGATCATGGCCGCGCAGATGGTGCGGCCGGAAGACGTGAACTTCATGGTGCGCGAGGCGCGTGGCCTGCTGTGCCTCACGCTCACCGAGCAGCGCACGCGCCAGCTCGGCCTGCGCCCGATGGTCAGCGACAACACTTCGGCCTACCACACCAACTTCACCGTCTCGATCGAGGCGGCCGAAGGCGTCACCACCGGCATCTCGGCGCACGACCGCGCGCGCACGATCCAGGTCGCGGTGAAGTCCGACGCGAAGCCGCAGGACCTGTCGCAGCCAGGCCACATCTTCCCGCTCACCGCGCAACCGGGCGGCGTGCTGACCCGCGCCGGGCATACCGAGGCCGGCTGCGACCTGGCCGCGCTGGCGGGGCTGGAGCCCTCGGCGGTGCTGATCGAGATCCTGCACGAGGACGGCTCGATGGCGCGCCGGCCGGAGCTGGAGATCTTCGCGCAGAAGCACGGCCTGAAGATCGGCACCATCGCCGAGCTGATCCGCTACCGGCTGGAGACCGAGAAGACCGTGCAGCGCGTGCATGAGGAGGACGTGGACACCGAGTTCGGCCCGTTCCGGCTGGTGGCCTACCGCGACGCGATCCGCCGCGGCCTGCACTACGCGCTGGTGCGCGGCAGGGTCAACGACGGCGCGCCGGTGCTCACCCGCGTGCACGTGCGCAATACCCTGTCCGACGTGCTGCACCTCAAGCGCGACGACCTCGGCCTCACCGTGACCTCGGCACTGCGTTGCATCGCCGACGAGGATCGCGGCGTGCTGCTGGTGCTGTCCGGCGAGGACACGCCCGAGGCGCTGCTGGCCCGGCTCAACCGCCAGCCCGGCAAGCAGGCGCCAGAAGAGGCGCAGCAGCAGGAATGGCGACAGCTCGGCCTCGGCGCGCAGATCCTGGCCGACCTCGGCGTGCACCGCCTGCGCGTGCTCGGCACGCCGCGCAAGATGGTCGGCCTCGGTGGTTTCGGTCTGGAAGTTGTCGAATACGTGTAGGAGCGCACCCTGTGCGCGATAGCTCTTCGTCACGTGACGGAAAGCATCGCGCACAGGGTGCGCTCCTACATGGAATGCGCCTTGTTCTGCCACACGGTCGCTGTTTCGCCGCCGCATAATCCAACTTCCCCCATCGACCAGACCCATGTCCGATACCGCCATCCGCCTGATCGCCCCCTCCGGTTACCCGCACGATCGCGCCGCGATGGCGCGCGGCGTGGCCCGGCTGCGCGAGGCCGGTTGCCGGTTGAGCGGCCTGGAGGTGCTCGATCGCAGCGAGCAGCGCTACGCCGGCAGCGACACGGAGCGGGCGGCCGACCTCAATGCGCTGGCCACGGAGGATGAACTGCCGGATATCGCGCTGGCGATCCGCGGCGGCTACGGCGCCACGCGCCTGCTGGCGCAACTGCATTACGACGCCTTGCGCGAACGGCTGGGCGGCGGCAGCACCTTGCTGGTCGGCCACAGCGACTTCACCGCCCTGCAGCTGGCGCTGCATGCGAAGAGCGGCCTGTGCACGTTCAGCGGCCCGATGCTGGGCGCCGACTTCGGCGCCGAGACGCTCAGCGAATTCACCTGGCGGCATTTCTGGGGCACCGTGCGTTCCCCCTCGACGCAGGTCGAGTGGGCCACCGCGCCCGACGCCGAACTCGACGCCGAGGGGCCGCTGTGGGGCGGCAATCTGGCGGTGCTGTGCAGCCTGGTCGGCAC
Source organism: Rhodanobacter sp. FW101-FHT13A11 (assembly GCF_058790335.1). Taxonomy (NCBI): domain Bacteria; kingdom Pseudomonadati; phylum Pseudomonadota; class Gammaproteobacteria; order Lysobacterales; family Rhodanobacteraceae; genus Rhodanobacter; species Rhodanobacter sp. FW101-FHT13A11. Next base: position 142,883 of record NZ_JBYTCN010000001.1, on the reverse strand, counting down.
GCCGTATTTCCCCGGCATCGATGGTCGCGGGATCGACGGCGGCATCCTGTTCGTCGAGGACGTCGGCGAGCCGCCGTTCCGGATCGAGCGGATGCTGTACCAGTTGCACCTGTCCGGCGTGCTGGGGCGCCAGCGCGCGCTGCTGCTGGGCGATTTCAGCCAGTGCCGCCCCAGCGGCTACGACAACGGCTATGACCTGGCCGACAGCTTCGCGCAGATCCGCCGGGCCAGCGGCATGCCGGTGCTTGGCGGCCTGCCGATCGGCCACGAGCCGGACAAGTTCACCCTGCCATTCGGCGCGCCGGCGCGGCTGAAAGTCGCTGGCGGCAAGGCGCAGTTGAGTTTCAGCGGATACCCGCATTTGCCGCCTCGGCCTTGACGTCCCGGCCCCGCCTCCGCGCTTCCGCTCCTCCCCCTGCAGGGCAGGGGCGGCTGGTGACTGAAAGGAATCCTTTAGGTGAGGGGGTAGCTGCGGACTGGCGAGCAAGATCAAAAGCAACCCCTCCCCAACCCTCCCCTGCGAGCAGGGGAGGGAGCCGAATGAGCAGGAGGGCGGCCAAACCCGTAAAATGCCCGCTCTGCATGGGCCGCGCGTCCACCCGAGGAAATCCGCAATGAAGACCATCGAAGGCGATTTCGCCACCCCGAAAGGCCGTTTTGCCATCGTCGCCGGCCGTTTCAACGGCTTCGTCGTCGAGCCGCTGGTGGCCGGCGCGCGCGATGCGCTGGTGCGCCACGGCGTGAAGGACGACGCGATCGAACTGGTCCGCGTGCCGGGCGCGTGGGAGATCGCGCTGGCCACGCACAAGCTGGCGAACTCCGGCAAGTACGTGGCGGTGATCGCGCTGGGCGCGGTGATCCGCGGCGCCACCCCGCATTTCGACTACGTCGCCGGCGAATGCGCCAAGGGCCTGGCCCAGGCCGCGTACGGCTCCGGCGTGCCGGTGGCGTTCGGCGTGCTGACCACCGACAGCATCGAGCAGGCGATCGAGCGCGCCGGCACCAAGGCCGGCAACAAGGGCGCCGATGCCGCGATCGCCGCGCTGGAAATGGTCAACCTGTACGGGAAGCTGTGATGCATCACGCCCCGCAAGGCCTCGACCTGGCCGCGCGCTCGCGTGCCCGCCGCCGCGCGCTGCAGGCGCTGTACGCATGGCAGCTTTCCGGCAGCCACATGAACGCGGTGATCGAGCAGTTCCGCCATGAGCAGGACATGGAAGTGGCCGACCTCGACTACTTCGAGGACCTGCTGCACGGCGTGGAGAAAAACGTCGATGCACTGGACGCCAGCCTGCGCCCGCACCTCGACCGCGAGGTGGCGCAGGTCGATCCGATCGAACGCGCCGCGCTGCGGCTGGCCGCGTACGAGCTGAAGTTCCGTCCCGACGTGCCGTATCGCGTGGTGATCAACGAGGCGATCGAGGTCACCAAGCGCTTCGGCGCCGACCACGGCCACAGCTACGTCAACGGCGTGCTGGACAAGCTGGCCGGCGAACTGCGCGCGGTCGAGAAGCGCGGCTGATGCCCGGCGCCGCGGGGTCGCCGGGCGGGCAGGTGCCGGAAATCGAGACCGCGCGGTTGCGCCTGCGCGCGCACCAGGCCAGCGATCACGCCACCTGCACCGCGATCTGGTCGGACCCCGAGGTCACCCGCCACATCGGTGGCCGCCCGTTCACCGCCGAGGAAGTGTGGAAGCGCCTGCTGCAGTATCGCGGGCTGTGGAGCCTGCTCGGCTACGGCTACTGGGCCATCGAGGAGAAGGCCAGCGGCCGCTACGTCGGCGACGTCGGTTTCGCCGACTTCGCGCGCGAACTGCAGCCCTCGCTGCGGGGCATGCTGGAGTGCGGCTGGGTGCTGGCGCCGCCGGCGCACGGCAACGGCTATGCGAGCGAGGCGGTGGCGGCGATCGCGGCCTGGGCCGAGGGGCAGTTTCCCGAACGGCGCGTGGTATGCATCATCGCGCCGGAAAATCAGGCGTCGATCCGGGTCGCGGAGAAAGCCGGCTTCCGCCTGTGGCAGCCGTCGACCTACCACGACAGCCCTACCCTCGTGTTCAGCCGCTGACCTTGCATTGGGGGGTTCCCGATGGAATTCGACCTGATCGAACTGATCCGCCGGCATACCGCGCAAGCGCGGGACGACGTGCGCGTCGGCATCGGCGACGACGCCGCGGTGCTCGCGGTACCGGCCGGGCAGGAGCTGGCGGTGGCGATCGACACCCTGGTCGAGGGCGTGCACTTTCCGCGCGGCACCACGCCGGCCGACATCGGCTGGAAGGCGCTGGCAGTGAATCTTTCCGACCTCGCCGCGATGGGCGCCAGCCCGGCCTGGGCGCTGCTGGCGCTGACCATGCCCAGCGCGGACGCGGCCTTCGTCGAGGGTTTTGCCGAGGGTTTCGCGAAACTGGCGCAGCCGCACCGGCTGGCCCTGGTCGGCGGCGACACCACCCGCGGGCCGTTGACGATCAGCGTGGCCGTGCACGGCTTCGTGCCGCCGGGCCAGGCGCTCACCCGCGCCGGCGCGCGGGCCGGCGACGCGGTGCTGGTCACCGGCACGCTGGGCGATGCGGCTGCCGGCTTGCATGCCGTGCAGCATCCGCCGCGCGACGACGACCGCACCGGGCTGCGCGGCTTCCTGATCGAGCGGTTGAACCGGCCGACGCCGCGACTCGCCGCCGGCACCGCGTTGCGCGGGCAGGCCACGGCCTGCGTCGACGTCTCCGACGGCCTGCTCGCCGACCTCGGCCATATCTGCACCGCCAGCGGGGTCGCGGCGGAGATCGAGGCCGCGCTGCTGCCGCGCTCGTCGGCGCTGCTGGAGCTGCACGACGACACCACGGCGCTGCACTTTGCCTTGAGCGGCGGCGACGACTACGAACTGTGCTTCACCGTGCCGGCCGCCCGCGTGGCCGAGCTGCAGGCCGGCCTGGCCCGGCTCGGCTGCGGCGCCACGAAGATCGGCCGCATCGTGGAAGGCGAGGGCGTGCGCGTGCGTGCCGCCGATGGCTCGTGGCTGGCCACGGATCGACCGGGCTGGGAGCATTTCGCGTGAGCGCAAAAAAGAACCTCGGCACGGAACAGCGGCGCGCCCTGCTGGCCACGCCGGCCGGCTGGCTGGCCTGCGGATTCGGTTCGGGCCTCGCGCCGGTGGCGCAGGGCACGTTCGGTTCGCTGGCCGCGCTGCTGCCGTGGCTGCTGCTGCGCCGGCTGCCGCTGCCGTTCTACCTGCTGGTGGTCGTGGCCGGCTTCGCGATCGGCGTGTGGGCCTGCAACGTGGCCGGCCGTGCGCTGGGCGTGGACGACCATCGCAGCCTCGTGTGGGACGAATTCATCGGCCAGTGGATCGCGCTGTTGCCGTTGCTGATTCCCGCGCTGCTGCCGGCCAGCGGATTCGCGTGGTGGATGGTGCTGGCCGGCTTCGTGCTGTTCCGCCTGTTCGACGTGTGGAAGCCATGGCCGATCCGCTGGCTGGACCGACGCGTGAAGGGCGGCATGGGCGTGATGGTGGACGACGTGGTGGCCGGTGCGTTCGCCGCCGTCGCGTTGGCATTGGGGGTACATGTCGTGTGGAGCTGAGTCGCTGGTTGGAACCTCATCCGGAAGGGCGTTTCTGAGCATTGTGGCCTCAGGGCTTGTTTCCAGCCTGACGTTCGGACGAATACGAGTTACTTATAAGAAATAAATTGCAATTTTGACTTTTAAGGTCAAAAATTAACCGTATTCTCATCTTTTCGAGTGAATGCGATGCTGATCGAATTTCGTGTCAAGAACTTTCGTTCCATGCGCGATGAGCAGGTGCTTAGCCTCGTCGCGTCCAAAGACAAAACCCTTCAGGACACTCACACGCTGACCACCGGCCTCAAGGCTGCTCCTGCCTTGTTGCGCAGCGCTGTGATCTACGGGGCCAACGCCAGTGGCAAGTCCAATCTCATCAAAGCGCTCCAGTACATGCGAGGGGTGGTGACGGAATCAGCCACGGTAATCCAGCCGGGACAGACCTTTAGCGTGCAGCCGTTTCGTCTGGATGGCGAATCTGGCGGCCAGCCCACCGAGTTCGAGGTTACTTTCCTGCTCCAGGGTGTGCGCTATCAGTACGGTTTTGCCATGACCAACCAGCGCATCGTCAGCGAGCACTTGCTGGTCTACAAGGCGTTCAAGCCGCAGCGCTGGTTTGAGCGCTACTTCGACGTCGACACAGACAGGGATGTGTACGATTTCGGTTCTGGTCTCAAAGGCTCCAAGAATGTGTGGGAAGGGGCCACCAGGGCCAATTCACTTTTCTTGTCGATGGCTGTCCAGCTCAACAGTGAGGCTTTGCGGCCCGTGTTCGACTGGTTCGTCAATCGACTAGTCATCTTCAACGAAGTCAGTCCGCTAGCTCCGCAGTTTTCGGTTCAGATGCTGCAGCAGACCGAGAAGCGCAAAGCTATCTGCGACTTCCTCACGGCGGCGGATTTCAGCATCGCAGATATTGATGTTGTCAAGCGCAAGATCATTGCCCAAGGCATCAAGATCGACCTTGCATCAGGAAAACAAGAGGCTGGTCCTGTCGAAAATGAAGTGGCCGAATTGAAGTTCCGTCACGTTACCGAGAACGGCGAGGCTGTATTCGATCTGGTCGACGAATCGAGCGGCACGCGCAACCTACTGTTCCTCGCCGGTCCGGTGCTTGATATTCTCAGCAAGGGGTTGACGCTTGTGATCGATGAACTCGATACCAGCCTGCACACTCTGCTGGTGCGCGAGCTGGTGTGGTTGTTCCATCGACCGGAGGTCAACACTGGTGGCGCGCAGCTGATCTTTACTACTCATGACACCTCGCTACTCGATGCTCCGGATCTGTTCCGCCGCGACCAGATATGGTTCGTTGAAAAAGACCACGAGCAGGCATCCAGTCTGATCAGCCTGTCCGAGTTCGGACCGCGTAAGAACGAGGCACTGGAACGCGGCTACCTGATAGGTCGTTACGGTGGGGTTCCCTTCCTCAGCCAGCGGATAGGGCTGAAGCACTGATGGCGCGCGATAATTCCCCCAGAGAGCGGCATCGCCTGCAGCTTGAGCGCAAGCAGGCCCGGCGAGCCAGTTACGACCGTATCCTGATCGTTTCCGAAGGCAGCAAGACCGAGCCGTTGTATTTCAGTGAAATCCGCGCTGCTTATCGACTGCACACCGCCAACGTCGTGGTGTGGCCCAGCGCGCATGGAACCGCACCGATCCAGGTGGTGCAGTATGCCAAGGAGTTGTTCGAGAAAGGCGACCGTCGCAAGAGCATTCAGCCTCGCGCCTTCGAGCAGGTCTATGCCGTGTTTGACCGCGATGAGCACCGTACCTACTTTGATGCCCTCAAGTTGGCCGAATCGCTGGATCGCAAGCTGCGTAACGATGTCAGACAAGTCGTGACATTTCGCGCCATACCCTCGGTGCCCAGCTTTGAGTTATGGCTGTTGCTGCACTTCGAAGACATTCATGCGCCACTGCACCGCGATGAGGTGATGCGGCGGTTGAAGCGCCATATACCCGGCTATGACAAAGGCAACGGTGGCGTTTTTGCCATCACCCGCGAACGATTGGATGTGGCGACACAACGTGCGGAAAGCTTGGTTGGAAAATCCACTGCGTACGATGATCCTGAGCCTTACACTGGTATCGTCGATTTGGTGAAACTGCTGATCACGTTGCGGGCTCGATACACGGTAGACTCACGTTTCTAGCACGATGCGATAGCGTGCCTTGCCGTCGGCGAGGTGCTGCAGCGCCTCGTTGACCTTGCCCATCGGAAACATCTCCACCTGCGGGCGGATGTCGTGGCGGGCGGCGAAATCGAGCATGCGGGCGATGTCGACCGGCGAGCCGGTGGGCGAGCCAGAGACTTCGCGCTGCTTGCCGATCAGGCTGAACGCCGGCACCGGGATCGGTTCCAGCACCGCGCCGACCACGTGCATGCGGCCCTTCGGGGCGAGGGTATCGAGCAGGGCGTTCCAGTCCATCGGCACGTTGACGGTGACCAGCAGCAGGTCGAGCGAGCCGGCGATCGCCTTGATCGCGGCGCTGTCGCGGCTGGCGACCACGTGGTGCGCGCCGAAGCCGCGCGCCTCGCCGGCCTTGGCCGTGGTGGAGGTGAACGCGGTGACCTCGCAGCCCCATGCCGCGGCGAACTTCACCGCCATATGGCCGAGCCCGCCGATGCCGACCACGCCGACCCGCGCGGTCGGTTCGATGCCGTAGGCGAGGAACGGCTTCAGCACGGTGATGCCGCCGCACAGCAGCGGGCCGGCGCTGGCCAGGTCGATGCCCTCCGGCAGCGGAATCGTCCACGCCCAGTGCGCGCGAACCCTGCCGGCGAAGCCGCCGTGATGGCCGCCGATGGTCGCCACCGACTGCGCGCACAGGTGCTGGTCGCCGGACAGGCACTGCCGGCAATGCATGCAGCTACCCGCGGTCCAGCCGATGCCCACGCGCTGGCCGACCGACAATCCCTTCGCCTGTGCGCCCAGCGCGGCGACCCGGCCGACCACCTCGTGCCCGGGGATGAACGGATAGCGCGAGCCGCCCCATTCGTTGCCGATCATCGACAGGTCGGAGTGGCAGATGCCGCAATAGTCCACCGCCACCTCGACTTCCTCGGGACCCAATTCGCCCACGTCGAACGTGGCCAGCTTCAGCGGTTGACCGGCCGCGCTGGCGGCCCAGCCCGTGATCGATGACATGGTGAACTCCGATGGTGGCGGGAGCACAAGATTACGCCGTTGTATCGCGCGCGCGGATTGGACATGCTGGCGGTCTCATCCCCACAGGAGCATCCCTATGCTTTACCGTCGCCTCGGCACTTCCGGCCTGCAACTTTCCGCGCTGTCGTTCGGCGCCTGGATCACCTTCGGCCGGCAGGTGGGGCGTGCCCAGGCGCGCGAGCTGCTGGCGCTGGCGCACGACCGCGGGGTGAACTTCTTCGACAACGCCGAGACCTACAACAACGGCGTGGCCGAGCAGGTGATGGGCGACGTGCTGGCCGACCTGCGCTTTCCGCGCGACAGCTACTGCGTCTCCAGCAAGGTGTTTTTCGGCGCGCATGACGAGCCGCTGCCGACCCAGCGCGGGCTGTCGCGCAAGCACGTGATGGAAGCCTGCCACCAGGCGCTGCAGCGCCTGCGCGTGGACTATCTCGACCTGTACTTCTGCCATCGCTCCGATCCGGATACGCCGATCGAGGAAACCGTGGCGGCGATGGATACGCTGGTGCGCCAGGGCAAGGTGCTGTACTGGGGCACCAGCGAGTGGCCGGCCGAGGCGATCCACGAGGCGCACCGGATTGCCCGCGAAAACCACCTGTATGCGCCGGTGATGGAGCAGCCGCAGTACAACCTGCTGCACCGCGAGCGGGTGGAGGTGGAGTACGCGCCGCTGTACGAGGCCTACGGCATGGGCACCACGATCTGGTCGCCGCTGGCGTCCGGCCTGCTGAGCGGCAAGTACAACGACGGCGTGCCGGCCGACTCGCGGCTGGCCCAGCCCGGCTTCGAGGGGTTGCGCGAGGATGTGCTGGGCCACGGCGACGAACGCCTCGGCAAGGTGCGCGCGCTGCAGCCGATCGCCGCCGAGATGGGTACCAGCCTGGCGCAGCTGGCGATCGCCTGGTGCCTGCTCAATCCGCACGTTTCCACGGTGATGCTCGGCGCCAGCAGACGCGAGCAGCTGGCGCAGAACCTGGATGCGCTGGAGCTGCTGCCACGGCTGGATGCAGCGGTGGCGCAGCGGATCCGGCAGGTCGTCGAGGCGGGCTGAGGGAGGAGGGTAGTTGACACTTAAATGAGAATCCTTATCATCGAAGGCGTCACCGCTTCCACTGGATATTCCGATGCCTGTCCTGTCCCTGCGCCAACCGCCGTCGCCACGCTCGATCCTGCGGCCGGCAGCGCCCCCGCCGGCCGCCGCGATGGCCAGACGCGTTTCCAGCCATGCGTTGCTGGAGGGTGAACGCGAACTGGTGATCCAGCATCAGGGCAGCGAGTACCACCTGCGCCTGACCCGCAACGACAAGCTGATCCTGACCAAGTAGCCCGCCGGTCGGTTTCCCTGGCGCCGTGGGCGGTGGCCCGCGCGTCTTTCCCGGGCCTGGGCGCTTCGCCGGCTCGTGTCGCTGGAGGCAGGCGATGTTCACTCCCTGGTGGCGACAACGGCGGGCCTGCTGCCCGCAGGCTTCCGGCACGGTCCCCTGCCGGCGCTGGCTGCGGATCGCGCCGGCGTCGCTGGTTGCGGCGCTGCCGGCGCTCGACAGCGTGCTGTACATGCCGCTGGCGGCGTGCGGGCCGGAGCTGTCGGCGCTGCCGCGCGGCCTGCTGGCGGAAACGCCGCAGCTGGCCCCGCTGCTGCGGGTGCGCTGGCTGATGGCAGTCAGCGTGATCGCGGTGGACGGGCCGCACGAATGGATCGACGGCCTGGATCGCACCGGCCAGCCCTGTGTGCGCCTGCACCTGCTGCCGGACACCGACTACCTGGGCTGGGATCGCCTGCTGGCTGGCGGCGAGCCGGCGGCTGCGATGCCGCGCACGCCGCACCTGCAGGCGGTCGATGCCTACCCGCTGCGCTTCCATCGACGCCGGCTGGCAGGCCTCGACGTGCTGCGCGGCGAGCTGGCCGCCGGGCTGTCGCCGCTGGGCCGTCAGCTGGCCGGGCGAATCGCCTACGTGCATACCGGGCAGCGCGATCGGCAGTTCCGCTAGCTGCGGTTGTCGATGGCCGCGTCGGTTTTCAGCGAGATGCCTGCGTCGGCGCCACGCGCAACAGGTCGTCGACGTGCTGCGCGGCGAGCTGGCCGCCGGGCTGTCGCCGCTGGGCCGTCAGCTGGCCGGGCGAATCGCCTACGTGCATACCGGGCAGCGCGATCGGCAGTTCCGCTAGCTGCGGTTGTCGATGGCCGCGTCGGT
>NZ_JBYTCN010000001.1:7740-133863 GCF_058790335.1 Rhodanobacter sp. FW101-FHT13A11 | reverse complement strand
TTTCAGCGAGATGCCTGCGTCGGCGCCACGCGCAACAGGTCGTCGGCGTCCGCGGTATGGAAGTGCCGCTTGAACGCGACTTCGCCGGTGGCCGACTCCTCCAGTTCGCGGGCGTAGCGGTGGCCGGCGTAGACCGCATGCGCGATCAGCCCCGGCGCCTCGGCGTCGCCGATGCAGCGCAGCGATTGGATGCCGGCATCGGTCCATTCCGCTTCGCGCTGCAGCAGGTCCTGGTGCAGCGCATCGTCGGGCACGCGCGCGGTGACGGTGACCACGGCATCGCAGGCCAGGTCGCGCCGCTGCCCGTTCCAGACGTCTTCCAGGGTCAGCGTCGAACCGTCGAAGCCGATGATGTTGTGCGACACGATCGGTTCGATGCCGAGCTTGGCCATGCGCTTGCGGATATGGCGGTAGTCCAGCGTGTTCAGGCTCCACGGGGCGATGCTGTCGTCGGGGGTCACATGGGTCACGTCGCAACCGCGCGCGCGCAGCATTTCGGCCGCGACGCTGGCGTAGTAGAAGCCGTCGTCGTCGAACACGACCACGCGGCCCCCAGACTGTTGAACATCGGGCAGGCGGCCGTCCATCAGGTCGTCCAAGGTGAATACGCGCGCGCTGTCCGCGAAGCCGGGAATGGCGAAGCCGTTGCTGCGGCCGTAACCGTCGCGGCGCCAGTGGCAGCCGGTGGCCAGCACCACGTGTTCGGCGCCGAAGTCGAGCACGTCCTGCGCGGTCAAGGCCGAATCGAGATAGACGGCTATATTCGTGAGCTTGTTGATCTGGCCGACGCGCCAGTCGCGCACGCGCGCCCACTCGGCCAGGCCGGGCAGGCGCGCCTCGCGGGTGACGCGGCCGCCGAGCTCCTTGCGCGCTTCGGCGAGGCTCACTTCGTAACCGCGCTGACCCAGCGCGCGCGCAGCCTCCAGACCTGCCGGGCCGGCACCGACCACCAGCACGCGACTGGCCGAGCGCTTCGGCGCGATCTGTTCCGGGTGCCAGCTCTTGCGCCATTCCTCGCCCATGGTCGGGTTCTGCGTGCAGCGGATCGGCGAGATGGTCATGTCGCCGGAAACGCAGATGTTGCAGCCGATGCATTCGCGGATGTCGTCGATGCGGCCCTCCTCGATCTTGCGCGGCAGGAACGGATCGGCGATCGACGGGCGCGCGCAGCCGATCATGTCCAGTACGCCGCGCTTGATCTGCGACACCATGGTGTCCGGCGAGGTGAAGCGGCCCACGCCCACCACCGGCTTGCTGGTGGTCTTCTTGACGAAGTCGATGAACGGCTCCTGGGCGCCTTCGGCGGCGAAGCGCGAGGGCACCGAATCGTTGTACCAGGCGGCGAGGTTCACGTCCCACAGGTCGGGCAGCTCGGCCAGCATGCCGACGATGTCCTTCGCCTCGGTCAACTCCACGCCGCCGGGCCCGAGCAGTTCCTCGGTGGCGAAGCGCAGCGCCACGGCGCAGGTGTCGCCGACGGCATCTTTCGTGTCCTGCAAGACTTCGCGCAGGAGGCGTACGCGGTTTTCCAGCGAACCGCCGTATTCGTCGCTGCGCTGGTTGCGTCGGCGCTGCAGGAAGTGCATCGCCAGCGACAGGTCATGCGCGGCGTAGACGTAGATGATGTCCATGCCCGCGCGCCTGCCACGGATCGCCGCCTCGCGATGCCAGCGCCGGTACTCGCGGATGTCGTGCCGGGTCATCGCGCGCGCTTGCGAGGGATAGCCATACTTGGACGGCTGGTGCGAGGGCGCCAACAGCACCTCGCGCGAATACAGGTTCGACGCGGTGGGGCCGTTGTGCGACAGCTCCAGTGCCGCCAGTGCGCCGTGCGCGTGCACCTTGTCGCACATCAGAGCCAGCGCGGGGATGTCGCGGTCGTCCCACAGCCGCGCCTCGACGTACGGGGTGAGGTCGCCGCTGGGGTGGATCTCGCATTCCTCGGTAGAGACCACCGCCCAGCCGCCCTCGGCCTTGATCTCGCGCATCGCCGCGTGCGCCAGTGGCATCGCGTGGCCCATGCCGTTGCAATGCGGCACCTGGAAGAAACGGTTCTTCGCCGTGACCGGGCCGATCTGCACCGGCGTGAACAGGATGTCGTAGCGCGGATCTCTCATTCAGGAATGACCTCGATGGGTGGCACGCTCCTGTGCCGCAGGCGCATGAACGCATACAGCGGCAGGCCCGCTGCGATCAGTCCCAGCGCGTACAGGAACGGCTCGTGGCCGATGCCGACGAAGGCGAAGACCACGAACAGGACGCAGGTGACGGCGACCAGCAACACCCGCACCGAAGTGCATGTCGCGGTGCGCCGCCGCCACAGCACGACCAGCGCCAGCGCGCAGCACAGGTAGAGCGGCAGGTTGGCGGCGGTGACCACCCGGGTGAGGAAGGTGAACGCCGACACCAGCGACTTGCTGTAGCTCATCCCGATCATCGCCGAGGCGAACGCGCCGATCACCAGCAGCGCCACCGCCGGCGCGCCATGGCGGTTATTGCGCGCCAGCACCGCCGGCAGCACGCCGTTGTGCGCCATCGTGCGGGTCAGCTCGCCGGCCAGCAGGGTCCAGCCGTTGAGCGCGCCCAGCCCGCTGATCACCACGAACAGCGCCAGCCAGCGCCCGGAGCCGGCGGCGGCGAAGCGGTCCATCAGCAGCGCGAACGGCGCGTTCGCCTCGGCCAGTTCCTGCTGCCGGATCAGCAGCAGCGGCACGGTGGAGACGATGATGTAGATGATCGCGGTGAGCACGGTGCCGGTCATGGTCGAGCGCGGGATCGTGCGCGCCGGGTCGTCCACCCGCGCCGCCGGCACGCTGGCCGATTCGATGCCGAGCATCGCGAACAGGGCGATGGTCGAGGCCGCCATCACGCCGCCCAGGGTGACCGGCGTGGCCGGCGGGTGCGCGACATAACTCGCCGGCGAGTCGAGCAGGACCCAGCCGCCGAGCAGGGCGATCGCCAGCATCGGCATCAGCTTCAGGGCGGTGGTGACGATCTGCACCCCGCCGCCGGTGCGCACGCCGAACAGGTTGATCGCCACCACCGACCACAGCAGGCACAGCGCGAACAGCGCCGGCTGGATCGCGCCCAGCGGCGGGAACACCACCGTCATGTAGCCGACCACGCCGGTCGCCAGCGCCGCGTTGGTGAGCCACAGCGATACCCAGTACGCCCACAGCGCCAGGTACGCCGGCAGCTCGCCCAGGGTGCGGCGGATGTAGCCGTACGGACCTTCGGCGTCGGGCAGCGCGCGGGCCAGGTGCGAGAACACGCGGGCCAGCACCAGGCAGCCGGCCAGCACGATGATCCAGCCGATCAGCGCATTGAACCCGAACGGCGCCAGCGATGCCGGCAGCACGAAGATGCCCATGCCGATGACATTGCCCACCACCAGCGCGGTGCAGGTCCAGAAGCCGATCTTGTTGCGGTCGTGCATGCCGGCTTCCGCGGGTTTGGGTTCGGAGAGGGAGCGGCCGGGTCGGGCCACGCTCACGCGGACTCCCCGGCGGGTCCGGCGTAGGCCGCGCGCAGCAGGTTCTGGAAATGCCAGACGCCGCCTTCGCGCTTCGGGCACAGCCGGCCGGGGACGTAGTATCCGGACGCCAGTCCCTTCTGCACCGCCTCGCAGATCGCGATGTCCTCGTGCTGCACTTCGTCGCTGAACGCCTGGTCGGCGGCGATGCGGGCCTGGGCGCCGGCGTCCTGCGCGTAGTAGTAGTCGAACACGATGCGGCAGCGGTCCGGCCCCAACGGCAGGATGCGGTTGGTCTGCAGCCGCCCGGGCATGATGTTGAGCATCACGTTGGGGTAGACGAAGTAGTAGAACGCCTGGCCGTCGCCGTAGAGCTCGCTGCTGTTGCGCAGCGGCGAGGATTGCAGCGAATGCCACGGGAACAACTCGGTGTCGTAGGCGCGGTAGTCCAGCACCCGGGACAGGCCCGGGTGCACATGCGGCAGGTGGTAGCCCTCGAGGAAGTTGTCGACGTAGACCTTCCAGTTGCAGTCGATGTCGTAGTTGTCGCGGCGCAGGTAGCGCATCGCCGACAGGTCGATCGGCGCGATGCGGCCGGCGATGCCGCCGTAGACCTCGTCGAACGGCGGTACAGCCGGGTCGAGCGCCACGAACACCAGGCCCTGCCATTCGTGCACGCGCAGCGGCGGCAGGCGGATCTCCTCGACCTTGAAATCGCAGGCGTCCTGCATCTCCGGCGCGCTGCGCAGCTGGCCTTCGAGGGTGTAGGTCCAGCCGTGGTACTTGCAGTGCAGGGCGCGCGCGCCCTTGCCGTCGCACAGCGCCAGCGGCCCGGCGCGGTGGCGGCAGACGTTGGGGAAGGCGCGCAGCACGCGGTCCTGTCCGCGCACCAGCAGGATGGGTACCCCGGCGATCTGCTCGACGGCATGGTCGCCCGGCTCGGCCAGTTGTTCCTGGTGCGCCACCAGCTGCCAGCTGCGCGCGAATACCGCGCGCTGTTCCATCGCCAGCATCGCGTCGCCGGCGTAGTAGCGGGCGGGCAGGGCGCGCGCGCGGTTGAGTTCCTCGACCAAGGTGTCGGTAGGCATGAGCAGGTTCAGTCCCCGGATGGGTGGGCACGGCGAGCAGCCGTCTTCCGGAGCATCCATGTCCGCGTACCGTCTCGCGCCCGCAGCTAGTGTTCGCGATCCAGCCTAGCGCCTCCGCCGGACCGGGGGCAACAGGCCCCGGCCTGCGTGGACGGGATGCCGGCGCATGGCGCATTTGCCGGCAACTACTATCTACCGGCCGGATTCGGTTGTAGATTGCGGCGATATCCATTGGGGAGCTGCTACCGTCCATGCAAGGTGCTGTACTTAGGCTGTGCCGCCCGAGACTCGACCCGCACGGGCGGAGCGCATTATCACCGCGGGAGCGGTCGTGACGGAGGCGTCAGCCACCGGTACGCTGGAACAGGCGCTGGCCCACGCCGCCCGCCTGCTGGATCGCGATCCGGCCATGGCGGTCGAGCAGCTCGACGAAATCCTTCAGGTCGCCCCGGGCCACCCGGTCGCGCTGCAGCTGCTGGCGGCGGCGCGCTCGCTGCAGGGGGACGTGCAGGGCGCGCTCGACATCCTCATTCCGCTGGCGCGATCCCAGCCGAACTGGGCCGTGGCCCATCTCGACCTGGGCGTGGCCCTGGGCCGCCGCGGGCGCGGGCAGGAGGCGATCGACGCGCTGCGTCGGGCGGTGACATTGAAGCCCGACCTGCCGCAAGCCTGGCGCGCGCTCGGCGACCATCTCATGGCGGCCGGCGAACAGGCGCAGGCGGACGCGGCGTACGCCAGCCACGTGCGTTATTCCACCCGCGACCCGCGCCTGCTGGCGGCTGCCGTCGCCCTGGTCGAGAACCGCATTCCCGAGGCCGAGGCCCTGCTGCGCGAGCACCTGAAACAGGCGCCGACCGACGTGGCGGCGATCCGCATGTTCGCCGAGGTCGCCGCCCGGCTGGGCCGCAACGAGGACGCCCTGCACCTGCTCGAGCGCTGCCTGGAGCTGGCCCCCAGCTTCCATGAGGCGCGCCAGAACTACGCGCTGGTCCTGCATCGCAGCAACCAGCCGGAGCAGGCGCTGGTCCAGATCGAGCGCCTGCTGGCGGCCGATCCGGGGCACCTGGGCTGCCGCAACCTCAAGGCGGTGGTGCTGTGCCGGATCGGCGACTACGAGCCGGCCATCCGCATCTATGCCGACCTGCTGGAACGCTATCCGCGCAACGCGAAGGTATGGGTGAGCTACGGCCATGCGCTGAAGACCGCCGGGCACACCGAGCGCGCCATCGCCGCGTATCGCCGCAGCCTGGAGCTCGAACCGTCGTTCGGCGAGGTCTGGTGGAGCCTGGCCAACCTGAAGACCTTCCGCTTCGGCGCCGACGAACTGGCCGCGATGCGCCGGCAGCTGGCGCGCACGGATCTCACTGAGGACGATCGCCTGCACCTGGAGTTCGCCGTGGGCAAGGCGCTGGAGGACGCCGGCGAATACGAGCCATCGTTCGGGCATTACGCGCAGGGCAACGCGATCCGCCGCACGCAGCTGCACTACAGCGCCGACGACACCAGCGCGCGGGTGCGCTATATCCGCGAGCACTACACGCGCGACTTTTTCGCCGCGCGCGCCGGCGCCGGCAGCGCGGCGCCCGACCCGATCTTCGTGGTCGGCCTGCCGCGGGCCGGCTCCACCCTGATCGAGCAGATCCTGTCCAGCCACAGCCAGGTCGAAGGCACCATGGAGCTGCCCGAGGTCACCTCGATCACGCGCCTGCTGCGCCTGCAGGGCGACGCCGGCAGCACGATGCCGTACCACAGCGCGCTGGCGGCGCTCGACGCCGACGCCCTGCGCACGCTGGGCGAGCGCTACCTCGCGCACACCCGGATCCAGCGCAAGACCTCGGCGCCGTTGTTCATCGACAAGATGCCGAACAACTTCATGCACATCGGCCTGATCCACCTGATGCTGCCGAACGCGAAGATCATCGACGCGCGCAGGCATCCGCTGGCGTGCTGCTTCTCGGCCTTCAAGCAGCATTTCGCGCGCGGGCAGAACTTCAGCTACGACCTCGAGGACGTGGGGCGCTACTACCGCGACTACGTGGCGCTGATGGCGCACTTCGACGCCGTGCTGCCCGGGCGCATCCACCGCGTCGTGTACGAGCGCATGGTCGAGGACACCGAGGGGGAGGTGCGCCGCCTGCTCGACTATTGCGGCCTGCCGTTCGAGGCGTCGTGCCTGCGGTTCTTCCAGAACCCGCGGCCGGTGCGCACGGCCAGTTCGGAACAGGTGCGCCAGCCGATCTACCGCGAAGGGGTGGATCACTGGCGCCACTACGCACCATGGTTGGGGCCCCTGGCATCGGCGTTGGGGCCGGTGCTGGAGAACTACCCCGACGTACCGGCATTGGAGTAATGGCTGAATTCGATGGATTAGTCCTGGACATGCGAGGGGAGAGTGTATGCACGCGATACGATCGAAACAGATCACGGGGACGCGACGGGCGGGCCTGACCCGGCTGCCGCTTGCGGCGGCGATCTGTCTGGCCATGGCCGCGCCAGCTTTTGCGCAGGACGCGGGGCAGGCCCAGGCGCCGGCGGCGGCGCCGGCGGCGAAACCGAAGACCACGACGCTGAGCGTGGTGAACGTGACCGCGCAGAAGCGCGTGGAGAACCTGCAGAAGGTGCCGATCAGCATCAACGTGCTGGAGACCGACCAGCTCGAGGCGCTGCACGTGCAGAACTTCAACGACTACGTGAAGTACCTGCCCAGTGTCACCTTCCAGCAGGGCGGCGGCGGCATCGCCACCGGCCCCGGCTTCGCCAGCATCTACATGCGAGGCGTGGCCAGCGGCGGCAACACCAACCATTCCGGATCGCAGCCCAGCGTGGGCGTGTACCTGGACGACCAGCCGGTCACCACGATCCAGGGCCCGCTCGACATCCACATGTACGACATCGCCCGCATCGAGGTGCTGGCCGGGCCGCAGGGTACGCTGTACGGCGCCAGCGCGGAGGCGGGCGCCCTGCGCATCATCACCAACAAGCCCGATACCAGTGGTTTCGCGGCGAATTACGCCATCGGCGTCGACAAGGTGGCGCACGGCGGCGTCGGCTTCACCGCCGAAGGCATGCTCAACATCCCGATCAGCAAGAGTGCGGCGGTGCGCATCGTCGGCTGGCGCGAACACGATGCCGGCTACATCGACAACCAGGCCGGCTCGCGTACGTTCCCGGTGTCCGGCATCACCGTCAGCAACGCCGACAACTGCAAGCCGGGCCCGATGCTGGAATGCTTCGGGCACGCCCGCAAGCACTACAATGACGCCAACACCAACGGTGCCCGCGCCGCGCTGAAAGTCGACCTCAACGACAGCTGGTCGATCAGCCCGACCCTGATGGGGCAGCAGACGATCTCGCACGGCACCTTTGCCGGCGATCCCGCCATCGGCGACCTGGCGGTCACCCACTTCTACCCCGAGCGCGTCAACGACCGCTGGTGGCAGGGCGCGCTGACCGTGCAGGGCAAGATCGGCAACTTCGACCTGACCTACGCCTATGCGCACCTCAAGCGCGACCAGGAAGAGCAGACCGATTACAACGACTACTCGTTCTGGTACGACACCCTGCTTTCCTACGGTGCCTACATCCACGACAACAGCGGCGCCCTGATCAATCCATCCGAGTTCATCAGCGACCGCGACCACTACGCCAACAGCAGCCACGAGCTGCGTATCGTCTCGCCCAAGGAGGACCGGCTGCGGGTGGTCGCCGGCGCGTTCTGGCAGAAGCAGAAGCACGACATCATGCAGGACTACCAGATCAACAAGCTGGCGACGTCGCTGTCGGTCGCCGGCTGGCCCAACACGATCTGGCTGACCCGGCAGATGCGCTACGACTACGACAAGGCGCTGTTCGGCGAGCTGTCCTACGACATCATCCCCGACGAACTCACCGCCACGGTGGGCGAGCGCTATTTCCGCACCAGCAATGACCTGTACGGCTTCTACGGCTTCAGCAAGGGCTTCTCGCCGAATTCGAGCTACGGCGAGGCGGGCTGCATCTCGCCGCAGCCGTTCATCGATGCGCCGTGCCTGGTCTTCAACAAGCACGTGAAGGAAAGCGGCTCGCTCGGCAAGGTCAACATCACCTGGAACATCTCGCCCACCAAGATGATCTACGCCACCCGCTCCGAAGGCTTCCGCCCGGGCGGCGTCAACCGTGCCGGCCAGCTGCCGCCCTACCAGGCGGATTTCCTGACCAACCTGGAGCTGGGCTGGAAAACCTCCTGGTTCGACAACCGGGTGTCGTTCAACGGCGCGGTGTTCCGCGAGAAGTGGAACGACTTCCAGTTCAACATCCTCGGCGCCAACGGCCTCACCCAGATCAAGAACGCCAACTCGGCCCGCATCGACGGACTGGAGTCGCAGGTGAACTGGCAGGCCACCTACAACCTGAATCTCAGTACCGGCCTCGCGTGGTACAACGCCAAGCTGACCGCGAACTATTGCGGATTCACCGACGCCAACGGCAACACGGTCACCTATTGCCCTGCCGGCACGATCAACCCCAACACCGGCGCGGCGGTGAACGGGCCGCTGGCCCCGAAGGGCACGCAGCTGCCGATCACGCCCCGCTTCAAGGCCAACCTGGTGGCGCGCTACACCTTCAACCTGGGCGGGAACGATGCCTTCGTCCAGGCCGCGTTCGTGCATGTGGGCCGACGGACGACCGACCTGCGCCTGCTCGAGCGGAGCCTGCTCGGCAACCTGCCGGCGTACAACTCGGTCGACTTTTCCGCCGGCATCCAGAAGGGCAGCTGGTCGCTGAACGCGTATGTCGACAACGCGTTCGACAAGCGGGGGGCGCTGTACAAGTTCACCGAGTGCGGCGTGACGGTGTGCGCTGCCCACAATGTCGTCGCGCAGTACCCGAACGGACAGGTCTACACCGGCTTCAGCCAGCCGCGCACGTTCGGCATCCGCTTCAAGCAGGACTTCTAGGCGGGCGAGGCCAGTCCGCGTGCAACAAAGGCCCCGGTGCGAACCGGGGCCTTTCGCGTTTCCGGGGGTAGCCGCGGCGATCGGCCGGGTCGCGTTCGTCCGGCTGTCCGTGCGGTGTCCGCGGACACTGCACCGGCAAAGCGCGTTATAAGCAAATCATTGGAATACAAGTTGTTTTTTCGCCGTTGCCGCGTGGCACGCGGATTGCAGCCATCTCCGTGCAACCGCGCTGTCCGCGGTCAGGAACGGCATCGATGATCCGCGACACTTCCGCACAAGACCGCCTGGTCGAGGTGAAATCCAATCCCAGGCGCCGGCTGATCCTGGTCGGCGCCGGCGTGCTCGTGCTGGCCCTGCTGGCGTGGCTGGCGCCGCGTGCTGGCCGGCTGTTCTCCGCTTCCGAATCGGTCAGCAGTTCGCGGCTGGCGTTCGCCACCGTGGAGCGTGGTCCGTTCGTGCGCGACATTGCCGCCGAGGGCAAGGTGGTCGCCGCGGTCAGCCCCACCCTGTACGCCACTTCCGGCGGCGCGGTGACGCTGAAGGTGCACGCCGGCGACACGGTGAAGAAGGACCAGGTGCTGGCCACCATCGTCAGTCCCGAGCTGACCAACAAGCTGGCGCAGGAGCAGAGCAACGCCGACGCGATGGAAGTGGAATACCAGCGCGCGCAGATCGACGCGCGCAAGAAGCGCGGCGAACTGCAGAAGGCCTACGACAACGCACAGATCGACGCGACCGCCGCCGAACGCGACCTCGAGCGCAACCAGAAGGCATTCGACAAGGGCGCCGTACCCAGCATGGCGGTGGACCGCGCCCGGGACGAGCTGCAGAAGGCGAAGATCGCCCTGCAGCACGCCAAGGCCGACCTGGGCATGGACAATACCAGCCTCAGCTTCGACATCCAGTCGAAGAAGCTCGCGCACGAGCGCCAGCTGCTGCTGGTGAAGGACCTGCAGCGCCAGGTCGACGACCTCAACGTGAAATCGCCGGTCGACGGCCAGGTCGGCCAGCTGTTCATCGCCGAACGCGCCACCGTGGCCAAGGACGCGCAGCTGCTCAGCGTGATCGACCTGTCCGCGCTGCAGGTGGAGATGCAGGTGCCGGAAAGCTTCGCGCGCGACCTCGGCATCGGCATGGCCGGCGAGATCAGCGGCAACGGCCACACCTGGAAGGGCCTAGTCAGCGCGATCTCGCCGGAGGTGGTCAACGGCCAGGTTGCCGCGCGGCTGCGCTTCGACGGTGACACGCCGAAGCAGCTGCGGCAGAACCAGCGCCTGTCGGTGCGCGTGCTGCTGGACAAGCGCGACGACGTGCTGACCGTGCAGCGCGGCTCGTTCGTCGACGAATCCGGCGGAAGCTACGCCTACCTGGTGCGCGACGGCCTCGCCAAGAAAACCCCGATCCGCGTCGGCGCCTCCAGCATCGACAAGGTGGAAATCCTCGACGGCCTGAAGGCAGGCGACCGCATCGTGATCTCCGGCACCGACAGCTTCAAGGGCGCGGCCACGGTCGCGATCAGCAACTGACGATTTCGCCCTCCCCTGCGCGCAGGGGAGGGCTGGGGAGGGGTAGCTCTTTCGCCAGCCCGCACCCCCTCCCAGCCTCCCCCTGCGACCGAAGGAAGTCCCTTTGGGACATGCAGGGGGAGGAGCAAAGACCATCACCACCACCGAGGAACAACCATGCTGAAGATGACCCACCTGTCCAAGGTCTACCGCACCGAAGTGGTGGAGACCTACGCGCTGCGCGATTTCAACATCGACGTGAAGGAGGGCGAGTTCGTCGCCGTCACCGGCCCGTCCGGTTCCGGCAAGACCACCTTCCTCACCATCGCCGGCTTGCTGGAAACCTTCAGCGGCGGCGAGTACCACCTCGACGGTATCGAGGTGAGCAACCTCAACGACAACGCGCGCTCGAAGATCCGCAACGAGAAGATCGGCTTCATCTTCCAGGCGTTCAACCTGATTCCCGACCTCAACGTGTTCGACAACATCGAGGTGCCGCTGCGCTACCGCGGCATGAAGGCGGCCGAGCGCAAGCAGCGCATCATGGATTCGCTGGAGCGCGTGGGCCTGGCCTCGCGCGCCAAGCACTACCCGGCCGAACTGTCCGGCGGCCAGCAGCAGCGCGTGGCGATCGCCCGTGCGCTGGCCGGCAGCCCGCGCCTGCTGCTGGCGGACGAACCGACCGGCAACCTCGACACCCAGATGGCGCGCGGCGTGCTCGAACTGCTGGAGGACATCCACCGCGGCGGCGCCACCATCGTGATGGTCACGCACGACCCGGAACTGGCGGCGCGCGCCCAGCGCAACGTGCACATCATCGACGGCCAGGTGGTGGACCTGTCCGAGGACCCGCGCTTCCACTCCATCCACGCGGTCCAGGCGGACGAGGCGCACGGCTGAGCGGCAGGGATTCGGGATTGGGGACTCGCAAGAGCCGCGGCCCGCGGACCCGCCGCTTTCCCTGATCTCCCATCCCGTCCCCCGAATCCCGGAACTTGAGATGCTCGCCTACTACTTCCAACTTGGTCTGCTCAGCTTGCGCCGCAATCCGGCTCTCACCGCGCTGATGGTGATGGCGATCGGCTTTGGCGTGGCCGCGTCGATGATCACGTACTCGGTGTTCCGCGCCGTGTCGGGCAATCCCATTCCGGGCAAGTCCGCCCAGCTGTTCACGCCGCAGGTCGACAGCTGGGGGCCGCAGCAGAACCTGAAGGGCGAGCCGGCGGAAGCGCTGGCTTACACCGACGCGATGGCACTGATGCGTGCGCACGCGGCGAAGCACCAGACGCTGTTGTATCCGGTGCAGCTGTCGGTGATGCCGGGCGGCAATCGCGATCTCCCCTTGAATGCCAACGGCTACGCCGTCACCGCCGATTTCTTCACCATGTTCGAGGTGCCGTTCCGCTACGGCAGCGGCTGGGGTACGCAGGACGATGATGCGCGAGCCAGCGATGTGGTCATCAGCAGCGAGCTCAACCAGAAGCTGTTCGGTGGCGCCAACAGCGTGGGGCGTGCGCTCAGCCTTGGCGGTCATGATTACCGCGTTGTGGGCGTCGCCAGCCACTGGAACCCGCGTCCACGTTTCTACGACCTGTTCAGTACCAGCGGCTTTGCCGACGAGCCGGATATCTACATGGTGTTCAACCGTGCGCTGGATCTGCAGATGCGCACGGGCGGTCGCAACAGTTGCCGCGGTTCGCTCGCCTACACGAGCTGGCAAGGCTATCTGCAAAGCAACTGCGTCTGGGTCACGCCATGGGTGGAACTGGGCAGCCCCGCCGAAGTCGCCAGCTACAGCAGCTTCCTCGCCAACTACGCCGCTGACCAGCAGCGCGCGGGCCGCTTCAACTGGGCAGCCAACGTGCGCCTGCGCGACGTGATGCAGTGGCTCGATTACGAGCACGTGGTGCCGCCGGAAAGCCGCATCTCGCTGGCGGTGGCGCTGGGCTTTTTCCTGATCTGCCTGGTCAACACCATCGGCCTGCTGCTGGCGAAATTCATGCGCCGCGCCGGCGAGATCGGCGTGCGCCGCGCCCTGGGCGCAACGCGGGGCGAGATCTACAAGCAATACCTGGTCGAGGCCGGCACGGTGGGTCTCGCGGGCGGCCTGCTGGGCCTGCTGCTCACTGCGCTGGGCGTGTCCGGCGTGGGCATCCTGTTCCAGCCGGAGATCGCCAAGCTGGCGCAGCTCGATTTCTCGCTGGTGGGCCTGACTTTTGTCGTTGCGATCATCGCCACCGTGCTGGCGGCGTTCTACCCGGCGTGGCGCGCGGCACACGTGCAGCCCGCCTGGCAGTTGAAGTCGAGCTGAGGAGAGCGCCATGCATATCCAGATCAGGCCCATCCTCACCGCGCTGCGCCGGCACAAGGCCGGCACCCTGCTGATCGCGCTGCAAATCGCGTTGACCTTGGCCATCGTGTGCAACGCGTTGTTCATCATCCACCAGCGACTGGCCAACCTGTCCGCTGCCAGCGGCGTGGACGAGGCCAACGTATTCGTCATCGCCAATATGTGGGCGGACGTCGGCCAATCGACGGCGCAGGTCGATGCGCAGGTGCGCGCCGACCTGCTCGCGCTGCGGCAGCTGCCTGCCGTGTCCGACGCCACGCCTGCCAGCGGTTATCCGCTGAGGGGCGGCGGCTGGGACAACTTCGTCACCATGACGCCCGAGCAGACCAGGCCGACCACCGATGCGGCGGTGTACACCGGCGACGAACATTTCATCGGCACGCTGGGCCTGAAGCTCGTCGCGGGGCGCAATTTCCGCCCCGATGAGGTGATGGTGATGGGCACCCAGCAGGCAATCACCCCGCCGACGGCGATCGTGAGCAAGGCGCTGGCCGACCGTTTGTTCCCCGATGGCAACGCGCTGGGCAAGAGCTTCTACGCGATGGGCGCCACGCCGAGCACCATCGTCGGCATCGTCGATCCGCTGCACCGGCAAGGCGTGGATCAATGGAGCAACGGCTATGCCGGGCAGGCGCTGATCTGGCCGATGCGGGCGGATGATTCGCGCGGCATCTACTACATCGTGCGCGCCAGGCCCGGCCAGCTTGCCGACGCGATGCGCGAGGCGCCCAAGGCCCTGTACGCGCAAAGCCGCCTGCGCATCATCGACCCGAAGGACGGCATCCAGGACTACGCCACCATCCGTCACAAGGTGTACGACCGTGACCGCGGCATGGCGATCCTGATGGGCATCATCAGCGTGGTGCTGCTGGCGATCACCGCGGCCGGCATCGTGGGCCTCACCAGCTTCTGGGTCGGCCAGCGCCGCAAGCAGATCGGCGTGCGCCGCGCGCTGGGCGCCCGGCAGTGCGACATCCTCGCCTACTTCCTCACCGAGAACTTCCTGATCAGTGCGGTGGGCGTGGTGCTGGGCACCGTGCTGGCGATCGCCTTCAACCTGTGGACGGTGACCCGTTTCGAGATGAGCCACATGTCGATGGCCTACGTGGGCATCGGCGTGGCTGTGCTGCTGCTGCTCGGCCAGGGCGCGGTGCTGGCGCCGGCGCTGCGCGCTTCGCGGGTGTCGCCGGTGGAGGCGACGCGCTCGGTGTGACGTTCTTTTCTCCCTCCCCTGCAAAGCAGGGAAGGGCTGGGGATGGGTGCTTTTGATCTTGACGTCAAAAGCTTTACCCCCTCCCGACCTCCCCCTGCTTTGCAGGGGAAGGAGACAAAACCTGGAGCATTTGGAATGTTCAGCTACTACCTCGAACTGGCCCTGCGCAGCCTCAAGCGAAGTCCCGGCCTGACCGCGCTGATGGTGCTGACGATCGGCTTCGGCGTGGCCGCGTCGATGACCACCTGGTCGGTGTTCCGCGCGGTGTCGGGCGATCCGATCCCGTGGAAGTCGTCGAAGCTATTCGTGCCGCAGATCGACAACTGGGGGCCGAACGGGCGCAGCAGCGACGGCGAGCCGCCGAACGCGATGGACTACAACGATGCGGTCACCCTGATGCGCGATCACCGCGCCAGGCTGCAGTCGGCGATGTACCAGATCTCCCCGTCGATCGTGCCGGCGGATGCGGGCAAGCATCCGATCAACGTCAGCGGCCACGCGGTGTACGGCGAGTTCTTCCCGATGCTCGACGTGCCGTTCCTGTACGGCAGCGGCTGGAGCGCCGACGACGATGCGCAGCGCGCCGCGGTGGCGGTGATCAGCAGCAAGCTCAACCAGAAGCTGTTCGGCGGCGACAACAGCGTGGGCAGGACCGTCAACATCGAGGGCAAGGACTACCGCGTGGTCGGCGTGCTGAACGACTGGAATCCGCAGCCGCGTTTCTTCGACGTGGTCAACAGCGGCGGATTCTCCACCGGCGTCGAGGATGTGTTCGTGCCGTTCCAGCGCGCCATCGCCGTCGGCATGCCGAACGACGGCAACACCAATTGCAACGCCGTTCCCACCGAGTCGGGCTTCGTCGGCCTGCAGCATTCCGCCTGCGTGTGGATCGCCTACATGGCCCAACTGGACGATGCGGCCGCGGTGACGGCCTACCGGCAGTATCTCGACGGCTACGCGCGCGACCAGCAGCAATCCGGCCGCTTCGGCTGGGCGCCGAACAACCGCCTGCGCGACCTGCCGGCGTGGCTGGACAACCAGCATGTGGTGCCCAGCGACACCAAGGTGTCGCTGCTGGTGGCGCTGGGCCTGCTGCTGGCCTGCCTGGTCAACACGGCGGGCCTGCTGCTGGCGAAGTTCCTGCGTCGCAGCGGCGAGATCGGCGTGCGCCGCGCGCTGGGCGCGCCGCGCCTGGCGATCTACGCGCAGTTCCTCGTCGAGGCCGGCATGATCGGCCTGAGCGGTGGCGTGCTGGGCCTGCTGCTGACCGGCGTCGGCGTGGCCAGCGTGGGCTGGGTCTTGCCCAAGGACATCGCCGCGCTGGCGCGGGTCGACTTCTCGCTGCTCGTGCTCACCCTGCTGGTGGCCGTCGTCGCCACCGCGCTGGCCGGGCTGTATCCCACCTTCCGTGCCTCGCGCGTGCAGCCCGCGTGGCAACTGAAATCGAACTGATGACTGCCCCACGACTCCGCCCAGCCGTAGGAGCCCGCTCGCGGGCGATGCTTTTGAGCCGGGATTCAGAATTCAGGATCCGGGGTTTGCACAAGCAGGAGCATCGCCCGCGAGCGGGCTCCTACGGTATCGGCGGCGGCCCGTCTGTCTCGCGCAAGGAACGACAACCATGACACTCCCACCCATTCTCGCGGCGTTGCGCAAACACAAGGCCGGCGTCGTGCTGATCTCGCTGCAGATCGCGCTGACCCTGGCGATCGTCTGCAACGCGGTATTCATCATCGGCCAGCGCGTCGAACGGGTGAACCGGCCCACCGGCCTCGACGAGAACGACCTGTTCCTGGTTTCCCAGCAATGGGTGGGCGCGCCCAGCGGCGACGACCCGTCCGGCGTGGAAAAGCTCGACGTGATGCAGCAGGAGGACCTGGCGGCACTGCGCAACCTGCCCGACGTGGCCTCGGTGGCGCCGAGCAACTCGGTGCCCCTGCTCAATTCCTCGTGGACCGGCGCGCTGTCGCTCAAGCCCAACCAGAAGTTCGAGAAAGGCATCACGCGCACGGCGTACTACTTCACCGACGAGCATGCCCTGGCCACGCTGGGCCTGCGCCTGGTGGCCGGCCGCGCCTTCACGGCCGGCGACGTGCAGCACCAGGGAGCACGCGACCAGCGTGATCGTCCGATCGTGATCGTGACCCAGGCACTGGCCGACAAGCTGTTCCCGCAAGGCGGCGCGGTGGGCAAGGTGGTCTATGCCGATGGCAGCAGCGCGCCGAGCACCGTCATCGGCGTGGTCGCGCGCCTGCAGACGCCAAGCACCGGCAGCTGGGGCAACGGCTTCGCGTGGCACTCGACCCTGGTGCCGACCCGGCTGGACGCGAACTTCGCGCGCTACGTGGTGCGGGCCAAGCCGGGCCGGCGCGATGCCGCGATGCGCGCCGTGCCGGCGACGCTGTATGCGGTGAACCCGATGCGCGTGCTCGACGACGACAGCGTCAAGTCGTTCGCCGATATCCGCGCCAGCGCCTACCGCGCCGACGTCGGCATGGCGATCCTGATGGGCGTGGTCTGCCTGATCCTGCTCTGCGTCACCGCCGCCGGCATCGTCGGCCTCACCAGCTTCTGGGTCGGCCAGCGCCATCGGCAGATCGGCGTGCGGCGCGCCCTGGGCGCGCGCCGGATCGACATCCTGCACTACTTCCAGATCGAGAACCTGCTGATCGCCGGGATGGGTGTCGTGCTCGGCGTGCTGCTGGCGGTGGGCCTCAACGCGTGGCTGATGATGCATTACGAGATGACGCGCCTCCCGGTGCTGTACGTGCTGACCGGCGTGCTGGCGATGCTGGCGATCGGGCAGGCCGCG
Organism: Rhodanobacter sp. FW101-FHT13A11; assembly: GCF_058790335.1. NCBI lineage: Bacteria > Pseudomonadati > Pseudomonadota > Gammaproteobacteria > Lysobacterales > Rhodanobacteraceae > Rhodanobacter > Rhodanobacter sp. FW101-FHT13A11. The sequence continues at coordinate 116,486 of NZ_JBYTCN010000001.1, read as the reverse complement.
GTGTTCGTGCCGGCGCGGCGCGCGTCGAACGTGCCGCCGGTGGTGGCGACGCGGGCGGCGTGATGAAAGCCGGGAATCGGGATTCGGGATGGGGGATGACCAGACATTCGTCTGTTGAAAGCCGGCAAAGCCAAGACTTGCCGTGTCGCTGCTCTTCCAAATCCCGAATCCCGAATCCCGAATCCCGAATCCCGAATCCCGTCTCCAAAGGAGACCTTGATGTTCACCTACTACCTCGACCTGGCCCTGCGCAGCCTCAAGCGCAACAAGGCGCTCACCGCGCTGATGGTGCTGGCGATCGCGCTGGGCATCGGCGCCAGCATGACCACGCTCACGGTGCTGCACGTGCTGTCCGGCGACCCGCTGCCCGGCAAGAGCGCGCAGCTGTACTACCCGCAGGTCGATCCGCAGGACATCAAGGGCATGCAACCGAACAAGGAGCCGCCGGATCAGCTCACCCTGATCGACGGCCTGAACCTGCTGCGTGCCGGTCGCGCCGACCACCAGGCGCTGATGAGCGGTGGCTCGGTGCCGGTCCAGCCCGAACAGTCCTCGCTCGACCCCTTTTACGTTGAAGCGCGTTACACCACGGCGGATTTCTTCGCGATGTTCGATGCGCCGTTCCTGTACGGCCACGGCTGGACCGCGGCGGATGGCGAGGCCAAGGCGCGCGAGGTGGTGATCGCCAGGTCGCTCAACGACAAGCTGTTCGGCGGAGCCGACAGCGTGGGCCGCACGCTGCGCATGGCGGGAACTTCGTTCCGCGTCGTGGGCGTGCTGGACAGCTGGCAGCCGAATCCGCATTTCTACGATCTCAACACCGGCTCCTACGCCTATGGCGAGCAGGTGTTCCTGCCGCTGCAGACCATGCTGGAGCTGCGGCTGGACCGCAACGGATCGACCGATTGCTGGGGCAATGGCGGCGGTGGCGTCGGCAGCATCCTGCCTTCGGATACCTGCGTATGGCTGCAGTTCTGGGCGCAACTGGACAGCCCCGCGAAAGCAGCCGCGTACAAGGAGTTTCTCGTGCACTACTCGCAGGAGCAGAAAGCGCTGGGCCGGTTCCAGCGCGCTCCCAACGTGCGCCTGCGCAACGTGGTGCAGTGGCTCGACTACCAGAGGGTGGTGCCCAATGACGTGCGCCTGCAAACCGGGTTGGCGTTCGGCTTCCTGCTGGTATGCCTGGTCAACACGGTGGGTCTGATGCTGGCCAAGTTCATGCGCCGCTCGGCCGAGCTGGGCGTGCGCCGTGCGCTGGGCGCGTCGCGGCGCGCGTTGTTCGCGCAGTTGCTGATCGAATCCGGCGTGATCGGCCTGGTCGGCGGCATCGGCGGCCTGCTGCTGGCGATGTTCGGGCTGTGGCTGGTGCGACAGCGGCCTTCGGATTACGCCGCGCTGGCACACCTGGATCCGAGCATGCTGCTCGCCACCTTCGTGCTGGCGGTATGCGCCACGCTGTTGGCCGGCCTGCTGCCGGCCTGGCGCGCCTGCCAAATCGCGCCCGCCCTGCAACTGAAGAGCAACTGAGGTGAGCATGGACATTCTTCCGATCCTTTCCACGCTGCGCCGGCACAAGCTCACGTCCTGGCTGCTGATCCTGGAGATCGCGCTGACCTGCGCCATCGTCTGCAACGCGGTATTCCTGATCGGCCAGCGCCTGCAGCGCATGGACATGCCCAGCGGCGTGGCCGAGCACGAGCTGCTGCAGATCCAGGTGGCCGATGTGACGACTCCGTCCAATCCGTATGCCCGCCTCGCGGAGGATGTGGCGGTGCTCAGGCAGGTGCCCGGCGTGCTTTCGGTGGCTTCCTCCAACCAGGTGCCGTTCGGCCACTCGTCGTCGAACGGCAACATCCGGCTCGACCCGGCGCAGCCCGAGCGCACGCTCTTCGCCACCACCTATTTCGGCGAGAACCTGGTGCCGACGCTGGGCACGCGGCTGGTGTCCGGGCGCGACCTGCGGCCGGATGACTTCGTCGATGTGGAGACGGCGTTGAAGGCGCTCGGCACGGGCGACAGCAAGAGCCTGCCGCACGTGACGCTGATCACCCGGACCCTGGCCGAGCGGCTGTGGCCGGGACAGAACCCGCTCGGTCGCGCCATCTACCTCACGCCGGTGGTTGGCCTGCGCGTGGTCGGCGTGCTGGACAGTTTGGTGCGGCCGAATGCCTACGACGAGGCCAAGGCGCAATACACCATGGTGGTGCCGATACGCATGGGCGCGAGCAAGGACCAGAGCTACCTGATCCGTACCCGGCCGGAAGATCGCGCGAGCGTCATGGCCGCTGCGCTGGCTGCCCTGAAGAAGGCCGACCCGCAGCGCGTGGTAACCACCCAGCGCAGTTTCGATGAAGTACGCCGGAAGTTTTTCCAGGACGACCGCGCGATGGCCGGCATGCTGGTCGGCGTGATCGTGGCGCTGCTGACCGTCACCGCGCTGGGCATCGTGGGCCTGGCCAGCTTCTGGGTGGCGCAGCGGCGCCGCACCATCGGCGTACGCCGCGCGTTGGGCGCCACCCGCCGCAACATCCTCAACTACTTCCAGACCGAGAACTTCCTGCTCGCCACCATCGGCATCGCGCTGGGCATGGCGCTGGCCTACGGCATCAACCTGTTCCTGATGACCCACTACGAATTGCCGCGATTGCCAGGCATCTATTTCCCGGTGGGTGCCGTATTGCTGTGGCTGATCGGCCAGGTCGCCGTGCTCGGCCCGGCGCTGCGCGCGGCGGCGGTGCCGCCAGTGGTGGCGACGCGGTCCGTTTGATGAGCGCGATACCTGTAGGAGCGCACCCTGTGCGCGATGCCCTGCGCCAGGCACACACCAAATGCAATCGCGCACAGGGTGCGCTCCTACGGGCCTTGATGGAGTGATGCACATGTTCGCCTACTACCTCGACCTGGCGCTGCGCAGCCTGAAGCGCAACAAGATACTCACCGCGCTGATGGTGATCGCCATCGCGGTCGGCATCGGCGCCAGCATGACCACGCTGACGGTGATGCATCTGCTTTCCGGCGATCCACTGCCGGACAAGAGCGGCAAGTTGTTCTACGCGCAAGTGGATGCTGTCCCAGACACTAGCTACAGCCACACCGAACCGCAGGACATGCTGGACTACCAGTCAGCGATGGATCTGTGGGGTGCGCATCGCGCAGACCGGCAGGCGCTGATCGTGGACAGCCAGTTGAAAGTGCATGCACCTGGCGTGGATCTGCCACCTCTGATGGAGATGATGCTGTCGACTACGGCGGATTTCTTCCCGATGTTCGAGGTCCCGTTTCGGTACGGCAACGGCTGGAGCGCGGACGACGACGCGAAGCACGCGCGCGTGGCGGTGATCTCGGCCAACCTCAACGACAAGTTGTTCGGCGGTGCCAACAGCGTGGGCCGCACACTGCGCCTCAAGGACACCGATGTGCGCATCGTCGGCGTGCTGAAACCGTGGCGGCCATCGCCGCAGTTCTACACGGTGGCCGGTGGCCGTTTCTCGCACGGCAACACCGCGGACTATTACGCCAAGCCGGAGGACGTGTTCGTGCCGTTCACCAGCGGCCTCGAAATCAACGACGGCAACTTTCATCAGTTCAACTGCTGGCACATCCCCGACAAGCCCGGCCATCTGGTAAACGCGCCGTGCGTCTGGATCGGTCTGTGGGTGGAACTGGGCAGTGCGGCGAAGGTGGCCGGCTACCGTGACTTCCTGGCCGGTTATGCCGCGCAGCAGAAGGCGCTGGGGCGCTTCATCCATGCCGACAACACGCGCTTGCGCAGCCTGATGCAGTGGCTGGACTTCAACGGCGTGGTACCCGGCGACGTGCGCCTGCAGACCTGGCTGGCATTCGCCTTCCTTGCGATCTGCCTGTTCAACACGGTGGGTCTGCTGCTGGCGAAGTTCCTGCGCCGGGGTGGCGAGATCGGCGTGCGCCGCGCGCTCGGCGCCAGCCGTGCGACGGTGTTCGCGCAATGTCTGGTCGAGGCGGGGCTGATCGGCTTGCTAGGCGGCATCGGTGGTTGGCTGCTGACGCTGGCTGGCCTGTGGCTGGTACGGAGACAACCCGCGGCGTACGCGGACCTGGTGCATCTGGACGCCCCGATGTTCCTGATCACCTTCGCGCTGGCGATCGCGGTGAGCCTGCTTGCCGGCGCGCTGCCCGCCCTGCGCGCGAGCCGCATCGCGCCTGCGCTGCAACTGAAGACGTTGTGAGGATGCCGGTCATGCAGATACGCCCCATCCTTTCCGCGTTGCGCAAACATCGCCTCGCCACCTTGCTGATTGCGCTGGAGATCGCGCTGGCTTGCGCGGTGCTGTGCAACGCCTGTTTCTTGATCGCCAACCGGCTCGGCATGATGAAGATCCACAGCGGCGTGGACGAATCCTCGCTGGCCGTGATTTACCTCACCGGTTACGACAGCAGCGCGGATATCGATGTCAACGCACGCATGCTTGCCGGCCTACGTGCGATCCATGGCATGCAATCGGTCAGCGTGATCAACACGGTGCCGTTCGGCCAGCAGGCCGGTACAGTGGGCATCACCACGGATGCGGCCGGCCAGCACTATGGCGCCGTGGTGGACATATACAACGGCGGCCCCGGCAGCACGCAGGCGCTTGGCCTGCAGCTGGTGGCCGGGCAATGGCCGCGGGCCGACGATTACCAGGCGCTGCAAGGCGACTTCCCGACGGATGCGCGCGTGCTGATTACCCGCTCGTTGGCCGAACACCTATGGCATGGCGCCGACCCGCTGGGCAAGGAGTTCTGGTGCGACAAGCTCCACTTCCGCGTGATCGGCGTGGTCGAGCATCTGGCGCGAGCCCGTCCTGCGAGTCGTGGCGCGAGTGCAGCGGAGTGGTCGGTGTTTGCACCGGCGCAGCCAGGCAGGTTCCTTTCCGGCACGTACCTGTTGCGTGCCGATCCGAAGGACCTGCCGCGCGTGCTGCACGACGCGAAGGCGGTGGTCGCGAAGATCGCCCCGGACGTGGTGCTCGACCACGAGAACAGCCAGACCCTGGGCGATCTGCGCAGCACGTACTTTCAGACCGACCGCGCGATGGCCGGCATGTTGGTGGGCGTGATCGTGGCGTTGCTCGGCGTCACCGCGCTCGGCATCGTCGGCCTCGCCAGTTTCTGGGTGCAGCAGCGCCGTCGGCAGATCGGCATCCGTCGCGCGATCGGCGCCACTCGCGCCGACATCCTGCATTACTTCCAGACCGAAAACTTCCTGATCGTCAGCTTCGGCATCGCGCTGGGCATGGTGCTGGCCTACGCACTGAACCTGGTGCTGATGACGCATTACGAATTGCCGCGCCTGCCGTTGTACTACCTGCCGATCGGCGCGCTGGCGCTGTGGGCGCTGGGCCAGCTCGCCGTGCTCGGCCCGGCGCTGCGCGCGGCAGCAGTACCGCCGGTAGTGGCGACGCGGTCGGTGTGAGAATTGTGCTGTCCAGTACCTGAAATCGAGTTTCATGCCAGTCACAATGCATGTTCGTGAACCCATGTACACCCCGGAGAACTAGCCTGATGAAGACCTTGCCGCTGCTTGTCTGTGCGAGCCTGTTGGGCTCGGTGACCGTGATTTCATCAACCGTGGCCTCACCTGCCCAGGCCGCACCGGCGACGCAGGTTGCTCAGGCGGGCGTGGCGACCCGGGTGAAGGCGCTCAACGCGCTGCTGGCCGAGCAATGGCAGCACACGCTGCAGAACAGTCCGGAGTTCGCGACGATCCTCGGCGACCTGCGTTACAACGACCGCTGGAGCGACCTCTCGCTGGCGCATGCGGCGGCCGAGAACAAGGTGACCGCGGATTTCCTGAAGCGCTTCGAGGCGATCGATACGAGCGGGTTCTCCGATACCGACAGGCTCAACCAGCAGTTGATGGTGCGCCGCCTGAAGGACAATCTGAAAAGCTATGACCTGAAGCTGCACGAGATGCCGCTGGAGCAGATGAGCGGCATCCACCTGCAGCTGGCAGGTTTCGTCAGCTCGATCCCGTTCAACAACACGAAGGAATACGAGGATTATCTCGCGCGCCTGAAGGCGGTGCCGAAAGGCTTCGACCAGGTGATCGATGTGGCGCGGCAGGGCATGCGCGACAAGATGATGCCGCCGAAATACCTGCTGGAGAAAGTCGTCACGCAGATCGCCAGCATCGAGAAGCCGGCCGGCATGGACAGCGTGTTCGCCGAACCGCTGAAGCATTTCCCGGCATCGGTGTCGGCGGCCGACCAGAAGCGCCTGCATGACGCGATCCTTGCGGCGATCGACCAGGACGTGCGTCCGGCCTATCGCAAGCTGGGCGAATTCGTGGCCAAGGATTACGCACCGCACGGGCGCAGCCAGCCGGGTATCTGGGATTTGCCGAACGGCGATGCGATCTATCGCTACGACGTGGAGCAGATGACCACCACCAAGGAGTCGCCGGAGAAGATCCACGAACTTGGCCTGGCCGAGGTCAAGCGTATCGAGGGCGAGATGACGAAGATCGCCAAGTCGCAGGGCTTCGCCGACCTGGCCAGCTTCCGTGCCTCGCTGAAGACCAACCCGAAGACGCACGCGACTTCGCGCGAGGACATCCTCAACCGTTATCGCGGCTATCTGGCGCAGATGCAGCCGGAGCTGCCCAAGCTGTTCGACCTGCTGCCGAAGACCAAGGTGGTGGTGGTGCCGGTGGAGGCATTCCGCGAGAAGGAAGCGCCGACGGCCGAATACCACCAGGGCACGCCGGACGGCTCGCGGCCGGGGCAGATTTTCGTCAACACCGGCGATTTCGCGAATCGCAGCGTGCTGTCGATCGAGTCGACCGCCTATCACGAAGGCGTGCCGGGGCATCACCTGCAGATCTCGATTGCGCAGACCCTGCCGGCGCTGCCACCGTTCCGCCAGCAGGCCGGCTACACCGCCTATATCGAGGGCTGGGCGCTGTATTCGGAGCAGTTGGGCAAGGACATCGGCTTCTACCAGGACCCGCTGTCCGACTACGGCCGCCTGTCCGACGAGTTGTTGCGCGCCGACCGCCTGGTGCTCGACACCGGGGTGCATTACAAGCATTGGACGCGCCAGCAGATGGTGGATTTCTTCCACGCGCATTCCAGCGAGGACGAACCGGACGTGCAGGCCGAGACCGATCGCTACGTCACCTGGCCGGGCCAGGCGCTGGCCTACAAAATGGGCGAGCTGAAAATTCTCGAACTGCGCACGCGCGCGAAGCGGGAGCTGGGCAGCCGGTTCGATATCCGTGCGTTCCATGACGAGATCCTCGACGGCGGCGCGCTGCCGCTGGACGTGCTGGAAGCGCGCACCGACGCATGGATCGCCGCGGTGAAGGCGGGCAAGGCGCCGGCGCACCCGGTGGCGGGGTAAATCGTCAGGCTGGTCGAATCGTCAGCCGCTCCCACGGAAATCGGCAATCATGCGAGGCGCCGGTGCTTCCGGGTTTGAATAGTCCGCAAGTCATGGCAACCTTTCAGGTCGGAGCGGCATCCATGACCGCATGTGCAGAAGAAAGATGCGAACCGTCCTGATCATCGACGACAACCCGGCCGTGGGCGAGGCGCTGTCGCTGGCGCTGTCGCTCAACGAAATCCGCCCGCTCACCGCGCTGACGCCCGACGAGGGGCTGGCGCTGCTGCAGCGCGAGGCGGTGGACGTGGTGATCCAGGACATGAACTTCACCGCCGACACCACCTCGGGCGAGGAGGGCGTGGCGCTGTTCCGGGCGATCCGCGAGCGCCATCCGGACCTGCCGGTCATCCTGCTGACCGCGTGGACGCATCTGGAGACCGCGGTGGAACTGGTCAAGGCCGGCGCTGCCGACTACCTGGCCAAGCCGTGGGACGACAACAAGCTGCTGGCCACGGTGGAGAACCTGCTGGAGCTGTCCGAGTCGACCCGCGAGGTGAGCCGCAGCCGGCGCGAACGCCGCCAGCGGCGCGAGCAATTGCAGCGCAAGTACGACCTCGACGGCCTGGTGTTCGCCTCCGAGGCGATGGCGCGCACGCTGGACCTGGCCTGCCAGATCGCCCGCTCCGACGTGCCGGTGCTGATCACCGGCCCGAACGGCACCGGCAAGGAACGCATCGCGGCGATCGTGCACGCGAACTCGGCGGTGAAGCGCGGCCCGTTCGTGGCGGTGAACTGCGGCGCGCTGCCGGGCGAGCTGATCGAGGCCGAGTTGTTCGGCGCCGAGGCCGGCGCGTACACCGGCGCGAACAAGGCGCGCGAGGGCCGCTTCGAGCTGGCCGATGGCGGCACCTTGTTCCTGGACGAGATCGGCAACCTGCCGCTGCCCGGCCAGATGAAGCTGCTGCGCGTGCTGGAGACCGGCCAGTTCGAGCGGCTCGGCTCCGGCCGCACGCGCCATGCCAAGGTGCGCGTGCTGTCGGCGACGAATGCCGACCTCAAGGCGATGATCCAGGCCGGCACGTTCCGCGAGGACCTGTATTACCGGCTCAACGTGATCGAGGTGAACCTGCCGCCGCTGGCCGAGCGCAACGACGACATCCTGCCGCTGGCCGAATTCTTCCTGGACGGCCGCGCCGAACTCGGTGACGCCGCGCGCGAAGCCTTGCTGGGCTACCCGTGGCCGGGCAACGTACGCGAATTGAAGAACGCGATCGAGCGCGCCTCGCTGCTGGCCGGCGGCCACCCGATCACCCCCGAACTGCTGAACCTGCCGCAGCATGCGGTGGCCGCCGCCACGGCGCGCAATCTCGACGAACCCAGCCGCGAGGCGGTGGAGACCGCCTTGCACAAGGCCGATGGCGTGGTCAGCCGCGCCGCGCAGAGCCTGGGCCTGTCGCGCCAGGCGCTGTACCGTCGGATGGAGCGCTACGGCCTGGCGACCACGGCTTGATGGCCGCGATGCTTGCCCCCGACCGCAAGGCGTAGAAAGATGGCTGCCCGCGTCCAGCAGGGGAGGCATCGTGCGCTATCGCCGGATCATGCCTGTTTCGGCCCGGCCGGGCGGCCCGCCGCCGGGCCGCGCGATGGCTCCGGTCGGCGCCGGGTGTTGCTGAGCCGGCCCTCCCCCGTCGAGGAGAACGACCGATGTGGCGTCGCCTGAATTCGCTGCAGGGGCGCCTGACCCTCCTGCTGGCCGTGGCCGGCGTGGCCGGCGCGCTGGTCTATGCCGGCGTCACCCAGTGGCCGCTGCCGCAGTTGCTGCTGTGGCTGCGCAAGGACCTGGCGCTGTCGATACGCGCGCCGATGCAGCTGGGCATCTACGGCGGCCTGCTGGCCAGCGTGGTCGTGCTGTTGCCGCTGGCGTTCTGGCTGGCCGGACGGGTGATGGCGCCGGTGAGCCGGCTGCTGCGCGCGCTGGAGGGCGCGGTGGCCAGCTATCGCGATGGCGATTTCAGCTTCTCGATCGCGGTCGACCGGCGCGACGAGCTGGGCGAGCTGATCCGCATGCACAACGCGCTGGGCCAGACCCTGCGCGAGCAGCGCCAGCACCTGGTGCAGCGCGAGCTGCTGCTCGACACGGTGGTGCAGAACACCCCGGTGGCGCTGGTGCTGACCGATGCGATCGGCCGGGTCGCCTACGCGAACATCGCCTCGCGGCATTTGTTCAACGAAGGGCGCAGCCTGGTCGGGCTGGACTTCGCCGAACTGCTGGCCGAAGCACCCGAGGCGCTGCGCAAGGCGGTGGAGAGCGGCGAGGATGCGCTGCTCAGCGTGGAGATGGACGGCAGCGAGGAAACCTTCCACCTGTCGCAGCGCGCGTTCCGCCTGCAGGGCCGGCCGCATCGGCTGCACCTGTTCCGGCGCATGACGCGCGAGCTGTCGCGGCAGGAGGTGGCGACCTGGAAGCGGGTGATCCGGGTGATCAGCCACGAGCTCAACAATTCGCTGGCGCCGATCACCTCGCTGGCGCATTCCGGCGCCGAGCTGGCCCGCCGCGGGCAGATGGATCGGCTGCCCGGCGTGTTCGCCACCATCGGCGAGCGCGCGCTGCACCTGCACCGCTTCATCGCCGGCTACGCCAGCTTCGCCAAGCTGCCCACGCCGCAGCCGGTGGACATCGAGTGGAAACCGTTCCTCGACGGGCTGGCGCTGCATTGCCGGTACCGCCTGGCGGCGCCGGCGCCGCAACGGCCGGGGCATTTCGACGCGGCGCAGATCGAGCAGGTGCTGATCAACCTGATCAAGAACGCGCACGAATCGGGCGGCCCGGACGACGAGGTCACGCTGTCGATCCAGGATGTCGGGAACGAGCTGCGCATCGAGGTGGCCGATCGCGGCCCCGGCATGAGCGAGACGGTGCTGGCGCAGGCGCTGCTGCCGTTCTATTCGACCAAGCGCTCCGGTACCGGCCTGGGCCTGGCGCTGGCGCGCGAGATCACCGAGGCGCACGGCGGCCGCGTGCTGCTGGCCAACCGCGAGGGCGGCGGCCTGCGGGTGAGCCTGCGCCTGCCGCAAACGGCGGCGCGATAACGGCCGGAGCCGCGCGGCCTCGCCTATACTCAAGCCTTCTTCACATGGAATGAGGTGGGCAATGGGACAGCTGCTTGCGTTGGTCGTCGTGGCCGTCGTGGTCATCGGCGTGGTCAAGCTGGTGCGCATCGTGCCGCAGGGCTTCGAGTGGACGGTGGAGACGTTCGGCAAGTACACCCGCACGCTTACCCCGGGCCTGCATTTCCTGGTCCCGATCTACCAGGCGGTCGGGCGCAAGATGAACATGATGGAGCAGGTGCTGGACGTGCCCTCGCAGGACGTCATCACCAAGGACAATGCGGTGGTGCGCGTGGACGGCGTGGTGTTCTACCAGGTGCTGGACGCGGCCAAGGCGGCCTACGAGGTGGCCCAGCTCGAGCAGGCCACGCTGGCGCTGATCATGACCAACATCCGCACCGTGCTCGGCTCGCTGGACCTGGACGAGAGCCTGAGCCAGCGCGACGCGATCAACGCCAAGCTGCTGCGCGTGGTGGACGAGGCCACGCATCCGTGGGGCGTCAAGGTCAACCGCATCGAGATCAAGGACATCTCGCCGCCGCGCGACCTGGTCGATGCGATGGCGCGGCAGATGAAGGCCGAGCGCGAGAAGCGCGCCAACATCCTCGACGCCGAGGGCTTCCGCCAGGCGGCGATCCTCAAGGCCGAGGGCGAGAAGCAGTCGGTGATCCTCGCCGCCGAGGGCGAGAAGGAAGCCGCGTTCCGCGCCGCCGAAGCCCGCGAACGTTCGGCCGAGGCCGAGGCGAAGGCGACCACGATGGTGTCCGAGTCGATCGCCAACGGCAACGTCAACGCGCTGAACTACTTCGTCGCCAACAACTACGTCGAGGCGCTGAAGGCGATGGCCGCCTCGCCGAACCAGAAGATGCTGCTGCTGCCGATCGAGGCCACCGGCGTGATCGGCGCACTGGCCGGCATCGGCGAGCTGGCGAAGGAATCGCTCGGCCAGCAGCAAGCCGCCATCAAGATGCCATCGCCGCGCTGATGTCGTGCGCCCCTCTCCCGCTTGCGGGAGAGGGGCGGGGGAGAGGGTACGATGTCGACGGAGAGGGCGTCAGGTGGGAGAGAGGGCATGGACAACCTCGCAAACGCCAAGGCCATGCGCAGTGGCCAGACACCCGCGGAGCAGCGCCCGTGGTACCACCTGCGTGCCCACCGCTTCCTGGGCCTGAAATTCAAACGGCAGAAACCCATGGGGCCGTACATCATCGATTTCATTTGCGTTGAACGGCACTTGGTCGTCCAAGTCGATGGCGGCCAACATTGCGAGCAAGTCGCCTATGATCGCCAACGTGATCAGTGGCTGGCAGCGCAAGGACTGCTCGTGCTGCGTTTCTGGAACCACGATGTATTGAATCGCACGGAGAGTGTGCTGGAGCAGATTCGTCTGATCGTCGAAGCGCCCTCTCCCCCAGCCCCTCTCCCATGAATCGGAGAGGGGAGTCGTCCGCCTGCCTGTCGTCATCTTTCACGGAAATCCGTCATGTTCGAGTCGATTGCAATGCATTACCTGTGGTGGATCCTGGCCTTGCTGCTGATCGCCGGGGAGTTGCTGCTGCCCGGCTATTTCCTGCTGTGGATCGGCCTGGCGGCCGCCGCGATGGGCGTGGTGCTGTGGGTCGATCCCGCGCTGGGCCTGCTGGCGCAGGCGCTGTTGTTCGGCCTGCTCGCGTTCGCTTCCTGCGTGGGTTACGCGCGCTGGCTGCGGCCACGGCTGGAGCGGCGCGCGTCCGGCGACGAGCGCCTGAACCGGCGCGCCGAGCAGATGATCGGGCAGCGCTACGAGCTGGTCGAGCCGATCGTCAACGGCCGCGGCAAGGCCCGCGTGGGTGACGGCCAATGGCTGGTCAGCGGGCCGGACCTGCCGCGGGGCGCCACGGTGGAGGTGGTCGCCGTCGCTGGCACCACGCTGCAGGTGCGCGCCGCGGCATGAGCGCCGGCGACGCCATCGGCCGGCAGCAGTTCGCCACCACGGCGCTGACCACGCGCATCGCCTTCGTGCTGGAACTGGCGCGAAGGCTGCACCAGTACGGCACCTCCGCGCCGCGCCTGGAGATGGCGATCGCCGGCGTGGCGCAGCGGCTGGGGCTGTCCGCCGACGTGTGGTCCAGCCCCACCGCGATCATCATTTCCTTCGCCGACCTGGCCCAGGGCGAGGAGGGCGTGGCGCAGACCACCCAGGTGATGCGGCTGGCGCCGGGCGAGGTGAACCTGGAGCGGCTGTGCCAGGCCGACGACATCGCCGACCGCACGATCGCCGGCGAACTGGGCCTGCGCGAGGGTTTCCACCTTCTGCGCGAGCTGGGCCGGCCCGACACGCGGCGCGAGAAGATCGGCGCGATCGCCAGCTACGGCCTGTCCGCGGCCAGCATCGCGGCCTTGTTCCTGCACAGCTCCTGGGTGGACCTGCTGGTCGCCGGCGTGATCGGCATGATCATCGGCGGCATCACCCTGCTGGCGGCCAGCCGGCCGCAGCTGGCCGCGGCCAGCGACGCGATCAGCGCGCTGGTGGCCACCACGGTGGCGATCATGGTGAGCGCGTTCGTGGTGCCGCTGGCGATCAGGTCGGTAGTGCTGGCCAGCCTGATCATCCTGGTGCCGGGCATGTCGCTGACCACCGCGGTGCGCGAGATTTCCAGCCAGCATCTGGTGTCCGGCATGGCTCGCATGGCCGGCGCGATGTCGACCCTGCTCAAGCTCACCTTCGGCACGATTGCCGCGACCCAGCTGTGCGCGGCGGTGGGCATCACCGCACGCGACTTCGCGCTGCCGGCGTTGCCCGCCTGGACCGACTACCCGGCCCTGCTGGTCGCCGCGATCGCGTTCGCGATCCTGTTCCGTGCGGCCCGCCGCGACTGGCCGGTGGTGATCGTGGCGGTGGCGGTGGGCTACCTCGCCACGCGCTGGGGCGGTGCGATCGCCGGCTCGTTGCCCGCCGCGCCGGTGGGCGTCTTCCTCGGCGGCCTGCTGCTGGCCGCGCTGGCGAATGTCTTCGCGCGCTTCGTGCACCGGCCGGGCGCGGTGGTCCGCGAACCGGGCATCCTGCTGCTGGTGCCGGGCAGTGTCGGCTTCCGCAGCGTGTCGTTCCTGCTCGAACGGGATACCACGCTGAGCATGGACACCGGCCTGCTGCTGATCACCCTGCTGGTGTCGCTGGTGGCGGGGCTGATGTTCGGCGACCTGCTGGTGTCGCCGCGCCGCTCCCTGTAAACAAAAGCAGCCGAAGACATATTCTTCCTGCCACCTTGTCCATCGAGACGAGAGCCGGCTCGGCACGTTTGTCCCCTGCAAGGCAGGAGAGCTAGGCACGTTTGCCCCCTCCCCTGCAAGGCAGGGGAGGGTTGGGGAGGGGTCGCTCTTGGCCAAGTCAGAGCAAAAACCCCCTCCTGACCTCCCCCTGCTTGGCAGGGGAAGGAATCGCGCCCGCCCACTCTGGCGAATGCGGCGTTGCCTTGTAACCAACAAAAAACGCCGGCACGAGGCCGGCGTTTTCATTGAATCAGCGGAAAAGACGACGATCAGACCGCCAGGTCCTTTTCTTTCTTGCCGGCCTTCAGCGCGTCATTGAACCAGTGCGGACGCTTGCCGCGGCCGGACCAGGTCTGCGCGGGATTGGCCGGATTGCGGTACTTCGGCGCGACCGTCCCGGTGCTGCGCTTGGCCTTGGCGCGCGCGCTGCCGAAGATATCCTCGAAGGCATACCCCTCGGCCTTGATCAGGGCGTGCACTTTCTCGCGCAGCTTGGCGACTTTTTCCTTGCGCAATTCATTCTGGCGGATCTGGGCCTTGCTGATGAGCTCATTGAGCTGGTTGTGATTGAGGTTCTTGATATCGACGGCCATGATGGACTCCGGGTAAGTATCGGCAATTAAATGCGGCCATTATGCAGGCCGGTGCCGGACGAGCAAAAAACTTGCAGTGCCGGCGATTCTCGCTGATTTGCAGAATATTTGTAAAGCGGAACGCACCGTGTGAAATACGTTTCACATTAAGGGTGATTAATAATGTGACGGGCTTTTGAATCGGTCGGCGGCGGGCCACGCCGTGCCGAATATGAAAACGGCCGCACTGGGCGGCCGTTTTCGTTAATCGCCCGTGGCGCCGGTTCAGCCGAGCAGGGCGAACAGCTCGTCCTGGCTGAGCGGTCGGTTTTCGCTTTCCTCGCGGGCGCGATATTCCAGCGTGCCGGCGGCCAGCCCGCGCTCGCTGACCACCACGCGATGCGGTATGCCGATCAGCTCCATGTCGGCGAACATGCTGCCCGCGCGCAGGCCGCGGTCGTCCAGCATGGCCTCGACGCCGCGCTGGAGCAGCGCCTGGTAGAGCGCTTCGCCGGCCGCGCCGACGGCGGGCGAATTCTTCGGGTTGATCACGCAGACCGCTACGCGCCAGGGCGCCATCGCTTCCGGCCAGAGGATGCCGGCCTCGTCGTGGCGCTGCTCGATCGCGGCGGCGACGATGCGGCTGACGCCGATGCCGTAGCAGCCCATGGTCATCACCTGCGGCGTGCCGGTTTCGTCCACCACGGTGGCGCCTAGCGCCTCGGCGTACTTGGTGCCCAGCTGGAACACGTGGCCGACCTCGATGCCGCGGGCGATATGCAGCGTGCCCTTGCCGTCGGGCGAGAGGTCGCCCTCGACCACGTTGCGCAGGTCGGCGACGCGGGTGATGCGGGCATCGCGTTCCCAGTTGGCGCCGGTGCAGTGCGTGCGGTCGGCATTGCCGCCGCAGACGAAGTCGGCGAGCATGGCGGCGTCGCGGTCGACGATCACCGGGATCGACGCCGGCAGGCCGACCGGGCCGATGAAGCCGGGGCGGGTGCCGGTGGCGGCGAGGATCTCCTCCTCGCTGGCTAGCACCGACTCGCCCGGCAGTTCGGCCAGCTTGCCAGCCTTCACCTCGTTGACCTCGTGGTCGCCGCGCAGGCACAGCGCCACCAGGCCGTCGCGGCCGCGCACCAGCAGGGTCTTCACGCATTGCCGCGGGCTGACCTTGAGGAAGCCGGCGATGTCGCCGATGGTCTTCTGGGTGGGCGTGTCGACCCGCTGCAGGGCGGCGGCCGGAGCGGGGCGTTCCGTGGCCGGCGCCAGCGCCTCGGCCTTTTCGAGATTCGCGGCGTAGTCGGAGCCGTCGGAAAACGCGATGGCGTCCTCGCCGGAATCGGCCAGTACCTGGAATTCGTGGCTGGCATTGCCGCCGATCGCGCCGGTATCGGCCTGCACCGCGCGAAAGGTCAATCCCAGGCGGGTGAAAATGCGCACATAAGCCTGGTACATCGCCGCGTAGGTTTCGGCCAGCGAATCCTGGCTCAGGTGGAATGAATACGCATCCTTCATCAGGAATTCGCGCGCGCGCATCACGCCGAAACGTGGGCGGATCTCGTCGCGGAACTTGGTCTGGATCTGGTAGAAGTTGACTGGCAGCTGCTTGTAGCTTTTCAGCTCGTTGCGGGCAAAGTCGGTAACCACTTCCTCGTGGGTCGGGCCATAGCAGAATTCCTGGCCCTTGCGGTCCTTGATTTTCAGCAATTGGCCACCGAATTTTTCCCAGCGACCGGTTTCTTCCCACAATTCCTTCGGCTGCACCGAAGGCATCAGCATTTCGATCGCGCCGGCGCGGTCCATTTCCTCGCGCACGATGTTTTCCACCTTGCGCAGCACGCGCAGGCCCAGCGGGCTCCAGGTGTACAGGCCGGAGGCGAGCTTGCGGATCATGCCGGCACGCAGCATCAGCCGGTGGCTGGCGATTTCGGCGTCGGCGGGGACTTCCTTGACGGTGGCCAGGTGGAATTGGCTGAGGCGCATGCGAGCGGTTCCGGCGTGATGAAGACGCTTATTGTAGCGGCCCGCCGTCGCCGGACGGACATCGCCGGCAGTGGCCGGCTGCCGCCGGCGCCATGGTGCGGGGCATGCGCGATCAGTTCCTGCAGTACTGGTCGTACTGTGCCTGGGTCGAGGCGGTCTGCTGCTTGCGCTGGTCGGCGTCCAGGGCCACGGATTTGCCGTCCTGCTGCATCACCACGGGTCTGCCGCCCTGCAGCGCGGCGAGGTTGGTTTTCAGCGACGCGCACAGCTTGCCGCGGTTTTCCGGCGTATCGGTCACGGGCTTGGCCGGGCCGGCCTGGGTTTCTTGGTGATCCGCGGGCTGGCTGCTTGCAGGGGGCGCCGGCGGCTCCACGGTGCCGGTGGTGGTCACCCGGGTGAACTTCGTGCCTTGCGCCGGCGGGGTTTCCGAGTAGTGCACGGTGCCGCCGGCGTCCGTCCATTTGAAGACCTGGGCGGTGGCCAGCGGGGCCAGCAGCAACAGTGCCAGGACGATCAGCAAGCGGTGCATGGCGTTCTCCATTTCGCGGGAAAATTCTGGCTACCTTGTTAACACTCCGCCGACCCGGACTCAAGCGGCCGATGGTTTACACTGCGCGCATCCTGTCACGGTCCTGATTCATGAGCGAAACCACGCCCGTTCGCCCGCCCCGGCACCGGGGTATCTACCTGTTGCCGAACCTGTTCACCACGGGGGCGATGTTCGCCGGTTTCTTCGCGATCATCGCCGGCATCGGCGGGCGCTACACCGAGGCCGCGGTGGCGGTGTTCATTGCCGCGTTGCTGGACGGCATGGACGGGCGGGTGGCGCGGATGACCGGCACCCAGAGCGAATTCGGCGTCCAGTACGACTCGCTGTCGGACCTGGTCAGCTTCGGGCTGGCGCCGTCGCTGGTGATGTACACCTGGTCGCTGTCGACGCTGCGCGAGTTCGGCCCGTTGTGGGGCAAGCTGGGCTGGGCGGCGGCCTTCATCTACGCCGCCTGCGCCGCCTTGCGGCTGGCGCGCTTCAACACCCAGGTCGGCGTGGCCGACAAGCGCTATTTCCAGGGGCTGGCCAGCCCGGCGGCCGCGGCGGTGTGCATGTCGTTCGTGTGGAGCGTGGAGAAGTTCGGCTTGACCGGCGCCGACTTCTGCTTCGTCACGCCGGGGCTCACCATCGTGGTCGGCCTGCTGATGGTCAGCCGCTTCCGCTATTTCAGCTTCAAGTCGCTGCCGATGGGCGACCGCCAGCGCGTGCCGTTCGTGTGGATGGTGGCCGCGGTGCTGCTGCTGGCGCTGCTGATCCTGGACACGCCGCGGGTGCTGTTCGTCGGCTTCACGGTCTACCTGCTGTCCGGCCCGGTGTGGACGATCTGGGGCCTGGCCACGCACCGGCGCCGCACGCGGCGCAGCGCGACATGAGCATGTTGCAAGCCGGCGCCACCCACCGTGCCCGCGTGCTGCGCGCGTTGGGCGTGACGCCGTGGGTGCGGCGCGCACCACCGCCGGCGGTTGTCCCCGCGCGTGACGAGCCGGTCGCGGCGGCGGGGAGCGTCGCCTGCGTGGTGGTGCTGCCGCAGGGTTGCGGCACACGCGAACTCGACCTGGTCGGCCGCGCCCTCGGCGCATGCGGCGCCGTCCTGGCGCGCGCCGCGCGGGTCACGGTGAGCGCCGGCCAGCTCGCCGGCGAGGTGCCGGTGGCGCGTGCCTACCTGGTATTCGGCGAAACGCAGGCGCACGCGCTGGGGCGCGCGCTGCCGGCGGCGGTGATGCGCGACGCGCAGATCGTGCTGGCCGACGAACCGGCCCTGGTGCTGGCCCGCGCCGAGGCCAAGCGGCGGCTGTGGAACGCGCTGCGCAGCCTGCGTCGCGCGCTGGCCGCGGCGGGGAACTGAGCCGTGGTCGCGGTGATCAAGCCGGTGATCCAGGTGCGCGCCATGCGCATGGAGGACCTGGATACGGTCGGTGCGATGGAGAAGGCCTCCTACGAGTTTCCGTGGTCGCCGGGCATCTTCGGCGATTGCGTGAAGGCCGGGCATCCGTGCTGGGTGCTGTGCGTGGACGGGGTGGTCGCCGGCTACGGCATCCTGTCGACGGGTGCCGGCGAGGCGCACGTGTTGAACCTCTGCGTCGGGCCCGACTGGCGCGGCCGCGGCCTGGGCCGGCATCTGCTGGGTCGGCTGCTGGACATCGCGCGTTGGAACGGCGCCGAGCGGATCTTCCTGGAGGTGCGCCCGTCGAACCCGTTGGCGAAGGCGCTGTACGAATCGGCGGGGTTCCGCGAGATCGGCCGCCGGCCGCGTTACTACCCGGCGCGCAACGGTCGCGAGGATGCGATCGTCATGGCGCTGGAGCCGCCGGCCACCTGACGTATGCGCGGGGCCGGAGCGCCATCGGGCCATTCGCACGGATGAGGCTCCCGGCGGTGCTAGCATGCCGCCTTCGTTTACGCGAAGGGTTCTGGCCAGTGCAAGGACAGTTTTCGACCGATTGGTTCCACCACAACATTCCGTATTGGGAGCAGTGGCTGGCTTCGCTGCGCGGCAAATCTGGCCTGCGTGCCCTGGAGATCGGCAGCTTCGAGGGGCGTTCGACCCTCTGGCTGTGCGAGAACATTCTGACCGCCGCGGACAGCTCGATCGACTGCCTGGACTTCTTTCAGGTTGATCCGGTCTATGGCGACTACCACGCGCGCTTCCGCGCCAACACGGCGGCTTGGCGCGAGCGGATCCGGGAGTTCCCGGGACCGAGTTTCGACTCGCTGCGGCGCGTCGAAGGCCCCTACGACATCATCTACATCGACGGCTGGCATTCCGCTTTCGGTGCGCTGGCCGATGGCGTCATGGCGTGGCCCTTGCTGAAAGTTGGCGGGGTGATGATCTTCGACGACTACCTGTGGGTGCCGCCGAAGCTGGGATCCCCGCCGCGTCCCGGCTGGTTGACGCGCAAGTGGCTGCGCTGGTCGGGCCGCCGGTGGTGGACCGAAGGGCTGAAGAAGCAGATCGAAAGCGTGAAGACCGAAACGCCCAAGCTCGGCGTGGACGGGCTGCTGGCCACGCTCGACGGTTATTACGAATTGCTGGGCACCAGCAACCAGTTGGCCGTGCGCAAGACGCGCGATTTCTCGCCGGGGCAGGTCGGCCACGATACCTGAGGCGTTGGAGCGGCAGCCGGGGGCAATCGTCGCGACTGCCCGGGCGTCTTGTCCAGGGGCGACGAAGAGATCGTCCATCGCCTATTTGCAGTTCTTCAGCCCAGCTTTTGCGCCTGCTCGCGCAGCGCGCCCAGCGTGGCATTCCAGTCGGCGATGCGCTGGCGCTCCTGCGCCACCACCTCGGCGGGCGCGTTGGCGACGAAGCTGGCGTTGCCGAGCTTGCCCTCGCACTTCCTGATCTCGGCCTCGATGCGGGTGATTTCCCTGGCCAGGCGCGCCTTCTCCGCGCCGAGGTCGATCAGCCCGGCAAGCGGGATCAGCACGCGCAGCGCGCCGACCACGGCGGCGGCCGCGGCGGGCTCCGCGGCTCCGGCTTCGATCCACCGCGGTGCCTCGGTGCGGGCGAGGAAGGCGATCTGCGAGGCAAACTTCGCCACGCGGGCACGATCGCCGGCATCGCCGTCGGCAAGCAGCAGCGGGATCGTCTTGGCGGGCTGGATGTTCATTTCCGAGCGGATCCGGCGGATGCCGGAGAGCACGTTCTTGAACCATTCGATTTCGGCCGTGGCTGCGATGTCGGCAGCGATTTCCCCCGAGTGTGGCCACGGTCGCTGCATCAGGCTGTCTTCGGTCAGGCCAAGCTTCGGTGCCACCGACTGCCAGATTTCCTCGGTGATGAACGGAATCACCGGATGCAGCGCGCGCAGCACGCTTTCCAGCACCACCAGCAAGGTGTGACGGGTCGAGGTGGCCGCCGCGGCGTCGTCGCCGTTCAAGGCCGGCCCTTCGACCTTGCTCAGGGCAGGCTTGGCCAGTTCGAGGAACCAGTCGCAGTACTCGTTCCAGACGAATTCGTACAACGCCTGTGCCAGTTGATCGAAGCGGTAAGTGCCGAAATGCTGCTCGACGTAATCTAAAGTGTGTTTGAGGCGCGTGAGGATCCAGCGCTCGGCCTCGGTGGCCGGGGTGCTCGCCGGCGCGGTGATCTCGCCCTCGGGCAGGTTCATCAACACGAACCGCGCCGCGTTCCACAGCTTGTTGCAGAACGCCTTGTAGCCTTCGGCGCGCTTGATGTCGAAGTTGATCGTGCGGCTGTAACTGGCCAGCGCGGCGAAGGTGAAGCGCAGCGCGTCCGTGCCGATCGCCGGGATGCCGTCGGGGTAGTCCTTGCGGATGCGCTTCTCGACCTTGGCGCGCACCTGCGGGATCAGCAGCGACTGGGTGGATTTTTCCACCAGCGGCTCCAAGGCGATGCCGTCGATCAGGTCCAGCGGGTCCAGCGTGTTGCCCTTGGACTTGGACATCTTCTGGCCTTCCGCATCGCGCACGATGGCGTTGATGTAGACCTCGCGGAACGGGATCTGGCCGGTGAAGTACTTGGTCGCCATCACCATGCGGGCGACCCAGAAGAAGATGATGTCGAAGCCGGTGACCAGCACCGCGCTGGGCAGAAAGATCTTGTCCTTCTCCCAGTTCGCTACGACTTCGCCGCGCTCGTTTTTCACCGGGCCGTTCGCCGGCCAGCCCAGGGTGGAGAACGGCCACAGCGCGGAGCTGAACCAGGTGTCCAGCACGTCGTCGTCCTGGCGCAGCGCGCCGACCGGTTCGGTGATGGCGTTGGCGCGCGCATCGGCCTCGTCCTCGCCCACGAAGATGCTGCCGGCCTCGTCGTACCACGCCGGGATGCGGTGGCCCCACCACAGCTGGCGGCTGATGCACCAGTCCTGGATGTTGTCCAGCCACTGCGTGTAGGTGGTGCTCCAGTTCTCCGGCACGAACTTGATCTCGCCCGAACGCACGGCGTCCAGCGCCGGTTCGGTGATCGCCTTGCGGCCGCCCGGACGTCCATCCTTCTGCTCGTCCGAGGTGAGGTCGACGAACCACTGGTCGGTCAGCATCGGCTCGATCACCGCGTCCGAACGCTGGCTCACCGGCACCTGCAACTTGTGCGGCCTGGTTTCGACCAACAGGCCAAGTGCGTCGAGGTCGGCCAGCACGGCCTTGCGCGCGTCGTAGCGGTCGAGGCCGCGGTATTTCGGTGGCGCGTTGTCGTTGACCTTGGCGTCCAGCGTGAAGATGGTGAGCGGCGCCAGCTTGTGCCGCTGGCCGATCGCGTAGTCGTTGAAGTCGTGCGCCGGGGTGATCTTCACGCAGCCGGTACCGAAATCCTTGTCGACGTAGTCGTCGGCGATGATTGGAATAAGCCGGTCGGTGAGCGGTAGCTTCAGCGTCTTGCCGACCAGGTGCGCGTAGCGTTCGTCTTCCGGATGCACCGCCACCGCGACGTCGCCCAGCATGGTCTCGGGGCGGGTGGTGGCCACGACGACGCTCTCGTCGCTGCCCGCGACCGGATAGCGGATCGACCACATATGGCCGTCGCGCTCGACGTTGTTCACTTCCAGGTCCGACACCGCCGTGCCCAGCACTGGATCCCAGTTCACCAGCCGGTTGCCGCGATAGATCAGCCCCGCGCGATACCAGTCGACGAACACCTTGCGCACCGCAGCCGACAGCCCCTCGTCCATGGTGAAGCGCTCACGCGACCAATCCGCCGCGGCGCCGATCCGACGCATCTGGTTGGTGATGGTGGAGCCGGATTCCTCCTTCCATTTCCACACCCGTTCGACAAACGCATCGCGGCCCAGGTCGTGCCGCGTCTTCTCCTCGACCGCGAGCTGGTTCTCCACGATCTTCTGGGTGGCGATGCCCGCATGGTCGGTACCGACCTGCCACAGCGTGTTCATGCCGCGCATGCGCTGGTAGCGCACCAGCATGTCCATCACCGTCTGCTGGAACGCATGCCCCATGTGCAACGTGCCGGTGACGTTCGGCGGCGGCAGCAGGATGCAGTACGGATCACCCTTGCCCGACGGCTGGAACGCGCCGCTGGCTTCCCAGCGCTCGTACCACTTCGACTCGATCTGGGCAGGTTCGAAACTCTTTTCCATCGGGGTAGGCTCGGGTGGCGCGCGCAGGGCGCGCGCTTTGTCATGGGGGAAAGCGGGTCATTGTACGGGGAGGGGGCTGGGCTGCCAAAAACCGCGAATATCGGTCGTTGCCTGGCGGCGCCGGGTGGGGCGCTGGGCCGCTTTGCTCCCTCCCCTGTTTGCAGGGGAGGGCTGGGGAGAGGGGCTCTTGCCCTCAATGCTCGTGCTTGATGCTTTAGCCAGCTGTGATTGCGCAACGCCCGAGCCACGGATTCTCGCCGGCCAGCGGTACCTTAATTTGGTGTATTGACAGATGTATCCAAAAAGATACACTACTACGGTGAACACATTCCATCGCACGGCAGCGTTCGATACTTGGCTTTCGGCGCTCAAGGACGGCATCGGCAAGGCGCGCATTGCGCAGCGCATTCGCGCGGCGGAGTTCGGTCACTTCGGTGATACCAAGCCAGTAGGCGACGGCGTTTCCGAAATGCGAATAAACACCGGCCCCGGATATCGCGTGTACTACATGCGGATCGGCAGCGTGGTCTATCTGTTGCTGGCTGGCGGCAGCAAGACCAGCCAGCGACACGACATCAAGCAAGCGCTGGATATAGCTCGCGCACTGAAGGAGTAGCCCCATGAAAACCATCAAAGCCAACCCTGTAGCGTTGAAGGCACTGGGCGTCAAACCCTTCGATGCAGCCGACTATCTCAACAGCGACGAAGCCGTTGCCGAATACCTGACCGCAGCACTGGAAGATCCCGACCCCGACCTGTTCCTCACCGCCATCAAGGACGTCGCCCGGGCCCGCGGCATGGCCCAGCTGGCGCGGGACACGGGGCTTGGCCGCGAAAGCCTGTACAAGGCGCTTTCCGCGGGTGCCAAGCCACGCTACGACACTGTGCTGAAGGTACTCAGTGCGCTAGGTGTGCGCTTGCAGGCTGTTGCAGCGTAGGCAACCGACGCAAGGGCACCATGATTATTCCTAATTGCGATGCTCTGGGATGCCACGATGGAATGCTGCCCTGTCTGTTCTGTAGCTAGAGGTGACGCGCTTTGCGTGTGCGGATACTCCTTTGAAGGTGACATGATCGTCGATTGGGGCAGGTTGAAAGCGCAGCTTGCATCAATACCTAGTAGCTCGTGGCCTACACGGGTCAGACTCGTGCACGCAGCAAATAGCGTCCAGTTAAGCAAAGGTGGATCCGGGAGACAAACAGCGACACAGCTTGGCGTCAGTCCAATGACTATTTCTCGCGCTGTGCGATTGGCAAAGTCTCTCGATTTTTATCCGCAATTGGCGCTGTGTCGCAACGAAGATGCAGCTCAGAGAAAACTAACTTCCATAGCTAACGAAATTCCAACTAGCCATCCAAACTTGCCAGATGCTGGTCCTTTTGAGTTGGAAGCAAACTTGCAAAGCTACTTGGCGCAGCATTGGGATGCAACGAGCTTAGGAAAGGAGTGGAAGCTCTATGAAAAGGGGCACGTCGACGCCGGAGAGATTGGGATCATAGATCTTCTTGCACAGCACCGGAATCGGCCGGGTTGGCTCGTGATAGAACTGAAAGTGCGTAAGACGAGCGATCAAGTACTTGGCCAAGTACTGCGTTACATGGGGTGGGTCAGAACGCGACTGGCTGCCAAGAACGACACTATTGAAGGCCTTGTCATTGCTTCATGGCCTGATATTCAGACGCTGTATGGTCTGGAGTGTCTTCCCGATATACGGATGATGTGTTACCGGCGCCTGCCAAACGGACTTGATCTGTACGAGAAAACTTTGCACGAGCATTTGATATCGAGTCTTGACGACGACCAGAGGAGAAAACTCGTTGAACTCATCAAAAACTCGTAGCTGAGGCAAGGGCTTTGTCGGAGAGCTGCGGTGCAAAAGAGAAGGAGTGGCTGCAGAGTTACAGCAGCTCAATCCCAAACCGCCGCACCAGCAGCGCAAACAGCCAGAAACACACCACGGTGATCACCACGCAGGCCAGCAATGTCGGCCAGAAGCCGAGGCGCGGCAGCAGCACAGGAAAGGCCAGGAACATCGGCAGCGTCGGCACGACGCACCAGAACGTGTACCAGGCGTGGTTGGCGATCTTCACTTGCGGCTGGCGCTCGACGTACAGCCAGATCAGCGCCAGCACGGTGACCAGCGGCAGCGCGGCGAGCAGGCCGCCGAGGCGGTCGCTGCGCTTGGCGACTTCGGAGACGAGCACGACGACGGCCGCGGTGATCAGGTACTTGGCGACGAGCCACCTCATCGGCCGACTCCGTTGAAGCCTTGCTCAGCTGCCGCGCAGGATGCGCCCGTACGCGTGCACCTCGTCCACCAGCACCTTCACATGCTCCGGATCGACTTCCGGCGTGATGCCGTGGCCGAGGTTGAACACGTGGCCAGGGTGGTTGCCATAGCTGTCGAGCACGGCGCGTGCCTCGCGGCGGATCACTTCCGGGTTCGCGCGCATCACCGCGGGGTCGAGGTTGCCTTGCAGGGCGACCTTGCCGGCGACCGCGCGGCGGGCGTCGGCGAGATTCATGGTCCAGTCGACGCCGAGCGCGGCGCAGCCGGTGCCGGCCATTTCCGCCAGGTGCTGGCCGGCGCCCTTGGAGAACAGGATCACCGGCAGTTCGCGTGAAGCGGCATCGGCCTTCAGCGCGGCAACGATCTGCGCCATGTAGCGCAGCGAGAATTCGCGGAACGGCGCGGGGCCGAGCAGGCCGCCCCAGGTGTCGAAGATCATCAGGGCCTGGGCGCCGGCGGCGGCTTGGGCGATCAGGTAGGCGGCGACGGACTGCGCCAGCGTGTCGAGCAGTTGGTGGGCGAGTTTCGGCTCGTTCCAGCACATCGCCTTCAAGGTGGCGAAATCGCGTGAACCGGCGCCTTCGACCATGTAGCAGGCCAGCGTCCACGGGCTGCCGGAGAAGCCGATCAGCGGCACGCGGCCGTGCAGTTCCCGGCGGATCAGGCGCACTGCGTCCATCACGTAGCGCAGTTCGCCGTCCATGTCCGGCACGGCGAGTTTCGCGATGTCGGCGGCGCTGCGCACTGGGCGCGTGAATTGCGGGCCTTCGCCGTGGGCGAACGACAGGCCCAGGCCCATCGCGTCGGGGATGGTGAGGATGTCGGAGAACAGGATCGCGGCGTCCAGCTCGAAGCGCTCGAGCGGCTGCAGGGTCACTTCGCAGGCGTACTCGGGGTTCTGCGCCAGTCCCATGAAGCTGCCGGCGCGTTCGCGGGTGGCGCGGTACTCCGGCAGGTAGCGGCCGGCCTGGCGCATCACCCAGATCGGCGTGGTGTCGGTGGGTTCGCGGCGCAGCGCGCGCAGGAAGCGGTCGTTCTTCAACGCATCGGTCATTTCAATCAACGTCCGTACGGGCCTTCCAGCCCTTGGGCAAACATCAGGCGGAAGCCGCGCTTGAGCTGGGCGTCGCGGGCCTTCTCGAAGGCGGCGACCGCCTCGTCGCGCTCCAGGAACTGCTCGCGCTTCATGGTGGCGCGGCCGCCCTGGGTACCGGATTCGCGGTACAGCGTCCAGCCGCCGAGCAGGTCCTGCTCCAGCGTGATCTGGACGTAGCGGGGTGCCTCGGTACTGCCGGGCACGGTTTGCAGGTAGAGGCGCATGGGTTCCAGGAGTGCAGCACGAACGGCGCGTAGCCGGACGACACAGTTTATAGGATTTGCGCGGGCACACCCTCGGCCGCGGATGCCGCAGGCCCGTAGGGCAGGCAATGCCTGCCGCTCTCGGTGGTAGCAAGGCAAGAGCCGGCGGACAGTGCCCGCCCTACGGCGTCATGGGCTATCCGGTGGTTTGCAGTGTGGCCAGCACGTCGGCCTCGTCCACGCCGGCAACGATCTCCGCGCGGCCGATGCCGCGCCACAGGATCAACCGCAGCGTGCCGGCGGTGTTCTTCTTGTCCAGCCGCATCAGCGCCAGCAGTTGCTGCGCGTCCATGCCGGGCGGGATCGCCACCGGCAGGCCGAGGGTTTCCAGCAGACGCTGCAGGCGGATGGTGGCGGCCGGCACGCTCATGCCGAGCCGCTCGGACAGTCGCGCCGCCAGCAGCATGCCGATCGCCACGCCCTCGCCATGCAGCAGGGCGGTGTAGTGGCCGGCGGTTTCCAGCGCATGGCCGAAGGTGTGGCCGAGGTTGAGCAGGGCGCGCTCGCCCTGCTCGGTTTCGTCGCGGGCGACCACGCCGGCCTTGTAGGCGACCTTGCGCGCGATCGCCTCCTGCACGGTGGCGGGATCGCGCGCGGCCAGTGCGTCGGCGTGCCGCTCCAGCCAGGCGAAGAACGGTTCGTCGCCGATCGCGGCGCCCTTGATCACCTCGGCCAGGCCGGCGCGGTATTCGCGGTCGGGCAGGCTGCCCAGGGTCTCGATGTCGGCGACCACCGCGCGCGGCTGGTGGAACGCGCCGGCGAGGTTCTTGCCTGCCGGCAGGTTCACCCCGGTCTTGCCGCCGACCGAGGAGTCGACCATCGCCAGCAGGGTGGTCGGCATCTGGATGAAGTCGATGCCGCGCATCCAGCAGGCAGCGCTGAAGCCGGCCAGGTCGCCGACCACGCCGCCGCCCAGCGCGATCACGCAGGCGTCGCGGGTGGCGCCGAGTTCGCCCAGCGCTTCCAGCACGCGGCCCACGTTGGCGAAACTCTTGTGCGCCTCGCCGTCGTCGAGCAGGAAGCTGGCCCAGCGCAGGCCGTGCAGCCCCGCCTCGATGTGCGGCAGGTACAGCGGCGCCACCGTGGTGTTGCTGACCACCAGCGCATGCCGGCCGCGCAGCATGGCGCGCCAGCGCGCATGCTCGGCGAGCAGGCCGGCGCCGATCCATACCGGATAGCTGCGCGGGCCGAGGGTGACGTCGACGGTCTGGAGGGCGGGAGGGTTCATGCGGTCTGCGGTGGCCTTGCCGGGAATGGGTGCCGCCAGTGCCGGTCGATCAGCTCGATGCAGCGCTCGCAGGCGGCGGCGACGCTGCCGTGCTCGCCGGGCACGGCGAGGTCGGCGAGCTCGCGGTAGAGCGGGTCGCGCGCCAGCGCCATCGCCTGCAGCCGCCCGCGCCGGTCCGGCACTGCCAGCAGCGGGCGGTGGTGGTCGCGCTCCAGCCGCTCCAGCTGCTGCTCGATGGTGGCCTGCAGCCATACCACGTAGCCCTGCTCGCGCAGCTGACGGCGGTTGTGGCTGGCCAGCACCGCGCCGGCGCCGGTAGCCAGCAGCACGCCGGGGCGCCGGCTGAATTCCTCCAGCAGCGCGCTTTCGCGCTGGCGGAAGCCGGCCTCGCCCTCGATCTCGAAGACGGTGTTTACATCCACGCCGCAATGGCGTTCGATTTCCTGGTCGAGGTCGACGAACGGCAGGCCATAATGCGCGGCAAGCCGTCGCCCGATCGAGGTCTTGCCGGCGCCGGTCGGACCGATGATGAACAGGTTGCGCGACGGATTCATGGGCAAATGCTAACAGGCAGGTGAACGGGACGTGGCGGTGAGCGAACGTACATTGCTGGCCGGGTGCGGCGATCTCGGCGAACGCGTGGCGCAGCGCCTGCTGGCGCAGGGCGACGAGGTATGGGCCTTGCGGCGGCGGCCGCCGGAGGCAGGCAAGCGCGGCATCCACTGGCTGCGCGGCGACCTCACCGCGCCGGAAACCCTGCGCGGCCTGCCGGAGGGGGTCACCCGGCTGGTTTACCTGCCGGCGCCGGAGGCGCGCGACAGGGCGACCTATCGCGCGGTGTATGCCGACGGCCTGCGCCACCTGCTCGACGCGCTCGATGTCCGCAAGCTGGAGCGCGTGCTGCTGGTGTCCTCCAGCGCCGTGTACGGCGAGCACGACGGCGATTGGGTCGACGAGGACACTCCCGCCGACCCAACGGGCTTCAACGGCGCGGTGCTGCACGAGGCCGAGCAGTGGCTGGCCGGGCGGCCACTACGCTCGATCGTGCTGCGGCTGGCCGGGCTGTACGGCCCGGGCCGGCTGCAGCTGATCGAGCGCCTGCGCGCGGGGCAGCTGCGGGTACCGCGCGAGACGCCGCACTGGGCCAACCGGATCCACGTCGACGATGCCGCCGCCGCGATCGTGCACCTGCTGGGATTGAAGTCGCCGCAGCCGCTGTACCTCGGCGTCGACGACACGCCGATGCCGCTCGACGAGTTGTACGATTTTCTCGCCGGACTGGTCGACGCGCCGCTGCCGGCGGAAGGCGCGGCACCGGCCGGCATCGGCAGCAAGCGGCTCAGCAATGCGCGGCTGCGCGCCGGTGGCTGGGCACCGCAATGGCCGGATGCGCGCGAAGGCTACGCCGCCCTGCTCGACAACTGAATCGTCCCCCACGGAGAACTGTCATGGCCCGCACCATTCCGCATCACCAGGTCAGCACCGGCAACGACATTCCCGGCTGTCGCATCGTGCGCTCGTTCGGCATCGTGCGCGGCATCACGGTGCGTTCGCGCAGCGTGGTCGGCAACCTCGGCGCAGCGCTGCAGACCATCGTCGGCGGCAACATCTCGATCTACACCGAGCTGTGCGAGAAGGCGCGCGAGGAGGCGTTCGAGCTGATGCTGCAGCATGCCGCCGCGATGGGCGCGAACGGCGTGGTGGCGATGCGCTACGACGCGAACGAGGTGGCCCAGGGCATCACCGAGGTGCTCGCCTATGGCACGGCGGTGCAGGTGGAAGCGTCAACGTGAGGTGATTTTGCAGTGCGGCTTGTCCGGCATGGCGGCCACGGACCAGACTCGGGCTTCAGGCGGGGGGGAGCGCAGCGTGCCGCACGCACGATTCCACGGGAGATTGACGCCATGTCGGTAGCCAAGGTCATCGAAATCAACGCCTCGTCCAGCAAGGGCATGGAGGATGCCGTGAAGCACGGCCTGAAGAAGGCCGGCGAGTCGGTGAAGAACATCAAGGGCGCCTGGATCAACGAGATCAAGGTGGTGACGAAGGACGACGGCACGGTCGCCGAGTGGCGCGTCAACATGAAGGTCAACTTCGTGGTCGATTGATCGGCCCATGCCGGGATCGGGGCCGGGGCAGCGCCACGCTTCCCCGACTCCCGGTTCAACCGTGGCTGAGCCCGGTCACGTGGCGTTCGTCGTCGTACTCCACCACGGTATCGGCCAGCGCCGGCAGGATGGCCAGCGCATGCCGGCTGAGCCGCTCGAAGTGCGCCAGGAAGCGTTCCAGCGCGGCCGCGTCCATCGCCAGCGGCGCATGCCGGGCCAGCAACTCCTGTTCCTGCTCGCCGCGCCAGCGGCGCACGATATCCCAGCCCGGCGCCTGCAGCACGATCAGCGCGTCGAACTTGCGCCACAGCGGCTGGTAGCCGCGCAACTGCTTGTTGACCCAGTGCCGCCAGCTGCCGTCGGGGTCCTCGGCGCGCTCCAACTCGTTGATCGGCCGC
This sequence comes from Rhodanobacter sp. FW101-FHT13A11, assembly GCF_058790335.1. Lineage (NCBI taxonomy): Bacteria > Pseudomonadati > Pseudomonadota > Gammaproteobacteria > Lysobacterales > Rhodanobacteraceae > Rhodanobacter > Rhodanobacter sp. FW101-FHT13A11. The sequence goes on along the minus strand of NZ_JBYTCN010000001.1, from coordinate 86,747 downwards.
GTCAGCGCGGATTGCAGCTGCGGGCGGATGCCCAGCGCCCAGCCCTCCACGATCACCAGCTTCGGCGGCCGCGTGCTGCGCGGCCAGCGCGACGGCGGGAAGCGGGTGTCGCGGCCCTTGTCGAAGCGCGGGTGCGACACCGGCAGCTTGTCCGAGGCCTGCGGCAGCGCGGCCAGCACCGACATCAGCAGCTCGATCTCGTGGGTGCCTGGCACGCCGCGGCTGCGCAGCAGCGGATGCACGTCGCGGGCCAGCGCCTCGCGGTCGCTGCGGGCGTAGTAGAAATCGTCCAGCGAAAGCACTTCGGTGGGCCAGCCGCGGGCTTCGGCCGCAGCCTTCATCACCCGCGCCAGCGTGCTCTTGCCGCTGCCCTGCAGGCCGGACAGGCCGAGGATGTAGGGGCGGCGGGACCGGGCGATGCGCCCGGCGTACTGGTCGAGCAGGTGGCCGGCGAGGGCCTCGTTCTGCATATCGGCGTGGGACGTCATCCGCAAGACACCATGGTTCCGGAAGGGGTGTCGGCCATCGGCAGACCGTGGCGACGGAGTATCCCGCAAACCGGGACGTCACGGCCGCCTTCACGCGTCATGATCGAAGATGGCAGCACCGTCCGTGCCTTCCCGGTACTGGATCGGTGGTGCATTGCACTATCATTGGGCGGATTCATCCGCACCATGATCGCGCGTGTCGGCCGCGATGCAAAAGGAAAGTTTCAGACGCCATGCTCAAATCCGAGATCCTCGACACCTTCCTCAAGCTGCTGGACGAGGCCAGGGCCAGCGGCGAGCGCGAACCGACGGCGATGAGCCTGGCCACCGTGGACGGCTCCGGCCGGGTCGCCTCGCGCATCGTGCTGCTGAAGGGGGCCGATGAGCGTGGCTTCCGCTTCTACACCAATTACGAGAGCGACAAGGGCGGCCAGCTCGAGGTGCATCCGCAGGTGGCGTTGTGCTTCCACTGGAAGCAACTGCGCGAGGGCGTGCAGGTGCGCGCCGAGGGCGTGGCGCGCAAGCTTCAGGCGGAGGAGTCGGACGCCTATTTCGCCAGCCGCCCGCGCCCGAGCCAGATCGGCGCCTGGGCTTCGCTGCAGTCGCAGACGCTGCCGGACCGCATCGCCTTCGAGCAGCGCGTGGCGCGCTACGAGCAGCAGTTCGATGGCCTCGTGGTGACCCGGCCGCCGCACTGGGGCGGCTACGTGGTCGAGCCGGACATGGTCGAATTCTGGTACGGCGCCGAGTTCCGCCTGCACGAGCGCGTGCGCTGGGACCGCCACGGCCAGACCTGGACCAGCCGGTTGCTCTACCCATGACCAGGGCACTGCCCGCGGAGCATGTGGCGCAGGGTGGCTTCACCGTGCACACGCGCGGGCGCGGTTTCAGCGAGATCACCATGCAGGTCGGCGACGCGGTGGCGGCCAGCCATGTGCAGACCGGCATCGCGCAGGTGTTCACCGCGCATACCAGTTGCTCGCTGCTGATCAGCGAGAATGCGGACCCTGCCGTGCGCGACGATCTCGAACGCTGGTTCGCCCGCACGGTGCCGGACGGCGACGCGATCTTCCAGCACGACGCGGAAGGCCCGGATGACATGCCGGCGCACGTCCGCTCGATCCTCACCGGGGTCAGCCTCACGGTGCCGGTGCATGGCGGCAAGCTGATGCTGGGCGCCTGGCAGGGCATCTATCTGTGGGAACACCGCATCGACCCGCACCAGCGCAAGGTGGTGGTGACCGTGCTGGGGAATTGAGCGCATGGATCACGTCGCAGCGGATTCCGGCTTGCCTGACCACTTCCCCCAGCGCATCGTCTGCCTCACCGAGGAGCCCACCGAGGTGCTGTATGCGCTGGGCGAGGAGCGCCGCATCGTCGGCATCTCCGGCTTCACCGTGCGGCCGCCGCGCGCGCGCAAGGAGAAGCCGAAGGTCTCCGCCTTCACCAGCGCGAAGATCGGCGAGATCCTGAAGCTGGAGCCGGACCTGGCGATCGGCTTCTCCGACATCCAGGCCGATATCGCCCGCGAGCTGGTCAAGGCCGGCGTCGAGGTGTGGATCAGCAACCACCGCAGCGTGGACGGCATTCTTGCCTACATCCGCCGGCTGGGCGCAATGGTCGGCGCGCATGTCAAGGCCGAGGCCTACGCGCAGCGCGCCGAGCGGCACATCGCCGACATTCGCGCCGCCGCGGCGCAACTGCCGCGTCGACCGAAAGTGTACTTCGAGGAATGGGACGAACCCATCATCACCGGCATCCGCTGGGTGGCCGAACTGATCCAGCTCGCCGGCGGCAACGACTGCTTCCCCGAACTGGCCCGCGAACCGCTGGCGAAGCAGCGCATCCTGCCGAACGGCGACGAGGTGGTGCGCCGCGCGCCGGACATCATCCTCGGCTCGTGGTGCGGCAAGCGCTTCCGCCCGGAGAAGGTGGCGGCCCGCCCCGGCTGGGGCGCGATCCCTGCCGTGCGCGACGGCGAGCTGCACGAGGTCAAGTCGCCGATCATCCTGCAGCCGGGGCCGGCGGCATTGTTTGACGGGTTGGACGAGATCCATCGGATCATCAGGAAGTGGGCCCTGTGCTGAGCTTTTCGTGCTCTTGTGGAGGCAACTTTAGTCGCGACTGCTCTTTAGTTCTTGCTGCTTCAGAGCAAGAGCTTTCGTCCTCCTTCGGAGGCCGAGTTACTTTCTCTTTGCGTGGCCAAAGAGAAAGTAACCAAAGAGAAAGGCCACCCCGCTTACGCGCCTTGCGGGCATCCTGCCCGCAAGGTTCGCGGTCGGGTTACGGGGTTTGTCGACAGGGCATCCTGCCCTGACGCCAAACTGGCTTGCATCCATGCAAGCCACCCTTCGGGCTTTTCCTCCACCCGCCCGCCGCTTCAGAGGGGACCCCGGGTAGAGCAGCGGGCCGTCGTGGCCCGCACTCTTCAGAAGGGCCAGGTCAACAGCCGGAGCCAGATCAACAACCGGAGCCAGATCAACAACAGAGCAACGCTTCGCTTTGGCTCTGGTCTTTCAGCTCTTCACCGAGTGCGGGCCACGATGGCCCGCTGCTCTACCCGGGGTCCCTTGCGCGGCGGTGAGTCGGGGACGACAGGCCGCGCAGCGGGAACCGACAGGGATGTCGGTTCCTTTTCGCACGGGCAGGATGCCCGTTCGAAAAGCCCGGCCCCGGCTCACGGACTTGCCGGGCAGGAGCCCGGCAAGCGCCAAGCGGGGTGCCCCTCTCTTTGGTTACTTTCTCTCGGGCAAGCGAGAGAAAGTGACTCGCCCTCCGAAGGAGGACGAAAGCTTTTGCTTCAAGGTTCTTGCTTCACGAATGATCAAGCGCCCACTACGAGAGAGAGAAAACTCAGCTGCCCATGGCCAGTCGGGCACCGAGGTCAAGCAGCGGGGCGGCGATCAGCAGCCGCGCCAGCAACAATACGATCATCACCGCCATCGGCGCGAAGTCGATCTGGCCGACGATCAGCTTGCCGTGCAGCGGGCGCAGCAGCGGGGCGACGATGCGGTCGGCGAGCTGCAGCAGGGGATGGCGGCGGTCCACCGAGAACATGCTCAGCAGCGACCAGCCGAAGATCAGCACCAGGTAGAACAGCAGCACGAAGTCGAGCAGTTCGGCCAGTGACAGCACGATCAGGCCAAGCGGGTGCGGCATCGCGCCGAGCAGGGCGAACAGCAGCAGGCGCTTGACCAGCATTGCCAGCCACGCCAGCAGCAGGGCGGCCAGGTTGATCCGGCGCCAGTTCGGCAGCACGCGGCGGATGGGCGCCAGCACCGGGTTGGTGGTGCGGTAGACGAACTGGCTCAGCGGGTTGTGGAAGTCCGCGCGGCAAGCCTCGGCGGCCACGCGCAGCAGCAGCAGGGTGATGACGGCGTCGAATGCCAGGTCGACCAGCATGGATAGTGCATTCAGCAGATAGCTCACGGCAGCTTGTCCAGTTCGGCGGCGAGTTCCGTGCCGCGCCGCGTGGCGGCGGCGACGGCGCGGGCGACGACGTGCGGCAGGCCGTCGGCGGCGAAGCTTTCCAGCGCGGCCTGGGTGGTGCCGTTGGGCGAGGTGACGCGCCGGCGCAGCACGGCCGGATCTTCGCCACCCTCGACCAGCATGCGGCCGGCGCCGAGGCAGGTTTGCGCGGCGAGTGCGCGGGCGGTGTCGCGCGGCAGGCCTTGCGCCACCGCGGCCGCTTCCAGCGCCTCGACCAGGGCGAAGAAGTAGGCGGGCCCGGAACCGGACAGGGCGGTGACGGTATCCATCGACGCCTCGTCGTCGATCCAGCGGGTGATCCCGGCGGCATCGAGGATGTGCTGCGCCTGCGCTTTCTGCGCCGGGCTGACCCGGCTGTTCGCGCACAGGCCGGTGGCGCCGGCGCCGATCAGCGCGGGCGTGTTCGGCATGCAGCGAACGATCGGCAGGGTGGTTCCGAACCAGCGCTCCAGCTGGTCCAGCCGCACGCCGGCGGCGATCGAGATCAGCAGCGGCCGGTGGCGCTGCAGGATGTCGCGCAACTCGGCGTGGATTGCCGGCATCACCTGCGGCTTCACCGCCAGCAGGATGATCTCGGCGTCAGCCACGGCCAACCGGTTCTCGGCGTAGCAGGCGACGCCGAAGTCGCGGCCGAGCGCCTGGCGCGCTTCGGCCAGCGGTTCGGCCACGCTGAGGGTGGCCGGCGCCACGCCGTTTTTCAGCAGGCCGCCGATCAGGCTGCGCGCCATGTTGCCGCCGCCGATGAAGGCTAGTCGTGTCATGCGGGGTTCCTCGTCCGTCCAGGCCGCTTACCTTACCGGAGCCGGCGTCGCGATGAGAGTTTTTGCCGGCCGGCGCGCCTCGAGGGGCCGCCGGATGACGTTTTTTCGACCCGCTCCGCAAACCGGGTCGACAGTTTGCGTCACGGCACCCGTCAAGACTGGTCGCACGGCCGGTCGCGCGAGTAGTATCGACGCGGCTACAGGGGGATTCGGGCCGTTCGTCCAGGTGGTTCGGTGGCGCCTGCGCCATGCGCTGCGGCACACCACGCCCGCGAGAGTCATCGAAACCCCGGTGTGGCGCGCGAATTTACGCCATCCAGACGATCGGATTGAGGGAAACGACAGATGGACATTGCCGAACTGCTTGCCTTCTCGGTGAAGAACAAGGCCTCGGACTTGCACCTGTCCGCCGGCTTGCCGCCGATGATCCGCGTCGACGGCGACGTGCGCCGCATCAACATCCCCGCGCTCGAGCACAAGCAGGTGCACTCGCTGGTCTACGACATCATGTCGGACAAGCAGCGGCGCGACTACGAGGAGTTCCTTGAAACCGACTTCTCGTTCGAGATTCCCGGCCTGGCGCGCTTCCGCGTCAACGCGTTCACCCAGAACCGCGGCGCCGGCGCGGTGTTCCGCACCATTCCCTCCGAGGTGCTGACGCTGGAGGATCTCGGCGCGCCGCGCGTGTTCAAGGAGCTGATCGAGCAGCCGCAGGGCCTGATCCTGGTGACCGGGCCGACCGGCTCGGGCAAGTCGACCACGCTGGCGGCGATGGTCGACCACATCAACAAGAGCGAATACGGCCACATGCTCACGATCGAGGACCCGATCGAGTTCGTACATACCTCGCAGAAGTGCCTGGTCAACCAGCGCGAGGTGCACCGCGACACGCATGGCTTCAACGAGGCGCTGCGCTCGGCGTTGCGCGAGGATCCAGACTTCATCCTGGTCGGCGAGTTGCGCGACCTGGAAACCATCCGCTTGGCGCTGACCGCCGCGGAAACCGGCCACCTGGTCTTCGCCACCGTGCACACCAGTTCGGCGGCGAAGACCATCGACCGCATCATCGACGTGTTCCCCGCCGGCGAGAAGCCGATGGTGCGCTCGATGCTGTCCGAGTCGTTGCGCGCGGTGATCTCGCAGTCGCTGCTGAAGAAGGTGGGCGGCGGGCGCATCGCGGCGCACGAGATCATGGTCGGCATCCCGGCCATCCGCAACCTGATCCGCGAGGACAAGGTGGCGCAGATGTATTCGTCGATCCAGACCGGCCAGCAGTTCGGCATGCAGACGCTGGACCAGTGCCTGCAGGACCTGGTCAAGCGCGGCCTGGTGACCCGGCAGGAGGCTTCCAGCTACGCCAAGAACAAGGACGGTTTCAAGTGAAGCCGGGATTGGCGATAGGGGATTCGGGATTGGCAAGTGCCAAAGCCCGGGCTCCGGTCTCGGTTTTCCGGATCTTTGCAAATTCCAATGGATCGGGTCGGCAATGCGGGATGCCATTGGTGTTGACGAATCCCGGCTTTCAACAGACGAATGTCTGGTCATCCCGAATCTCGAATCCCTGAGGTACCGTCATGAGCGACTTCGATTTCACCTCATTCCTGAAACTGATGGTGCACAAGAAGGCCTCCGACCTGTTCATCACGGCCGGTGTCGCTCCTTCGATGAAAGTGCAGGGCCGGATCGTGCCGATCACGCAGAGTCCGCTGAGCATCCAGCAGGCGCGCGACATGGTGCTCAACGTGATGACGCCGGGCCAGCGCGAGGAGTTCGAGAAGACCCACGAGTGCCAGTTCGCGATCTCTGCGCAGGGCGTGGGCCGCTTCCGCGTGTCGTGCTTCTACCAGCGCAACTGCGTGGGCATGGTGCTGCGCCGGATCGAGTCGAAGATCCCCACGATCGAGGAACTGACGCTGCCGCCGGTGATCAAGCAGCTGGCGATGACCAAGCGCGGCATCATCGTCTTCGTCGGCGCCACCGGCTCGGGCAAATCGACCTCGCTGGCGTCGATGATCGGCTACCGCAACCAGAATTCGACCGGCCACATCATCACGATCGAGGACCCGATCGAGTACGTGCACAAGCACGAGGGCTGCATCATCACCCAGCGCGAGGTCGGCATCGACACCGACAGCTGGGACAATGCGCTGAAGAACACCCTGCGCCAGGCGCCGGACGTGATCATGATCGGCGAAGTGCGCACGCGCGAGGGCATGGACCACGCGATCGCCTTCGCCGAAACCGGCCATCTGGTGCTGTGCACGCTGCACGCGAACAACGCGAACCAGGCGATGGACCGCATCCTGCACTTCTTCCCGGAAGATCGCCGCCAGCAGCTGCTGATGGACCTGTCGCTGAACCTGAAGGGCATCGTGGCGCAGATGCTGATCCCCACCCCCGACGGCAAGGCGCGGCGGGTGGCGGTGGAGATCCTGCTGGGCACGCCGCTGGTGCAGGACTACATCCGCCAGGGCGAGATCCACAAGCTGAAGGAAGTGATGAAGGAATCCACCCTGCTCGGCATGAAGACCTTCGACCAGAGCCTGGTCGAGCTGTACCACGCCGGCGAGATCAGCTACGAGGACGCGCTGCGTTACGCCGACAGCTCCAACGAGGTGCGCTTGCGCATCAAGCTGGCGCAGGGGGGCGACGCGCACACCCTGTCACAGGGCCTGGACGGCGTGGAGCTGGAGGAAACCCGCGACTCGCAGAATTTCAGCAGCAATTTCCTGAACCGCTGAACGCCGCAACTGCGGCATCGCGAAAGGCGCCTGCGGGCGCCTTTTCGTTTTTGGCGCGCCATTTGGTAGCAAATGCCCCAAGTATGGAGAGCTAGAACTCGATAGGGTGAGCCATGACTTGGCGCACCCCACCTTCACTCAAATGGCTGATTACAAAGCGCTCTCGCTTGTCGGGAGCGCTTCTTAAGCTTGACGACGAACGAACGAAATTGCGCGACAAGATCCGCTCTCTTGATCGCCGCGCCAGCGCGCTACAAGAGCAACTAGCCGCACTTGATCAAACGTTTGGTCTTCATGAGATCTCCATGGAGCCAACGATTATCCGGCCAGTTCGACCACACACACATACAGGCCGGTCGCTGTTACCTCATGGACAGTTGAGTCGCGTCATGTTCCACGAGCTGCGCTTGGCTGGCGGTTGGCTGTCAACAACCGGAATGCTTGCTCGGGTCTTGGATCACCTTCCAGAAGGACATCCATTTGATCCAGAAATCGTACGCCTTTGCATCCGAAAACGGCTTTGGGCCTTGTCCAGAAAAGGGCTTATCGAACGACGCAATGCCGGCATTTCTGCCGCCGGGATGCATGATGGCAGCACCGAGACCTACTGGCGGCTCGCTGCTGTGGCTGCGCACGATGCCTCTTCCATTTAGTTAGGGATGCGACCAAGAAAGTAGTCGAGCCCGAGCTCCCCTTGTCTGTGTCGTCCCTGCCAGTAGCCAGTCCACCATCGGGACACCGGAGCAGTCATCAATCCAATCAACAACAAGCGAAACCTCTCATCCTGAGCATGCCGTCGATGATTCTCCCGCCACACGAACTCACAGGCATAGTCCTGCATGTACTTCGGGCGGAAGCCATGCAACGTGCCGTATTCACTTCGCCGGAAGCGACTGAAGAGCGTTTCACACATATTGTCTGAAACACCCTCTGGCGTGCTGAACTCGTGTGCGTGAGACACCGTATAGTGTTCAGCGGCGAACGCACTGACGATGCTGTACGCCCAGCTCTCGTCTGTCATCACCCGGGCATCGGGCCGGACGAAGTTTTTTACCAGGCGTGTTACCTCCGTTTCATTTTCCGCGGAACACACAAAGGCCATGGCTCGGTGGGAACCCATCCGCCGTCCCGCAGATTCGCACAATGCAATCACTACACGCTTGCAAGCACGTTTGCACCAGTTCCTATAGGTCATACCGGCCTCGATCCAAGGATGACTTGCATCCTTGGGTGCCTTTGTTCCGAAGCGGATCTTCAATGCATCCTTAGGCATACGAGCCCGACGATTGGGCTTGCGGGGTTTGCCCCCGAAGTAGCCACCGTCCATGTGCACCGTACCTTCCAAAGGGCGAAGATCCATGTCATGCACCATCCACTCGCGAATCTTGCCGAAGAAAGCTTGGGCGGTCTTGGGAGTGCAGCCTACGCGACGTGATGCTTCAAGTAGTGATTGGCCCTTGGCGCCATTTTCGAAGGCAGCGAACAGTCGAAGAATGTCAGTGAGGGGCAACTTATGCCCATGAAATGGGGTGCCGCTGGTCACGCTGAATTCGTGACCACAGCTGGCATTGGCGCAGCGCCATCGCCGCGTCCTGACACGTCGATAGTGCTTACGAAACAGGCCGCAAGAGGGACACCCCTGTTTGTCAGTCACGTCCCACCGGGCTACGGCCAGCCACAACTCGGCTTCATCCTCAGTCAGACGGTTGATTTTTCGAGCGAAATTTCGCGATTCCTTGGAGTGCAGGAAGTGCTGCGTCATCCGTGTTGCCCAGGCAAATGGATGCAGTGGTCCGTCCCTAGACGGGCCGCCGGACTGGAGTAGTCCACCGGGCACGCAACAATCCGCCGCACCTGAAAAGGCACGTTGCAAATCGTTGGGTGATGACGCAGAATGGAATTGCAGCCGCTTGTAAAACTGCAATCCAACGAAGGCCTAGTTGCCCCTGCCAGGGCGCTGGGCCTTCGTACGTCTAGGACCCGGATTTTCAAATCAAGATTAGGGTCATCTCAAGAGCATCGGTATTCCTCTGCTAGTTACGGGAAAAGAACGAAAAAAAGCACGAGGCCGAGAACGCCTCATGCTCTTGGAAAACTTCCTACATCCCTTGCGCTGCTGCGGTGGCTGACTCAGAGTCAGAGTCGACCGATTCAATCCATCGCGATATATCCGACGTCTTGGCAAACCATCCGCGACGCCCATCGAGGCGACATAGCGTAAAGGGCAATCGTCCGCGACGCCTTGCAGCTATCAAGGCTTGCAGTGATGGATAAGACAGTAAATCAGCGGCCTTACCGGCTGGGACGTAAGGGCCGTAGTGAAGAATGAGAGTCAGTTCGAGCGGTGATCTATACATCACACCTTGCACCGGCATGTTGTGGCTTGGCGTATGCTGGCGCGGACTAACGCGTTACGTCAACAGAAAATTGTAAGATAAATCATCAATTTACTGTCGTTATGAATTTTTGATCGAGAGTCAGAAAAGTGTCGTAATGGATTTCTACTAAATCGACCTCACTGATTTGTGTAGCGATCATCGTGATCGCCCTAATTGCGAGCGAGCGGCATTGACCCGCGCCAAGCTAATCAGTTCGTGGCTGTCGTTCGCCCACTGTGTCGAGAAAAAGTAATTCATTCATACGTGCTCGACACGATGCGTCCCTGCTCATCGCGGATCTCGCAGTAGGCGACGCCAAACGGCTTAAAGCCGAGTCGCCTGGTTTCTTCCTCGCTGTACTCGATGTGCTCGTGGTGGTGGCCGTGATAGGCCACCCGAACGCCAAGGCTATCCGCTAGGTCATCGATCGCCTGGAAGCCATACGGATGGCAACTCGGTGCTTCGTGTGTGACCAGCACGTCCGCCTTTTCCTGCAGGAGCGCGTCGTAGTCGCTCGGGAAAATGCTGCTCCGGTGTTTCCGCGGTAGGCCGCCACGCCAGCGATTACCCTTGCCACACAGGGCAATGTAGGCCTCCGCCGACGGGTAGCGCGGCTTGTCAGGTGCGAGCCAAACCTGGCCACGGAAGATTCCGCCGAGTCCAGCGATGCGAACATCGGCGACTTCGACCACGCGACCATGCAGGTTGCGACCAGCCAGTGACGATCCGAACAGATGGTCGTAGTCGGCATCGCTGTCGGTGTCGTGGTTCCCGTGGATCCACCAGACCTCCGTGCGATGGAGGATCGGCCGCAAGGCCAACTCCAGCGGCTCCTGTGCCTGCACGTCGCCCAACAGCACGATGGCCGCAGGCCGATGGGCATGCACTGCCTCAATGATGTGTTCGAAGCGGCCGTGGGGATCACCGCAGAAGAAGATTCGGTTCACGATCGCTGGCTCAACCAGGCACCGCGCAAAGCCAGCGCGTCTACGCCGGCATGGTGTCGCCGCAGCTGGTGTTCCGGGTGATCACGCCACCACCGCTCTCGGGCAGCATCCAATTCGAGATGTTGCCACCGGAAATTCGATAACACTGGGCCTTCGGGTTCTGGCTCGTCCAGGCCATCGAGCACGAACTGGCACAGCGCGCGATCGTGGGGCGAGTCATAAACGATCAACGGGTTCGGAATCGCCGCGAAGAATGTCCGAAGGCGACGCGTAAGCAGGGGATCAGGCATAGCCGCCATCCCGCGCTCCAATAGCGGGTACACGGCAACGCGAACAAACGGCATTGGGTCGGAAGGTAGGGGATCACGCTCTGCGTAGAACTCATGGTGTCGATCGGCTGACATCAGACCGATCGACACCAGCTCGCTGGCCAGCACGTCTGCCCATTCGCAGTCGAGGAAGAGAGTCGTCACGTTGTCGATTTCAACCAACTGGTCAGCGTTTGCGATTCATTGAGTTCCAACGTAGGCCCGCAGCTGACCAAACGGTTGGCTGATCACCTGGTCGCTTTCGCCGTCGTCCAGGGGGCCAGGTGTGCGGCTGTCGCCAAGCCAATCTGCTGCGATTCGTGGGCGGAGTCGCCCGGTACTACCCAGCCTGGCGGCAGGAGCTGGCTACATAAGGTACCTACAAAATTAGGACGTATCACTCAATTAATACCAACGGATTGAACTGTTACGCCTGACAACATTGAATGATTCAATCGCTGGATTTCCTCATTCAACGCATCCAGCCGGGCTCGCAGCGACGTGCGATCCATTTTCGAACGATCCCTGTCGATACTCGGGATGCCGGAAAGCAGGCGAATTATCTCCTCCCGCTCATCCTCCAGGCTCGTGATTCGCAGGGTCAACTCGCGCAGGATCTCCTCTGCTTCCTGTACTCGAAGCTTTGCAAGTTCGTCCCCGAGAAGGCTTTTTGCGACCTCGTCCACGCTGCCTTTGATTTCCTGATGGCGTTCCGCAGCCACCCTGAGAAAATTGGTGAATTCGTAGATCAGGAAATCCTGACCGGTGGCCATTCGAAACTCCTCGACGAGCTCAGGTCGCGGGCCAAGCTTACGGCCACGATGCAGCCACCACCAATCCTCTTTGACGTCATCAGAAATAAAGATGATAGGCCGATTTTCCTTGACAGCCTTCGTGATCATGTCTTTCCAGATGATCAGGTCCCCGTACTTGTCAACATCCCCATCCTTCTTGATGTCCTTGAATCCAGGCGGCAATTTCTTCGAATATCTTTCCTCGCCTTCTTTCTTGATCGCACTGAGCTGCTCTTGGGTCCACTTATCGCCGACTCGACCATCAAGGAGCGCCGTCAATTGGTCGACCGCTGCCTGAATCTCATCGCTAGGGTGTTGCTTCGCCGCTGCATCCATGCGCCTGCGAAAGTCCTCTAGGAAGACATCAATAGCTGCGAGCTCGCGCTCTACGCTGATCAGCGGGTGGGCACGCAGTTGCTTGAGTCTCTCCCTAGCCTGATTGAGGATGCTTTCGTAATCGGATTTTAATCGCTGATACGCGTCTTGCGCCCCCAATTCAACATCGAGGCGGTTGCGATGGAACTCGTGGCCAACCTGGTAGGGAATCCAGAGCGACTCCCTAAGTGCACTGAAAAGACGCAATAATTCGTCGCGAATCCTGGCGGGATGCCTGAGGCAATGAAGAAGCACGTTGGCATCAGGGACGAAAATCGCACGATCCCACACCTTCGCCACGAACTCGGGCTTCCTTGGATACCAACCAAAGAACCTGTCCTTCATAACTTACTCCAGCCAAACCACCTTCTTGATATCTAGTCGCCGTGCCGCATCGCGCACCAACAAACGCATCCGATCGCTTTCAGTATTACCGCTTTCAAGCAGAACTACGCCGTATGGCGAATAGGTTTTCTTTACCTGCCCGCGCACGAAAACCGCCATCAGCACGGACTTCCAATCGCGACTCCGCCCCCAGCCGATCACGCGACCATCGTCGAGGCGTCGCCCGTGTGGTTTTATGTACTCCTCCACGGGTTTATCGCTTTTCGTCATCCCAAGCAGGCGCCAAACCTCGTTTTCGTCGAGCTTCAAGCGTGCGCGCACATAGGGCTTTACCAGGGAATCCTTGATGTAGACCCTGACCTTCCGAGGATCCATATAGCCAGCGAGCTGCCCCCCGATATCCGTGGCCGTAGTCCATTGCTCATAGTAGCGGGTGCGATCGTTATCGGTTATTGAGACCCAACCCAAATCGTCGCATCGCTTCCACAGTTCCTCTTTTATTTGGTCGCGGATCTTCGTCGGGATTACTTTCATTGAACGTTGCCACCATTGTGAGGATTGGGGAAATCGAATTCCGGCAATTCGAGTGTTGGATCGCTCTCGCGAATAAACAGATCAGCCTGATCTTTCATCCATTCGAGCATGAAGCTCCCGGCGCCCTCGTCCCGAAACTGGACCAGGCCCGGGAGCGGCAAATGTTCGATATCACCTTTTACCGATCTCTCCAGTTCAACGACCTCTGCCAGCCGGCGCAGATCGCTGACAAAATCCAGGACGACAACTTTCTTTTTGAGGGGACTGATTCGCAACCCCCTTCCCAATTGTTGCACGAAGATTCGGCGGCTATGGGTGACTCTCATGAAAACGATCATGTCCACGTTTGGGACATCGACGCCTTCGTTGAATAGATCTCGCGTCGTGACTACATCGATGGCGCCCTTCCTGAAGGCAGCCATGGTCTTGTCGCGCTCCCTGGGGGACATATCACCTATGATCGGTTCCGCGCGGAACCCGAAGAGACGCAGCATTGATGCGAAACTCTTGGCATGAGTTACCGATGAGCAGAAGACGATAGCGGAGCGACGGGCTTCCTCGTCGAACACCGCACGCATGGTGCGCGCCGCCTCCTCATCCCTGGTCGGTAACAGCAGAAGCCGATTGAGTTGCTTGATCGAATACTTGTTCTTGGAACGATCGCGGACCAGGGACCAGTCGATGTTGTCGGCCAGCAACCGGTAATCTGCCTCACACAGAAAGCCCCGACGCAAGCCCTCGGCGATGCCAATTTGCGCGACCGGAGGACCAAGAAGATGGTCGATGTCGTACCCATCCCCTCGCCACGGGGTGGCCGTGACTCCGCCAATCATTGAGCTGGCGAAGGAATCCGTGATTCGGCGAAAGCTGTCCGAACCAACGTGGTGCGCTTCGTCGATTAGAACTAGCCCGAAATCCGGCAGCTCCTCCAAGCGCGACACAGCGCTTTGGACTGTCGCGAACGTAATTCCGTCCCAGCTCGTCGGCGTTTCGCCACCAATCAATCGATGCGTAGCCACCCATTTGGGAAGTTGGTCCCAGAATGAGCGTTGCAGCTGGTCCACCAGCTCTCTCGTTCCCGCCAGCACTAAGGCACGTCCGCTGCGGATAGCTTCGTCGCGAAACAACTGCGCGATACCTTCGGCCAAGATGACTGTCTTTCCCAGCCCGGTCGCCAGCACAGCCTGTGCACGTCCAGTCTCTTTCAGGCAGCTCACGAAGCTTTCGACTGCCTCCGTCTGGTAGTCCCGTAGATCGCGCCGACCCGGGGGGTATTCCGGGCTACACCGCGCCATCTCAAGCAGAGTGGCGGGTTCCAGAATGCCGATCTGGATGCCTAGCGCCGACCAGCGTCGAATGGCTTCGTGCATCGCCGCGCCAACTCGACGGCTGGTCGCAACGTAAAGCCGTTCCGCTCCATAGAAGCGCGAAGCTTCGCCAACTTGATTGACGGCGTCAGGCGTGGGATAGCCGTTGGTGGTGAATTTGCACTGGATGACCCAGAGCTGATCATTCTTCACCCCCAACACATCGGCCCCCATGTCACCGGAGCCACCAACTAGCCTGACATCCTCGAATCCATTGCAGACCAGCAATCTGGCGATATCACGCTCGAAGGCCTGCCATGGGCCTTTCAGTAGGCGTTGCGCATTGAGGAAAGGTTCCAACATCACTCCGCCACGTCTGGCCTCAGCAATCGCAGCGAGCAGATCCCCCGCACTACGACATCACGGTCCGCTCTCTCCAGATCGGCTGGCATTTGATTGGCTAGCCACACGGCATCGCCGAGATAAGCGCCATAACGCGCAACGGTGGCGGCCCGGGCCTCCTCGGAAACCTTCGAATCTCCGAAATCCAGCACTTCATACGGGTCATCCCAGTAGCGGCCGTCCAAGAAAAGTTCCGGATGACATAGGAACAGCTTTCGTACTGTCTCACCGTCAGCGTATTCCCAGTAACGCCCGTCCTGAATCAGCGCTTTGGGATCGGCTGCGCCACGCGCGGCCATCCGCCGTGCTATCACTCCTTTTTCCGCTTCGGACAACTCCGCGTAGATCTCCTGTGCCTTGTCCCCGACAAGCGTAGTCGCTGCGCGGCAAAGATCACCTAGGATGTTGCTTGCGTTCGCGATGATCTCCTGCTCGTCGAGGCGGGTGTCTAAGCAGTATTGCGCCCGGTAATCAGATAACACCGCTGCGACTGTGGTGTCTTGGCTTTGGCCTCGAAGGAACTCGATAGTGCGATGCGTGAGGTCCACAAGCAGCCCATCGATGGGGGTCATTGTCGTTGAACGGAACACGTCATGTGAAAGGTTGACGAGAAAGGCATAGGTTCGAGTCGCCACATCGTCTAGGCGGACGACCCATGGCTGGCCGGGCGGCAATTCAGGATCCTCCGGGTCCACAGCGTAGGCCGCGATTTCGTATTCGACGCGGAAAGTCGGATGCACATACTTACGGGTAAGTTCGAACAGTGGTCGACGCACCGGCGGCGGAACCGGAGCCGCAGTTGGGGGAGGATTGGGAGTTGGAGTCGTCGCGCCATCTCCCTTTGAGGGAGCACCCGCATCCGTAGCGCCACCGAGGAACCCATCGGGGATGGTGCCACCACCGCTCGGGGTATCGCCCAGAATTTTGGCGTCCTGTTCCTCGACTAATTGCCACCAACGTTCATCGGTCAGGTACTCAGGTTCGTTGTTGAAGTACGAGTTCGCCATCTGTTGGGCACGTTCATTGTCCTGGACCACCAGGACACGCGACCACAAGCCGTTCTTTCCTTGCGGGCTGCTACGACGGAAGGCTTGAAACAGTTTGTATAGGGGACTGTGGTTCTCGACGTAACCCTGCTGTTTGGCAAGGTTCGGGCGCAAGGGGCCTTCGCCACGCACCGCCCGCACCATTTCCCTCCACGCTGGATCGTCTCTTTCGAACCGATTTTTCGTGTAGCTAACCTGGCAATGATCCAGGTGGATTTCGCCGACGAATCGACCCCTGCTACGCGGGTCGTCGATGGGGTATTCGACTTCCTGGCTATCGCCATCGTTCCATGTGAACAAGTCCTTGTTGCCTATCTCGATTTTACGACCGTTCCTGACGATGTCGATACCGTAATCAGTTTTGTCGAGATACCGCTGTATGCCGACCCATCCTTTGATTCTGCGCTGAGTCTCCACGACCTGGCAATTAGGGCTCCCGGTGGGACATTGCTCCTCATCCTGGTTGAGCACGTGCATGCAATAACCGCAATATCGCCGAGAGGCTAGATGAACATCAAAGCGCTCAACTGCATGTACGACAGTCCCATCGGGCAAGTCGACTTGCCTCGACTCATCCCACACACATGGGCGCAATGGCGTAATCCTCGTGCCACCGAGAGATAACCTTATTGTTCCCGCCTCGGACGCGGAAAGGAGCACGGAATAAGTCTTGGACAAATGCTTGCGTATGGTCGTCCTGTTGCCGGATCGAGCGAAGTACTCCCGCTGATCCCGCTTTAGGCGGGTGATGATGATTTCCGTTCCGTGACTCGTGTGATCCGCTTTCGGTCTTGTTTGCCTGGGAACCTTGTAGTTGTTCGAGGCACGCAGTTCGTTTAGGTCGATTCGAACGCCAACTTGTTCCGGATCTCCCCGCCGGCTTGTCCAGACCTCCGTGACCATGCCAAGTCGAGCGGTGGCAATATTGAACCCCATCCCGAACAAACCGAGCTTGGACAGAGAGTCATTGCCTGACCACCCGGCGCGCAAGGCGCTTTCTAATGTCTCGATCGACATGCCTGGTCCGTTATCCTTGATAGAGACACGGGCATTTTCGATGTCGGATGTCGGGATGGCGACATCTATCTGGGGATGCTCGATTGGTTGCCCGACACGGGCAGCATCGATGAAGCCGTCGATTGAGTTATCTATCAATTCGGCTAGGCAGCGCCATTGCTCGAGATTGATCTCGCCCAACATTTGCAAAACTCGCGGCGAGGGCGTGAGATCCAAATCCTCTATCATGTCTGTATTCCCCTGTCCTATCTCCGTTTATTCGGCTTGGCGAGAACAGTTTCGGCCAACGCGTCTAGCGTCTCCCGATTCAGCTGGCACTCCCAAATCTCGATAACTTCCCAATCCTTGGCTTCCAACCTTGTCCTAACATCCAAATCCCTCGCGCGGTTGCCCTCTAGCTTCGGCTTCCAGAACTCCAGACGAGACTTTGGCATGCGTGCAAGCTTGCAGCCGGGGTCCGGGTGTTGGTGCCAGAAACAACCATGGACGAATATCGCGATGCGTCGTCCGCGAAAAACAATATCAGGCTTCCCCGGTAGATCTTTAACATGCAAACGGTATCGTACCCCCCGTGCATGCAAGTCTCTGCGAACGACCATTTCGAGCCTGGTGTCGCGCCCCTTGATCAGACTCATCTGAGCGCTGCGCTTGGGATCCACTGGGTAGGGCTTTGACGCTGCCACTTTGTTTCGGACCCGAAGCATGAGATTCATAGGCAAAAGCCGGCTCCGCTCGCTCGACAGCATAAGCGTGCCCTCTAAGGATCGCCGTCTTTTTTCCACGACCAACGACAACGCCGAGAGCTTCGTCGGCGCATCGGCGAAAGGGGCTAGCGGAGCAAGTCATAATTAATCGTGGCTATCACCATCACCTTGGCGATAGCCACTGTTCCGGCATCAAGCAGCCTGCCTCCTCGGAGTCTGTTGCGCCAACAATCCCGCCATCCATCTGCCCATCGATTCAGACAGTTGAGTCGGTACCGCGTTTCCGAGCTGCCGCATGCTTTCGGTCCAAGACCGGGGGAACAGATAGGTATCCGGCAGACCCTGCAAGCGTGCCGCCTCACGCACGGTGAAGTAGCGAACGGCACCATCGGCCTGAACCATCATGTTTTCACCGCCAGGCACCCCATGGCCTCCCGCCTTCAACGCTTTCGCGGGTTGATCGAGGGGACTCCCGGTATGGCCGGGATACACTCGGGCACCTGGCTGGAACACGTGATTGTCCTTGTCGTTTGGCGGACCCAGATCCATCAGTGCATCGCGCACCGTCCTCCAAGGCCTGGACGGTGGACGCTCCCCCGAAACCCTTAACCCTCTCACCAGCAGGCGGTCCCCGCTGGCGATCCGGTTATCGGGCGGCTGCCGTAATCCATGGCGCACCCAATACTCACCTGTCACCCACTGGTCCCAGAGCAGACGCTCGCGGGAATGAGTTGGGGCCGGGGGCTCGAACGGAATTTCTAGATCCCGGCGCACACCCGCCACGATGACACGATGCCGCTTCTGCGCTGCACCATAGTCGGCGGTGTTCACCTTCAGCACCATTACATCGTAGGTCGCGGGCGTGTCGACAGCTCTTTCACTGTAACCGTCCGAAAGGCCAAGAGCATGGGCGCGCCAAGGGAAGTCGAGCCATGTCAGTTGCTTGACAATACTCTGGAGATATTCAGCAAAGACCGGGCGCGCGAGCCCGCGCACGTTCTCAAACAAGAATGCTGACGGTCGCGTTTCCCGGACGGCGCGAATGGCCTCCGGCCACATGTCGCGATCATCATGTTGCCCACGATGTTTTCCGCCAATCGAGAACGGTTGGCACGGCGGACCGCCAGCAACAAGAGCCATTTGGCCCGCGAACGGTGCCCAATTGATTGCACGCACGTCCCCTTGCACAAGGGGCCAATCACGCACATGTCGAATGCGCCTGCGGCGATTGTGGTCCACCGTCGCAACCGCATCGGCGTCCCATTCCACCATCAGATCATGTTCGAAGCCGGCGAGGGACAGCCCGTAAGCAAGCCCTCCGCACCCGCTGAAAAGCTCCGCGCTACGCATCGTCCTTCCCCCAATTGAACTCTAGCTGAAGCTCTCCCCGTTCGGCTTCATCTAGAAGACGCTTGGTGGCATAACGAACCAGCCAGGCGAGTTTGACTTCACGTTCCCGGGCCAAACCTGTCAGCTTATCGTGCTCCTGACGACTGAACGTTGTGGTAACTCGAACGGCATTGCGCCCATCCTTTCCCATCGACGTTCTCCTCGACGTTCTCCGCGGCGTTCCGCGGCGTTCCGCGGCCACCCCCATGGTACTGAATCCGAGGCGATCGTGGAACACTTTGCCGACATGGCGTCGCAGAGATTGCGATGGCACGCGATTCTCGAAGTGGGCTCGACCTGAGACACCGATTGGGTGACCGGCAACACCTTGCGGATGGGATCGACCTCATACACCTCGCAGCGAGCCTCAATTAACTGATAAACAAATAAATATTTGGAAGTTTGGTCCGTCTCTTCTTGGGGCACCTGCTACCAAATGGCGTTTTGGCGCGACCGAATGGTGGTCGATGGGGGGCGAGGCGTTGGAGTCCTTCGCGCCGGGGAATATGGCTGCGCGTTTTGTTACGAAATTGTTGACACTTTCGTATTTTCTTGTTATCAAATTCCAGGGTCGAGAATCTGATCCTGGAGAGGATTTCCCGCGCCGGTCCAGCTACTTGGGGGGAGGCGGCCGGCCGTTTCCCGGGCTTTGTCTGTGAGTTTGCCGCGCCCGGCGGGGGCCTTTTTTTGCCTACGGTTCGTAAAATTTTTCGAGACATCAGTTGCCATTCGCAATTCTTCATGGGGAAAACGATGAACAAGTTTCCGAGTAACGCGCGGCCCCTGCTGCGCCTTTCCGCGCTGTCGGTGGCGCTGGGCATGTCCCTGGCCGGCACCGCGCTGGCGCAGTCCAATATCACGGGTTCGATCTTCGGCCAGGTCGGTGCGAGGCAGGGCGATACGGTACTGATCCAGAACGCGGATACCGGCTTCGCCCGCTCGACCACGGTGGACGCCAGCGGCCGCTACCGCTTTTCGTCGCTGCCGGTCGGCAAGTACAAGGTCACGCTGCAGAACCACGGGACCACGGTCAGTAGTCGTGACAACGTCACCGTGGTGATCTCGGGCGGTTCGGAAGTATCGTTCGCCTCGCCGGAACAGACCACCGAGTTGGGCGTGGTTTCAGTCACGGCCTCCTCGTTGCCGGCCATTGACGTGTCGTCGGTGGATACCCGGACCGTGCTGACGGCGGATCAGCTGGGGAAGCTGCCGCTCTCGCAGAGCGTGTTGGCGGCGGCCTTGCTGGCGCCAGGCGTCATCCAGGGATCGAGCTACAACGCCCCGAGTTTCGGCGGTTCGGCGGCTTCCGAGAACGCCTACTACATCAATGGTTATGCGGTCACCAATCCGCTGACCTCGATCGGCCTCTCGACCCTGCCGTTCGATGCCATCGACCAGGAGCAGGTGCTGACTGGCGGCTACGGCGCCGAATTCGGCCGCTCCACCGGCGGCGTGATCAACATCGTGACCAAACGCGGCAGCAACGAATGGAAGGCCGGCGTCTACAGCACTTGGGCGCCGGAAACGCTGCGCTCCGATCCCCATAACATCTACTTCGCCAACACCGGCTTCTACGGCAACGCCAATCCCAGCCCGCTGGCCAAGGACCACACCGACGGCACGCTGTACCTGAACCGCAATCGCGCGCAGTTCTGGACCACCAAGGTGGGCGCCTACGTCAGCGGCCCGCTGATCCAGGACAGGCTGTTCTTCTACGCGAACGTGGAGCAGAGCCGGCAGGAAGGCAACAGCGTCCGCTACTACACCAACTCCACCGCGGCGAGCCTCCGGCAGGGCTGGAACGACTACGCCTACAAGAGTCCGCGCTGGACGGCGAAGATCGACTGGAACATCAACGACAGCAACATCGTCGAGTTGACCGGCATCTCCGACAAGACCCAGTACGAAGCGAAGTACTCGCCGTACAGCTACGCCACCGACACCCATACCAACACGCAGACCGCCGGCGTGTATACCAAGGATGGCGGTGAACTCTACATCGGCAAGTACACCAGCTACCTGACCGACGATCTGACCCTGTCGGCGCTCTACGGCACGCAGAAGATCGACCACGTCAGCCGGCCCTGGGGCTACGATCCGAGCTGCCCGCAAATCTCGGTGAGCGCCCAGACCTCCGCTCCCGGCCTGGCCTACAACACCTGCCAGAGCGCCACCTCCACCATCCTGGTGCCCGGCGCCAACGACAAGACCCGTGGCGGCCGCCTGGACGTCGAGTACCGCATCGGCGACCACGACGTCCGCGTGGGCTTCGACAAGCAGATCGCCGACTCGCTGACCGGCGGCAGCATTGCCGGCGGTTACCGCTGGACCTACGGCTGGCAGAAGGATCCGGCCGCGGCGATCGACGGCGGCAACGGCGTGGGCTCGCCGAAGGACGCGGGTGGCTTCGGTACGCAGGGCTACTACGTCTACCGCTACTACAACACCCAGCTGGCCCGCGTGAAGACCGAGCAGGAGGCCCAGTACATCGAGGATCGCTGGCAGGTGAACGACCACCTGCTGCTGTCGCTCGGCCTACGCAACGAGCAGTTCACCAACCTCAACAGCAGCGGCCAGCCCTACGCGCGTCAGCGCCATCAGCTGGCGCCGCGACTGGGCATGTCGTGGGACGTGTTCGGCGACTCCAGCCTCAAGGTGTTCGCCAACGCCGGCCGCTACCACCTGGCCATGCCGAACAACGTGGCGGTGCGCGGCGCTTCCGGCTCGCTGATCACCAGCGAGTACTTCACCTATACCGGTGTTGACCCGCGCACCGGTGTGCCGACCGGCCTCACGCCGATCAGCGTGGACCGCAGCAAGGGGGCGACCTGCGGCAACACCAACCTGGTCTCGACCAACCTCGAGTGCGGCCAGGCTCCGGACCCGCGCACGGTGGCGGCCAAGGGCCTGAAGTCGCACTTCCAGGACGAGTACATCCTGGGCGCGGAATACCAGGTCAGCCCGGCCTTCGTGACCGGCGCCAAGGTCACGGTGCGCAAGTTGCGCAGTGCCATCGACGACACCTGCACCCAGGCCCTTGGCGGCCGCTGCTTCCTGTTCAATCCCGGCCAGGCCAACACCTTCCTGCTGGAGCAGCCCGACGGCAGCTTCACCGAGGCGCACTACACCAACGCCCAGCTCGGCTTTCCCAAGCTGAAGCGCAAGTACGCCGCGCTGGATCTGTTCGTGGAGCATCCGTTTGCCGACAAGTGGTACGGCAAGATCGGCTACACCTTCTCGCACAACTACGGCAACACCGAAGGTCAGCTGCTCTCCGACCTGGACACCGGCGCCGGCGGCCAGTCCGACGTGTCGGTGACCCAGGACTGGGACAAGCCGCAGCTGATGGTGGGCTCCAACGGTTCGCTGCCGAACGACCGCAAGCACCAGATCCGCGCGTTCGGCTATTACCAGCTCACCAAGGAATGGCGCTTCGGCTCGACCCTGCAGGTGGCTTCCGGCCGCCCCAAGAGCTGCCTCAGCTTCTGGCCTGATCCGACCACCAAGGGCATCTACAACTCGTCGAGCTACCACTACTGCGGCCTGAATATCCCGGGTTCGCAGGTCGTGTACGCCCCGCGTGGCACCAGCGGGACCACGCCCTGGACCTACAAGCTGGACCTCAATGCGGCGTACACCCCGGGTTGGGCGGACAACAAGCTGACGCTGCAGGTCGATGTGTTCAACCTGCTGAACCGCCAGACGCCCCAGTACTACAACATGCGCTATGCGACCAATCGCAGCACGGTGAATCAGCTCTACGGACGGGTGCTGAACTACACCGATCCGCGCACGGTACGCTTCACCGTGCGTTACGACTTCTGACGACGCTTCACTTGCAAGGAATCGGCTCCGCCCCGCATGCCGGGGCGGAGCCTGTCTCCCGAGATTCGCCGCCGAACGTTTCGGCGGCGTTTTTTTTGGAGGTATTGCCCTCCCACCAAGTGCCGGGCCATGGAGGTGCTGCGGGGCCCATGCCCGGTGGCCCTACCCGTGTAGATCACTCGCAAGGGCGTCGCGATGCCGCAAGCTGGCAAGAAGAAAGCGCGATGTGCCTTTTCCCGCTTTGGCCGGTCGTCTACTTCAGCACGGTCTGGCTGGTGATCAGCATGCCGCTGTTGTCCACATGCATCTCGGCGTCGATGCTGTCGACGCGCCCGGCCCGGGATTTCATGGCGGCGAACTGCGCCTTGGGACGCGCCGGTTCGGCGGCGGCATCGTCACGGTCGCTGACGTCGATCGAAGGCTTGCTCGCTCTTGCTGAACGTCGCGGCGGCAGCGGCCAGGCTGCCGATTTTCCGTTCCATCAGCTGCAGCCAGCCGAGGTAAATCGCGCCGCTGATGTGCATGCGATCCATCCGGCCCGGCGTCGCCGACCGGGTCCTTCAGGGTTGAGAGGCGTTTCGGTGCCGACGTGTTGATCGCGCCGGGCCGTCCGAAGAACTGCACCGGCCACTATCCGACAGCGGATGCCGGCCTGCATGCCGGTGCCGCCTACTGGTTCTGCGGCTTGGCCGGCTCGGGTACCCGTCCTGGTTCGGTGGACAAGAACGGCATGCCGAACTACGCCGCGGCCGCCCCGGATTACGCGTTCTCACTGCGTGGTTCGCATGGCGCTGCTCCGTGGACCTGCCAGTTGAACCTCACGCCGCCTGCACGCCGGCGTGGCTGGACAAGAAGCCGACCCTGCAGGCGTGCGTGATCAACGTGTTGGACCGCCAGGTGGCGGGCTCGTACGACTATCGCTACGAAACTGCCGCCCGCAACACGCCGAATCCGCTCTGCGGGCGTGAGCTGAACTGCAGCGACCCGCGTTATGTGCGGATCACTGCGCGGTACGACTTCTGAAAGTAGTGGATAACGCGGGTTCGGCTTGACGTGTCGAATATCGGACCATCTCCCCTTGGCCGCCGGGTTTTCCGGCGGCTTTTTTTTGGTTCTACGCGGAAGTATGGAAATCGGACAAAGACAAGGCGCCGTCAATGTGTCGACTTGGGGGAAGTCGGCTACCGAACAGCGTCAAAAAGAAGAAGGGCGCCAGTCGGGCGCCCTTATCTCGGTTCCTGTATCAATCAGAACGTCAGATTGAGACCGAGACGCACCGCTCGGGGCGAACCCGGCATGATGTTGTTGTTGCTGTGAGCCGTCGCGTAGTACTTCTTATCCAGCAAGTTCTCGACGTTCAACTGCAATTTGAAGCTGCTATTGATGGTGTAGAACACCGCGGCATCCACCCGCGTGAAGCTCGGCAGGACGACGGCGTTGTCGGTCGACACGAACACCTTGTCCTGATAGACGGCTCCGAGGCCGACGCCCCACTGCGGGTTGAAATCAAGGCGGTTCCACAACGAAGCCGAGTTGCGCGGCACCTGGCCGAGCTCTTTGCCATTGGTTGCGCCCGGGGTCTGTACCTCACTGTTCTGATGGGCGTAGCCGGCCATGATCTGCCAGGAATCGGTGACCTGGCCGCTCAGGCCCAACTCGACGCCCTTGACCTGCTGGCCGTCGACGAGGATCTGCTGCGCTGGGTTGTTCGGGTCCACGATCGCGACATTCGTGCGGTCGAGGCGATAGATCGCGGCGGTCGCCGACATGTGGCCGTTGACGTCCCACTTCGCGCCGATCTCGACGTTTTTGAAACGCTCCGGGTCGAGGTTGCGATTGGTGGCCGTCAGCGACGCCAGCTGCTCGCCAGCGCGCGGGACGTAGGCGATGGAGTAGCTCGTGTACAACGAAACGTTTTCTTGCGGCTCGAAGATCAAGCCCGCCCGTGGCGAGAGCAGGTTGTCGCTGCTGGACAGCTCGACGCCGTTGCGGTTGTTGTGCAGGGTGGCATCGAAGCGGTCGAAGCGTGCGCCCAGGATGGCCTTCCACTTCGACGAGAATTCGATCTGGTCCTGGACGTAGGCGCCGGCTGTTTTGGCGACGCTGTGGTTGTCGGAGTCGCTGGCGACCTGTCGGAACACGACCGGGCTGGTGTAGATCGGGTTCTGGATCGTGACGAAATCGCCCCGCGCGTCCGGGCCCACCGTGGGGAAGAACGCCGTGTTGCGGAAATTGTCGGTTTCCTGGCGGTTGAGTTCGAGGCCAACGAGGAATTCGTGGCTGACTGAGCCGGTCCTGGCCGAGAAGGTCAGGTCGGTCTGGTTCTGGAAGTTCTTGCGGCCGGTCAGATTGTTGTAGCCACTGATCGCGACGCGGCCGTTGGCTGCCGTGTACGCGCCGGGGAATACGTTCTGGTAGAACTTGTCGTAGTCGGCGATGCGCGTGGTGTTGGTGAGCCTGGCGCCGCCGCCGAAGTCGTGCGTAATCACCGAGTTCAGCGCATTGATGCGCGCCCACGTCGGGCTGTCGGACGGCTTGCCGAAAAAGGTCGAGCTGTCGGTCGGCAGCGGACGGCCGAGCAGCGGCAGCTGGGACGGGATGCCGCGATCGGTCACGCGGTCGTCCTCGAAATGCTCGTAGCCGAACGCAAGCGTGGTGGCGTCGCTGGCGCGGATCGTCAGGGTCGGGTTGATTGCCCAGCGCTCGATGTGCGCGAAGTCGCGGTAGCTGTCCGCGTTCTCGTACATGCCCGTGATCCGGAATGCCACCGATTCCTTGACTACGTGGTTGAAATCGCCGGTAACGCGTCGACCGTCCCACGAGCCCAGCGTGAGATTCAGGCTCCCGGCATCGGTCCAGTTGGCCTGTTTGGTGACGCGATTGATCAGTCCACCGGAACCGCCGCGGCCGAAGATCATGCCGCTCGGACCTTTGAGAACTTCGACCCGCTCGACGTTGTACAGATCCCGGTAGTACTGGACGTCGTCGCGCACGCCATTGAGGAAGAAGTCGGCAGTGGAGGTGTTGCCGCGCAGGATCGGTGCGTCACGGTGGCCTTCGCCCTGCGCCATCTGCACGCCGGGCACGTAGCGAACGACATCGCCCATGGTCTGCATCGACTGGTCGCGGATCAGGTCGTCGGTGATGACTGTGATCGACTGCGGTACGTCCAGCAATGGCGTGTCGGTCTTGGTGGCCGTCGAGCTGCGTTTTACCTCATAGCTCTGGTACTCGCCCTGGACTTTCACGGTACCAAGCGTTTTGACATCGCGGCCCGCGTCCGCGGCAGCCGTATCGATCGCCATCGCGGGGGCCACGTACGCGGCAGCCAGGATCGGCAGGCCGTACAGGGCATTGCGGATGGCGCGAGCGACAGCACTCGTCGAGAGGTGCGAGAGGGAACTCATTGAAAGACTCCGGAAGGGATGGAAGGTGGGTTGAATCAAGGATGCGGACAAGAATGATTCGTATTAAGATGCGCGCCGTGATGTCGGATTTTTGTCGGATGGGCCGTTGGCGGGTCCCCGGCGCCCCGCGCGCGCTCTTGTTTGGCCCGATATTCCGGCCCGCTTCCCGGCCCTCGCCTTTGGATGCCCCATGCTCAGTCGGTTATTGGTCGTCGAAGACAACCACAGCCTGGTCTCGAACCTGTTCGCGTTCTTCGAGCAGCGCGGCTACACGCTCGACGCAGCGCCCGATGGCGTTGTCGGCCTGCAATTGGCGCAAACGGGTAACTACGACGCGATGGTCCTGGACTGGATGCTTCCGCGCCTGGAGGGCAAGGAAGTCGCCAGGCGGCTGCGTGCGTCGGGGTCGGACCTCCCGATCCTGATGCTCACCGTGCGCGACGAACTGCCCGACAAACTGGCCGGTTTTGGTGCCGGCGTGGACGACTACCTCACCAAGCCCTTTGCCTTCGACGAACTCGCTGCACGAGTGGAGGCCTTGATTGCGCGGTCCCAGGGCCGTGTTGCCTGCAAGACATTGCGAATCGGTGACCTGAGCTTCAATACATCAACGCAGGAGATAGATCGGAATGGAGCGGTACTTCAACTCAACGCCAGCTGCAAGAAGATACTGGCGTTGTTGATGACAGCCAGTCCCTTGGTCGTCGCCCGCAGCACCCTGGAGTCCGCGCTATGGGGCGACAACCCGCCGGACACCGACTTGTTGCGCTCGCATGTCTATGACTTGCGAAAGGCCATCGACGGGCCCCACGAAAGCAAGCTGATCCAAACGGTGCCGAAAGTTGGCTACCGGATCATTGCTTCGGAGGCCATCGGTGGCCACTGAGACCAGCCTCAAGCAGCGGATGGTCAGCGGCATCGTCATCTACAGCCTGTTCCTGACCTTGGCGCTGTTGGCGCACGGTTACCTCGTCAATAAGCGGGCCGGGGCATTGGTCTGGGAATCCCTGCTCAATACGGAGATGGACCATTTCCTGGGGCGCCACTCGCTCGACCCCAACTACCGGTGGAACGACTCCGAGACCTTGACGCTCTACGGCACGCTGGTGGGGCAGGAACCGCCCATCGAATTCCGTTCGCTCGATGTCGGGGTGCATGATGAGGTCGTCGTCGGCAGCAAGGAGTACGTCGTCCTGGTGCGTTCGGTCGGAGGAGACCATGCGATCCTCGCGCTGAACATATCGGGCATGGGGTCCAGCAAATCGGGGCTGAATGCGCTTGTCATTGGCTCAGCCGCGGCCATGGTCGCGCTCTTGACCTTTGCCACAGCCATTGGTGTTGGACGA
Source organism: Rhodanobacter sp. FW101-FHT13A11 (assembly GCF_058790335.1). NCBI lineage: Bacteria > Pseudomonadati > Pseudomonadota > Gammaproteobacteria > Lysobacterales > Rhodanobacteraceae > Rhodanobacter > Rhodanobacter sp. FW101-FHT13A11. Next base: position 59,144 of record NZ_JBYTCN010000001.1, on the reverse strand, counting down.
CTGACAAAGCCATTGAGCGATCTGGCTCGCCGCATCGTCGACCTGCAGCCGGCGATATCCGGCCAGAGGCTGGTCATGGCCGCGGGCGAATCCGCCGAGATCGGTGTGGTGATGAGGGCATTCAATGGCTACCTCGGACGGATAGACCAGACCGTGGAACGCGAAAGAACGTTCTTGAACATGGCCAGCCATGAACTGCGTACGCCAGTAGCGGTAATCCGCAGTTCGACCGAACTCGCTCTCTCGCACCATGACATCTCCGAAATGACACAGCGTTACCTGCAGCGCATCCGCCACACGGCCGAAGGCATGGACGAACTGCTGGCCCTGGTCCTGGTCCTGGCGAAGGACCCTGTGCGATTGCTGAAACATTCCGAAATGACGGACCTGGCTGCATTGGTTCCAGAGATAGTGAACGACCACCGCCCCCTGATGAGCGGCAAGGCTTTGGCGTTTGAAATAGGAACGTTGCCGAGCGCTTGGATCGAGGCGCCGCCGCAGATCGTACGGGCAGCCATCGGAAACTTGATTCGCAACGCGATCGAGAACAGCGATGCCGGCACGATTCGGGTCAGCCTGGAGCTGCCGGCCGAGGTCGTTATTTCCGACCCCGGGCACGGAATGACGGCGGAAGAAATCTCCCGCGTCTATTCACGGCATGCACGGGAGAGTGGACTGGGCCGCGATGGCATCGGTTTGGAACTCATAGGACGTTTATGTGAGCACCTGGGCTGGACGCTTGAACTGACTTCGGGCGGAGGCACCGGCACGACGGCATCGCTGGCCTTTGCGCACTAGGGATGTCCTGATCTATCCAGCGCAGGCGGCATGATATCCAGGAGGCTCGCAGCCGGCAGTGCGTGGCGCAGGCAGGGCTGGCCGCCTTGGCAAGCCGCGCGCTGCCGGCTGCGGGCCTTCTGGATATCACCCCATCATTGTGTTTCAAGCTATGGGGCCGGCCCTGTCTGTCCGCATCTCCGCGGTGCGCCTCCGCGACAGGCGGACGCCTGCCTTCGTCAGCGCACCACGAATCTGCGGACAGACCGGGCCGGTAACGCCTGCGCTGGATAGATCAGGACATCCCTAGCTTTGGCTAACGCCTGCGGGCCTCGGCGCCCTTCCTCGGTCCAGCGGAGCGGGTTCAGGGGGATTGCCGAGGCGGAGAAGGGTCACGGCGGTGCAGGGACCGCGTTCGATGCCGGGCGCGATGCATGAAAAAAACCGGGACGTTGCAATGTCCCGGCGTCCCGTCGATCGCTGGCTGGCGTCTACTTCAGTGCGGTCTGGCTGGTGATCACCATGCCGCTGCTGTCCACGTGCATCTCCGCGTCGATGCGGTCGACGCGTTCGGCCTGGAACTTCATCGCGGCGAACTGTGCCTTGGAGCGCTTCAGCTCCGCGGCGGCACTGGCGGCATCGTCGGTGTCGTCGACCGAGGGCTGGTCGTTCTTGCCCAGCGTCGCGGTGACGGCGGCCAGGTTGTCGATCTTTTCTTCCATCAGCTGCAGCCAGCTCAGGTACATCGCGCCGCTGATGTGCATGCGGCCGACCTGTCCGGCGTCGCCGGCCGGATCCTTCAGCGTGTCGCCGAGGTGTGCATCCTCGCCGGTGCCGACACCGAGAGCGAGCGCCTTGGCGCTCATGGCGATCCAGGCGGGCTGGCCCAGTATGCCGACCATGTCTTTCGGCAGCGGCAGCGGCTTGCCGTCGTGGCCCGGCTTCAGCTGGGCCAGCGCAGGCACCATCATCTGGCCCATCGCGAACAGGCCGTCGGGGTTGTTGGTGCCCAGCACGAGGCGCCCGCTGAACGTGGGCAGGCTGGAATCCTTGGCCGGCGGCACCAGCGAATCCAGCGCGACGCGCAGGCCGAGCATGTCGCCGAACGGCGGGATCGCCGCCTTCTGCATGACCGGGCCGAGCTTGGCGAAGCTGTCGTTGAGGTCGGTCAGCGAGGGGCAGCTGAACGGCTTGGCGGCCACCGCATCGGCCTGGGCCATCCAGAACGTGCGCAGGCTGGCGACCGGCAGGGCGAGGCTCAGGTCGAACGGCGCCGTGCCGGCGCGGCCCAGGCCGGGCAGTTCCACCTTGAGGCCGGCGAACGCTTTGCCGATGTCGTCGGCCAGCGCCACGTCGAAGCGCACGTCCTGATGCTTGGCGTCGAGCCGGGTGTAGCCGAAGCTCATCGCCGGAACGCGGGCGGCGATGCGCGCGGCGTCGGTGGTGCAACTGGGCGAGGTCTGCAGCTGTGTGGCGACCGGCTCGCCGGTCTTGGCCGCGATAGCTTCGGCATGGGCCTTCTGGATCGCGCCGATCAATGCATCCTTGCCGCTGATCGCCAGCGGCAGCGCGCGGGCCAGGTCCAGCTCGCCGACCAGCCATTTCTGATAGCCCTTGGCCTTGGCCAACGCGGCCAGGCGGCCGTCGTCCTGCAGGTTTTTCTGCGGCCGGTCCAGGCCCAGCGCCTGGCGCAGCAGGGTCGCCGAGGCATCGGCGGGCAGCAAGGCGGCCACGGCCTGCTTGCCGACCGTGGCGAGGACCATTTCGGTGCCCGAGGCCGGGAACGCGTATTTGCGGTAGCCCTGCTGGCCCACCTTGGCGACGTCGAGCTTCCTGCCGTAGGCGGTTTCCAGCCGGCCGACGAAGCCGTCGAAGGCGGCCGGGTCGCTCAGCTCGAAGCGCAGCACCGGCGCCAGGCCCAGGCCGTACAGCGCGGAGTAGCCCTTGAGGTTCAGGCCGGCGCCCCGGGCGAAGCCCTCGACCGTCTTGCCGTCGAACTCGGCGCGCAGCGCGCGCAACAGCCGGGCGCCGTCGGGGTCCTTCACCGCCAGCCGGTCGGCGGTCGCCTCGAGCTGGGCCAGCTGCGATGGCAGCTGCGCGTCCGCCTGGGCGAGCAGCGCGGTGCGGGTGCCGTCGTCGAGCACCTCCAGATTGGCCACCACGTACGGCGTGTCCGCCGGCACGAAAGCCAGCGGCGCATCCTTGTCCTTGTGCCCGCAGGCGGCCAGCATGGCGCCGGCCAGACCCAGCGCGATGTATCGCGTCATCGATCGCATGTTGATCCCCAGAGAGGTGGTGGGTGCCGCACTCGCCATTATGCCCGCTTGCGTCGCGCGGAGGCGGCTCAGCGGGCCAGCACTTCGTTCAGCACCGCCATGCGCACGAACACGCCGTTGCCGACCTGTTCGAGGATGCGCGACTGCGCGCCGTCGGCCACTTCGGAGGCGATCTCGATGCCACGGTTGATCGGCCCCGGATGCATCACCAGGCAACCCGGGGCGGCCAGTGCCAGGCGCCGCCGGTCCAGCCCGTAATGGGCGAAATAGGCCGCCTCGTCCGGTAGTTCGATGCTGGCCATGCGCTCCTTCTGCAGGCGCAGCATGATCACCGCGTCGGCGCCGTCGATGGCCTGGTCGAAGTCGTCGTAGCGGCGGCCGAGCGGCATGTCGTCCGCCGCCGGCATCAGTTCGGCCGGGCCGCACAGGCGGATCTCCTTCACGCCCAGCGCGGTGAAGGCGTGGATGTCCGAGCGGGCCACCCGCGAATGCTTGATGTCGCCGCAGATGACCACGGTGAGGTTGCCGAAGTCCGGCCGGTGCTGGCGGATCGTCAGCGCATCCAGCAGGCCCTGGGTGGGGTGTGCGCGGTTGCCGTCGCCGGCGTTGATCACCGAAACCCCGCTCATGGCGTGGCGCACCAGCTCTTCCGGAGTGCCCGAGTGCTTGTGGCGCACCACGATCGCGTCGAGGTGCATCGCCTCCAGCGTGTGCAGGGTGTCGAACAGCTCCTCGCCCTTGCTGGTGGAGGACAGCCCGATGTCGAAGTTGACCACGTCGGCGCCCAGTCGCCGCGCGGCCAGTTCGAACGAGGTGCGCGTGCGCGTGGACGGTTCGAAGAACAGGTTCAGCACGGTGCGTCCGGCCAGCACGTCGAGCTTGCGCGTGCCGTGCGCGCAGGCGTCGCGCAGGGATTCGGCGCGGTCGAGCAGGCGCTCGATCGTCTCGCGCGGCAGGTTTTCCAGGGTGGTCAGGTGGCGCAGGCGAGGGCTCATGGCGGCAGGGTCTGGAGGTGGAAAGGGGAATGTCCGTTCAGTGGCCGGGGCTTTCGGCCGGTGGCGTTTCGGCGCCGGCGAGCCAGCGCTCCAGGATGACCGCCGCCGCCTCGGCGTCGATGCCGGCCGCATCGCGGCGGCGCCTGAGGCCGACAGCGCGGGCAGCGGCGAAGCGCCGCGCGGCTTCCTGCGAGCTGTGGCGCTCGTCGACGAGCACCACGGGCAGGCCGTAGCGCTGCTGCAAGGTGGCGGCGAACCGGCGGGCACGGCGGCTGGCGGCCTGCTCGGCGCCGTCCAGGGTCAGCGGCAGGCCGACCACCAGGGTGTCGGGCCGCCATTCCCGGTTGAGCGCGTCGAGCCGGTTCCAGTCCGGTTCGCCGTCATGCACCGCCAGCGCGGCCAGCGCGCGGGCGCTGGCCGTGAAGGTATTGCCGATGGCCACGCCGGTGAGCCGGCTGCCCACGTCGAAGCCGAACACGCAGCTCATGCGTGGCCCGCGTAGCCGGACAGCTGGCGCGGGTCCACCCCGACCAGTCCGGCGGCGGCGCTCCAGCGTTCCTCCAGCGGGGTGTCGAACACCACGCGGCCGCACGCCTCGGCGGTGAGCCAGGCGTTCGCCATCAGTTCCTGTTCCAGCTGGCCGGCGTCCCAGCCGGCGTAGCCGAGCACCATGATGGCCTGGCGTGGGCCTTCGCCGGCGGCCATCGCGACGAGGATGTCGCGCGAGGTGGTGACCGACCATTCGGCGTTGACGCGGTAGCTGGAATCCCAGTCGCCGGGCTCGCGGTGCAGCACGAAGCCGCGCTCCTGCTGCACCGGTCCGCCGATCAGCACCGGCGCGTCGGCCAGCTCGCTGTCCGCGCACTCGAGTTTCATCTGCGCCAGCACGTCGCCGAAACGGTATTCGGAGAGCTGGTTCACCAGCAGGCCCACCGCGCCGCCCTCGTCGTGCTGGCACAACAGCGCCACGCCGCGGGAGAACGGCGGATCGGCCAGGCCCGGCATGGCGATCAGGAAGTGCCCGGTGAGGGTCGAGGACTGCACGGCGGTCATGCGCGCATTGTAAGCGCACGGCGCGGCGCGCGCTGAAGGCCGGGACGGCCGTTCAGCGAGTCTGCAGCACGTTGTTCGGCTGGAAGCGCCAGGTACGGGTGATGTTGAGTTCGTCGATGCGCTCGTTGCTCCGTGGCGCGGGCGGGAACGGGGCGGCCAGGCGCACGATGCGCTCGGCGGCGGCGTCCAGCACCTTCTGCCCGGAACTCTGGATCACCTCGATGTTCTTGATGCTGCCGTCGAGGTTGAGCACCACGGTGAGCAGCACGTCGCCATGCAGGCCACGGCGGCGGGCTTCTTCCGGGTAATTGAGGTTGCCGACCCGCTCGACCCGGTCGGACCAGCCGCGCATGTAGGCGGCATAGGCGTATTCGCGGGTGCTGGCGGTGAGGTACTTCACCTTCGGCCGCTTGGCGTAGTCCACCTTCTTCCTGCTCAGCTCGGCGGCCAGCTGGGCGATCGCCTGCTGGCGCCTCAGTTCGGCGGCGGTCGGGGTCTGCTCGTGCGGATCGACCTCGGTTTGCGCGGTATCGCTGGTCACGCGGAAATCGGTGGCGCCGCTGGTGGTGACCATGCGTGTCGGGGTGGCCTCGCGCGGCCGCGGCGTGGTGGCCTCGACGGGTTGTGCCGCGATGCCGGGGTCGGGCTTCGGGATGGCGCCGGAGAACGGCTCCGACGGCCGTGCGGCGCGGTCGCTGCGGCCGCCGCCGGTGTTGTTGGCCTGGGCCAGGAAATCCGCCTTGTCCGGCGCCTGCTGGTTGGCCACGTTGACCAGGGTCACGTCCAGCGTGGGCAGGCTGGGCGTGGGCTTCACGAAGTGGAACGTGATGCCCAGCAGCAGCACGCCGTGCAGCAGCAGCGAGAACAGCAGGGTGGCGCCGATCGGATCGGGCGGCGAGTCGACGTTGACGGTTGCGGTGGCGCTCACGCGTTGCGGTTTCCGGAGACGTGCCGCTCGACGACATCGAACAGCTGGCCGGCAATGTTAAGCCCGAACTGCGCGTCCAGCTCACGCACGCAGGTCGGGGATGTGACGTTGATCTCGGTCAGGTACTCGCCGATCACGTCCAGCCCCACGAACAGCAGGCCGCGCCGACGCAGCTCCGGCGCCACCTGGCCCACGATCCAGCGGTCGCGCTCGGACAGCGGCACGCCGACGCCGCGGCCGCCGGCGGCAAGGTTGCCGCGGAATTCGTCGCCTTGCGGAATGCGCGCCAGCGCGTACGGCACCGGTTCGCCGTCGATCACCAGGATGCGCTTGTCGCCGGCGCTGATCTGCGGGATGTATTTCTGCGCAACGGTGAATTGCCGCCCCTCGCCGTGGGCATCGCCGCCCAGCAGGGTCTCCAGCATCGAATTGAGGTTGCCGTCGCCGGTCCTGGCCCGGAAGATGCCGCGCCCGCCCATGCCGTCCAGCGGCTTCAGCACCACCTCACCGTGCTCGGCGGCGAACCGGCGCAGTTCGCCCGCATCGCGCGCGACCAGGGTCGGCACGATGCATTGCGGGAATTCCAGCGAGAACAGCTTCTCGTTGCTGTCGCGCAGCGAGCGCGGGTCGTTGATCACGGCCACGCCGCCGCGCTGGGCCGCTTCGAGCACCATCGTGTCGTAGATGAACTGGGCGTCGACCGGCGGGTCCTTGCGCATCAGCACCACGTCGAGCTCGCGCAGGTCGCGCCATTGCGCCGGGCCCAGCGTGAACCAGCGCTGCGGGTCCTCGCGCACCTCGAGCGGGGCGGTCCGCGCCCAGGGCTCGCCATTGCGCAGGGCCAGGTCGCCCTGCTCGAAGTAATGCAGCGAGTGGCCGCGGCGCCGGGCTTCCAGCAGCATCGCGAAGCTGGTGTCCTTGGCTATCTTGATCGCGCCGATGGGGTCCATCAGCACGCCGACCGAAAGGGTCATCGGGATTCTCCGTGGGTGGCTACCCGTGAGGCGGGTCGGGATCGTCAGGCCGCTATACTAAGGCGGATGCGGGAAATCCCGTGCCGCGTCGCTGTCGCCGGCGGCCGGATGGTGCCAATATGGGGCACCTTGTGCGGGCAGCTGGCAGCAGGGGTGATTATTGCTTGACAGTCTCGGCGGGCAGGCAGTAAACAGCAAAGCCTTGGATATCCCGCTACAGCACGGTCTTATTCGGGTGGTTCGTTTCGACTTTTTTTGCTGCGCACCGTCCGGCATGACCATTGCATGCCATGGTGCCTATCCTGAGCTCGGGTGAGCCGCAGGGGGGAGTAGGTGAATTTGAACATGAGTGCTAATGACTTGGCTGGTCTCAAGGTCATGGTGATCGATGACTCCAAGACCATCCGCCGCACCGCGGAGACCCTGCTCAAGAAAGAGGGCTGCGAAGTACTGACCGCCGTCGACGGCTTCGAGGCATTGGCCAAGATCTCCGACCAGAAGCCCGCGATCATCTTCGTCGACATCATGATGCCGCGGCTGGACGGCTACCAGACCTGCGCGCTGATCAAGAACAATCCGCAGTTCCGCGCCACGCCGGTGATCATGCTGAGTTCGAAGGACGGCCTGTTCGACAAGGCGCGCGGCCGCATCGTGGGCGCCGAACAGTACCTGACCAAGCCGTTCACGCGTGACGAACTGCTGGGTGCCATCCATCGCCATGTCGGCGCGGTATCGAGCCGCTGACTGCAGATTCTGAGGGGGGCCCGTGGCCAATATTCTCATCATCGACGATTCGCCGACCGACGTGCGCGTGTTCACCACGCTGCTTGAACGGGCCGGGCACCAGGTCGTCGCCGTAAGCTCCGCCGAGGAAGGCATCGAGCGCGTGCGCGCCGACCTTCCGGCACTGGTCATCATGGACGTCATCATGCCAGGCATGAACGGCTTCCAGGCCACCCGCACGCTGACCCGCGATCCGGCCACCTCGGCGGTGCCGATCGTGATGATCACCACCAAGTCGATGGAAACCGATCGCGTCTGGGGCCTGCGCCAGGGCGCCCGCGCGTTCATCACCAAGCCGGTGAACGAAAAAGAACTGCTGGCCTGCATCAACGAATTGCTGCCGAGCGCGACATGAACGAGCCCGTCAACCGCACGCCGTTCGAGATCCTGGCGCAGTACGAGCGGCTGTCGCTGGCGCACGCATCGGATACGCAGGAGAAGTTCGAGGCGCCCGGCTTGTGGCGCGGGATCGGCTTCCGGGTCGGCTCGCGCCTGTTGGTCAGCGGCATCGACGAGATCAACGAACTGCTCGCGGTGCCGGTGCTCACCCCGGTGCCGGGGACGCAGCCGTGGCTGCTAGGCGTGGCCAACGTGCGCGGCAACCTGGTGCCGGTGATCGACTTCGGCCGCTTCCTGTTCGGCGAACGCACGCAGTACACCGACCGTACCCGCTTGCTGGTGGTGCGCCAGAGCGGCGGCAGCGTGGCGCTGCTGGTGGACGAGGTGTTCGGCCAGCGCACCGTGGACGAGGAACAGCGGCGCGAGGCCGGGCCCGAGGATGATCCGCGGCTTGCCCGTTTCGTCGACAGCCGCGTGGGCGAGCAGCAGCTGGCGATGTTCAGCATGAACCGGCTGGTGCGCGCACCGGATTTCCGGCAAGCCGCGGCCTGAGGCCGCGGCTTGCCGCAGTGGCATGAAGGGCCGGCGCCTGCAGGGCCGGCGATCTCGGGACGGGCATTCCCTGGCGGTGCGCGCTCTGCGGAGCCGGTGACGTAATCAGTTAGACGGATGAGGTGAACATGAGCACTACAGGGGGCGTCAGCCGGGAGCGCGGTTACACCGTACTCATTGTCCTGCTGCTGATAGCGATGGGTTTTGCCGCGTTGGATTTCTTCATGCTCAACCAGAAGAACGGCGAGGACCGCCAGGCGATCGCGCTGACCACGCAGATCCAGGTGCTGTCGCAGCAGACGGCGAAGTTCGCGCTGGAGTCGGCGGACGGCAACACCGACTCCTTCAAGGAGCTCGAATCCACCCGCAACGCGATCGATTCGGCCGTGCAGAAACTGGGCAGGGGCGATCCCAGCGGCAGCATGAAGCCCTATGCGGACAACAACGCCACGCCGGCCGGCCGCGCCGTGAGCGCGCTCGATGCCTCATGGAAGCAGCTCGACGCCGACATCGGCAAGATCCTCTCCAACAAGGCCGTCGTGCTCGACTCCGGCCAGCGCGCCGCCACGCTGTCGCAGCAAATGCCGCTGCTCAACTCGAGCATGGAGCAGGTCGTCAACATCCTGCAGCAGCGCAACGGCAGCGCCGAACAGATGCTGGGTACGTCCCGCCAGATGCTGTCCGCCGACCGCATCATCCGCCGCGTGCAGGAAGTGTTGCAGGGCGGCGACAACGCCCAGTCGGCGGCTGACGGCCTGTCCCGCGACGCGCAGCTGTACGGCAGCGTGCTGAAGGGCCTGATCGAGGGCAACCCCGACAGCGGCGTGCGGCCGATCAACGACGCGAACGCGCGCAAGATCCTCACCGAAATGGATGCCGGCTGGACCCATCTGGCCGACCCGGTGGCCAGGCTGGTCGCCGCCGCCGGCAACATCGCCGACGTGAAGCGCGCGGGCAACCAGGCCTCGCTGGATTCGCAGACCGTGCTGTTGCGCGCGAACGACCTGTCCGAGCAGATCGGCAAGCTGCCGCTGCGCCGGCTGTTCCCGAACGTGTGGTGGGGCCTGCTCGGCGCGATCGCCGCGGTGGCGTTCGCCCTGCTGCTGGTCATTACCCTGGTGCGCGACCAGCGTCGCCGGTTCGCCCAGAGTACCGAGCTGAACCAGCGCAACCAGGAGGCGATCATGCGCCTGCTGGACGAGATGGGTTCGCTGGCGGAAGGCGACCTGACCGTGAAGACCACGGTGTCGGAGGACATCACCGGCGCCATCGCCGACTCGGTGAACTACGCCATCGACGAGCTGCGATCCCTGGTGACCACCATCAACGAGACCTCCGAGCAGGTATCGTCCTCGGCGCAGGAAACCCAGACCACCGCCCGCCACCTGGCCAATGCGGCCGAGCAGCAGGCGCAGCAGATCAGCACCGCGACCTCGGCGATCAACCAGATCGCCAGCTCGATGGACGACGTGTCGAAGAACTCCGCCGAGTCGGCCGACGTGGCGGAACGCTCGGTGAAGATCGCCTCGCACGGCGCCGAGGTGGTGCGCGAGACGATCTCCGGCATGGACTCGATCCGCGACCAGATCCAGGAGACCTCCAAGCGCATCAAGCGGCTGGGTGAATCCTCGCAGGAGATCGGCTCGATCGTGGAACTGATCAACGACATCGCCGAGCAGACCAACATCCTGGCGTTGAACGCGGCGATCCAGGCGGCCTCGGCCGGCGAGGCGGGCCGCGGTTTCGCGGTGGTCGCGGACGAAGTGCAGCGGCTGGCGGAACGCTCCACCAGCGCCACCAAGCGCATCGAGGCGCTGGTGCAGACCATTCAGTCCGATACCAACGAGGCGGTGAACTCGATGGAGCAGACCACCGCCGAGGTGGTCGCCGGCGCACGCAAGGCGGAGGACGCCGGCAGCGCGCTGGGCGACATCGAGCGCGTCTCGCACGACCTGTCCTCGCTGATTCAGAACATCTCCACCGCGGCGCGCGAGCAGTCCGCGGCGGCGACCGACATTTCGCATTCGATGAACGCGATCCAGGAAATCACCTCGCAGACCTCGCAGGGCGCCAGCCAGACGGCTGACTCGATCGGTACGCTGGCGCAGTTGGCGAGCGACCTGCGGCGCTCGGTGGCGCACTTCAAGCTGCCGGGCTGACAACGGGCCTGGCTGGTATGGGCATTTTGACGGGGAGTAGTCTCGTTGGTTGCGTGATGCATGCATGGCGCAACCGCTGAGAGAGGCGCATGAGACTTCAAGACCACATCGATTTCACCACCCTGCAGTGGGTCAAGCCGGAGCTCGACGACACCCTGTCGATCGCCCGCGAGGCGCTGGAGTCCTACGTCGACAATCCGGGCAAGCGCGACTACATGCGCACCTGCGCCGACCACCTGCACCAGGTGCGTGGCACCTTGCAGATGGTCGAACTGTACGGCGCGGCGACGGTGGCCGCGGAGATGGAGGAGCTGGCCATCGCGCTGCTGGGGGACCGCGTCGCCCAGCGCGAGGAAGCCTATGCCGCGCTGATGCGCGGCCTGATGCAACTGCCCGACTATCTAGAGCGCCTGTCCGGCGGCCATCGCGACGTGCCGGTGGTGCTGCTGCCGCTGCTGAACGACCTACGCGCCAGTCGCGGGCTGGAGCCGCTGCCCGAGTCGGCGATGTTCCACCCCAACCTCGACGCGTTCCTGCCGGAGCAGGCGCCCGCGGCGATGAGCGAGGCCTACGCCGAGGCGCATCGCGGCGAGCTGGTGGATCTGCGCCTGCGCTTCCAGCAGCAGTTGCTGGGCTGGTTCCGCGGGCAGAACGCGGCGGTGCAGCTGGCCAACATGCGCAAGACCTTGCTGGCGATCACCGCCCGCTGCCATCACGTGCATGGCCGGCGCCTGTGGTGGATCGCCTCCGGCGTGCTGGAAGGCCTGGAGCAGGGCCAGCTCAAGGGCTTTGCCGGCGAGATACGCCAGCTGGTCGGCAAGGTCGACCGCAACATCCGCCAGCTGATCGAGCACGGCGAGGGCAGCCTGCGCGGCGGCGAAGCCGACGAGGTGGCCTGCAAGCTGCTCTACATCGTGGCGCAGGCCAAGCAGCGCAGCCCGCAGATGGAACTGCTGCGCACGACCTATGCGCTGGACAGCCTGCTGCCCGACGCCGGCGAGCTGGAACATGCCCGCGGTTCGATGGCCGGGCACAACCGCGCACTGCTCGATTCCGTCTCGCGCGCGCTGAAGGACGACCTGCTGCGCGTCAAGGAGGCGCTGGATCTGTTCCTGCGCCAGCAGAACGGCGACCCGGCACAGCTCGCCGCGCAGGGCGAAGTGCTCGAACGCGTGGGCGACACGCTCGGCATGCTGGCGCTGTCGGTGCCGCGCCGGGTGGTCGGCGAACAGCGCCGGGTGCTCGACGAGATCGCCAACCGCATGCGCCCGGCCGACGAGGAGACCCTGCTCGACGTGGCCGGCGCGCTGCTGTACGTCGAGGCGTCGCTGGACGACCACATCGAGAGCCTCGGCTCCGAGGATGAGTCGGGCAGCTCCGAAGCCGCGCATGGCCTGCCGCGCAGCGAGGCGCTGGGGGTGGTCACCACCCTGATGCAGGAAGCGATCAGCAATACCGGCCGGGTCAAGGACGCGATCGTGGCGTTCGTCGAATCCGGCTGGGAGCACGATCGCCTTGCCGGCGCACCGGCGTTAATGGACGAAGTCGCCGGCGCCATGAACATGCTGTCGTCGCCGCGGCCGGCCGAGCTGGCGCAGGGCATCGGCCGCTTCATCCATTATGAGCTGCTGGACGACCGGCGCGTGCCGAGCGGCGCGCAGATGGATCAGCTGGCCGATGCGCTGGCGGCGCTGGAGTACTACCTCGAGGCTGCGCGCGAGCACCGCGGCGGCCTGGAGCACATCCTCGACGTGGCGGAACACAGCCTCGGCCTGCTCGGCTACTGGCCGGTGCCGTCGGCGCGCGTGGCGCCCGCCGCCGTCGAAGCGGCCGTGCCGGCCAGCCGGCGGATCGATGACGAGGAGCATCCGGAACTGTCCGAATCCGTCAGCCTGCTGCCGGGCCAGGATCTGGGACACCTGTTCGTCGGCGACAGCGCGTCGCCTGCCGGGCCCGTCCACGACCTGGACGGCTTGCGCCTGGCACCGACCGAGGCGACCGCGGCGGCCGGGTGGGGGGGGCATGCCGCAGTCGACCAGGACGACTGGGTCGAGATCGAGGAAGAGGTCGTCGAACAGGTGCCGGTGCGCGACGCACTGGCCGCGAACACCCGCTTCAACACCAGCGCCGAAGGCATCGACGACGACATCCGCGAGATCTTCCTGGAGGAAATGCAGGAGGAGATCGACAACCTGCGCACCGCCGAGCAGGCGTGGTTGGTCGATCCGGCGCAGACCGCGTCCCTGGTCGGCATCCGCCGCTCGTTCCACACGCTGAAGGGCTCGGGCCGGCTGGTCGGCGCCGGCGTGCTGGGCGAGTTCGCGTGGAAGGTGGAGGACATGCTCAACCGCGTGCTCGACAACACCATCGAGCCGAACGCGAACGTGCAGGCGCTGGTGCAGCACGCGATCGACGCATTGCCGCAGCTGCTGGCCGCGCTCAAGGGCGAGGGCGCGCCGGTGGCGCCGCTCAGCGCGATCATGCATACCGCCGAGCAACTGGCGGCCGGCAAGCCGGCGCGCGTGGAGGATCATGCGCCGCGGGCCACCGAAACGGTCCGCCGCATCGTGCGCCGGCGCGTGCCGCGCTTCGAGGCGGCCGCGGGAGCGGTACCGGTGGCGGGCGTGACCGATCGGGAAACCGCCGCCGCGCAGGCGCCGGTCGAGCCCGTCATGGCGGAGCCGGTGATGCCGCCGGTGGATCCGGTGCTGCTGGAGATCCTGCGCAGCGAAGTGGCGCAATACCTGCAGACCATCCGCGCCGCGGTCCAGCGCAGCGACATCGAGCTGCCGATCGGCGAGGAGCTGCTGCGTGCCGTGCACACCTTGCATGGCGCGATCGCGATGGTGGACATCCCGTTGCTCACGCAATTGCTGTCGCCGCTGGAGGGCCTGTTCAAGCGTTTGCGTGCGGCCAACCTGCCACTGACCTCCGAAGGCGTGCACCTGCTCGACCAGGCGGTCGACGTGGTCGACCGCGTGATGGGCCAGTTCGACGCCGCCGAGCCGCGGTTGCCCAACGCCGACCCGCTGACCGCGCAGATCGTCAACCTGCGCGACCGCTATCCCGAATCCAAGGTCGCGCACGTCGTGTACGAGCCGCGGGCCGACGAGATGGAACCCGAGGAGCTCGCTACCGCCGCGGATCATGCCGGCGTCGACGAGGCGGTCATGACCGCCTCGCTCGAGGCTGGCATGCTCGAAGCCACCAGCGCGCCGGCGGACGAGTCGCCTGCCGTCGGGCAGGCGTCCGATGTCCATCCGGACCAGGCCCACCATGACGAGGTGACGGCGGAATTGATGGCGGCCCTGGGCGCCTTCGACCCCGTGCAGGCCATGGCCGGAAAACTGGCCGCCGAGAAACAGGCGGCCGAGCGCGCGGAAGCCGAGCGGGCTGCCGCCGAGAAGCAGGCGGCCGAGCGTGCGGAAGCCGAGCGGGCTGCCGCCGAGAAGCAGGCGGCCGAGCGTACGGAAGCCGAGCGGGTCGCCGCCGGGAAACGGGCGGCCGAGCGTGCGGAGGCCGAACGGGTCGCCGCGGCGGGCAAGGCCGCTACCGAAGTTGCCGCCACGCAGGCCCCGGTTCATGCCCTGGCGGGGTCCGGCCAGATCGACGCCGACCTGCTGGAAGTGTTCATCGACGAGGCGCGCGAGATCCTCGACCACGCCGATGGCGTGCTGGCCCAGTGGCATGCCGAGCCGAGCAACCTGGTGCACGTGCCCGAGTTGCAGCGCGACCTGCACACGCTGAAGGGAGGTGCGCGCATCGCCGGCCTGGTGCCGGTGGGTGACCTCAGCCACGCGATCGAGACCCTGCTCGAAAAGCCGATCCGTGACTCGTCGGGGACCGGCCCGCTGATCGCCGCACTCGAGGCGAGCTTCGATCAGCTGCATGCCTTGGTGCAGCAGGTGTCGCAGGGCCGTACGCCCGATTACCCGCAGGCCATGATCAACCGCCTGCTGGCATTGGCCGGCGAAACGGCGCTGGCCGACGACGCCCAGCCGCATGTGGCCGCAACGGCAGCCGCGGCACCGGCACCGGCAGCGGCCGTGCCGCCGTCGCTGGCGGCCGTCGCGGCGGAGGGCACCGATCATCTGCCCGAGCTGATGCCGGAGGTGGAAGAGGAGGTGCGTTCCTCGCAGGAGCAGATCCGCGTCCGCGCCGACCTGCTCGACAACCTGGTCAACCATGCCGGCGAAGTGGCGATCTACCGTTCGCGACTGGAGCAGCAGGTTGCCGGCTACCGCTTCAACCTGGTCGAGCTGGAGCAGACCGTCTCGCGCCTGCGCAGCCAGCTGCGCATGCTGGAGATCGAGACCGAGGCGCAGATCATCGCGCGCTTCCAGCGCGAGCACCGCGAAGCGGGCATGGCAGCGTTCGATCCGCTCGAGCTCGACCGCTATTCGCAGTTGCAGCAGTACTCGCGTGCGCTGGCCGAGTCGGTATCCGACCTGGTGTCCATCCAGAACATGCTGGACGAACTGACCCGCCAGGCCGAGACGCTGCTGATCCAGCAGTCGCGCGTCAGCACCGAGCTGCAGGACGGCCTGCTGCGCACGCGCATGCTGCCGTTCGACACGATGGTGCCGAACCTGCGCCGCACGCTGCGCCAGGCCGCGCAGGAGGAAGGCAAGCACGCCCAGCTCTACGTGGACGGTGCCCACGGCGAAATGGACCGCAACCTGCTCGACCGCATCAAGGCGCCGTTCGAGCACATGCTGCGCAACGCGATCGCGCACGGCATCGAAGCTCCTGCCGAACGCCGCAAGCTGGGCAAGCCGGCCGAGGGCGCGGTGCACATCACCGTGGCGCGCGAGGCCACCGAGGTGGTGGTGCGCGTCAGCGACGACGGCCGCGGCCTGAACCGCGAGGCGATCCGCAAGCGCGGCGTCGAGCGCGGCCTGCTGCGCCCGGAGACCCGGCCGACCGACAACCAGCTGCTCTCGCTGATCGCCCAGCCGGGCTTCTCCACCGCCAGCCAGGTCACCCAGCTGGCCGGGCGCGGCGTCGGCATGGACGTGGTGGCGAACGAGATCAAGCAGCTCGGCGGTTCGCTGTCGATCGAGTCGGAAGAGGGCAAGGGCACCACCTTCGTGCTGCGCCTGCCGTTCACCCTCGCGGTGACCCAGGCGATCCTGGTGCGCATCGGCGAGGCCACGTTCGCGATCCCGATGACCTCGGTACAGGGCGTGGCGCGGGTCAATCCGGCCGATCTGGCCGCACTGATGGCCGAGGACGAGCCGTCGTTCCGCTACGGCAGCGAGGCCTACGGCATCCACGACCTGGCCGAGCTGCTGGGCCTGCCGCCGGGGCTGCCGGCCGAGGACGAGCAGCAGCCGCTGCTGCTGACCCGCGCCGGCGACCTGCGCGCGGCGATCCGCATCGACGCCGTGCTCGGTTCGCGCGAGATCGTGGTCAAGTCGGTCGGCCCGCAGATCAGCTCGGTGCCCGGCCTGCTCGGCGCGACCATCATGGGCGATGGCTCGGTGCTGATCATTCTGGATCTGGCGCCGCTGGTCCGTCACGGCATCATCCGTCGCGAGCAGCGCCTGGCCGAAGGCCTCAGCGCCGTGCAGACGCCGGAGGTCGAGGAGGCACAGGTGCGGCCGCTGGTGATGGTGGTGGACGACTCGATCACCATGCGCAAGGTCACCGGCCGCGTGCTGGAGCGCCACGAGTACGAGGTCAGCACCGCGAAGGACGGCGTCGACGCGCTGGAGAAGCTGCACGAGCGCGTGCCCGACCTGATGCTGCTGGACATCGAGATGCCGCGCATGGACGGCTACGAACTGGCCACACACATGAAGGCCGACCCGCGGCTGCGCGACGTGCCGATCATCATGATCACCTCGCGCAGCGGCGACAAGCATCGCCAGCGGGCGTTCGACATCGGCGTGGATCGCTACCTCGGCAAGCCGTACCAGGAGGCCGAGCTGCTGGCGCAGATCGCCGAGGTGCTGGAGCAACGTGCGGTGGAGCCGATACATGACTGATACCGTTCCGGCGGTGGCCCTGCTGTTCGACGACACCGACCTGGGCGGCCAGTTGCGCCACGCGCTGCACGAGCGCGGCGCCCGGATCGTCCACGAAGGCGGGGTCTCCAGCCTCAGCCGGGAGTTGCTGCAGCAGGTCGGCGCGGACGTGCTGGTGGTCAACCTGGACGATGGCGCCGACGACGCGCTCGACCGCCTGTACGAAGTGATCGACGACGACCGGCCGCGGGTGGTCTTCAATGACGCCCAGGCCAGCCGCGAGCTGACCGGCTGGGATCGCGCGCGCTGGGCGCGCCACCTCGCGGTCAAGGTGATGGCGATGGGCGACATCGATCCGCCGCGTCCGGGCGATGCCCGCGGCGTCGAGACACCGGCGGCCGTTGTGGCCGCCGAAGCGGCGGCGGAACCGGCCGTCGCCTCCTTCGTCGCGGAGCCCGGGATCGACCTCCCGGCCTACCACGATCCCGACGGCCGGCACGAGCAGGTCGCCGCGGCCGAATCGGAGAACCTGGCGGCGGAACTGGAGGCCCTGCTGGCCGCCGGCGAGCCGCCGGATGACGGCGCCGACGAGACCGGCCCCGGCCTGCGCTACCGCGACGACGACGAGCTGCCGCCGCTGCACGATGGCCATTTCGGCGAGTCGCGGCCCGCGCCGGCGCCGGCGCCGGCCGCGCCCACGCCCGTCGCGGCCGCGAAGCCCGCGGCAGGCGCGCCGGCGCCGGCGTTCCAGCTCGACCACCTGCAGTTGTCGCCGCTGCCCGATCCGGCGGACGCCACGAAAACCGCCGTGCCGGCTGGCCCGGCGCGTGCCGCCGCCGCGCCGGCCGTGCGCGCGCCGGACAACTGGGCGCTGCTGGACGACGATCCTCCGGCGGCTGCGCCCGCCGCCGAAAAGCCCCAGGCCGCGGCGTTCGGCATCGAGAAATTGAGCGCCGCCGATTTCCTCGCGCCCGATATCGAGACGGTCGCGCCCGACCTCGAACCGACCATGAGCCTCGAGCTGGTGTCGATGGAGGAGGCGATCGCCCCGCAGGTGTACGAGCACGACCACGCGATGGTGCTCGACGAGTTCGGCAGCGCGCTGAGCCGGATCGTGCTGCTGGGTGCCGCGACCGACGGTGTCGATTCGGTATGCGGTTTCCTGTCGGCGTTGCCGGCGACCACCCGGCTCACCTTCCTGCACACCC
This sequence comes from Rhodanobacter sp. FW101-FHT13A11, assembly GCF_058790335.1. Taxonomy (NCBI): domain Bacteria; kingdom Pseudomonadati; phylum Pseudomonadota; class Gammaproteobacteria; order Lysobacterales; family Rhodanobacteraceae; genus Rhodanobacter; species Rhodanobacter sp. FW101-FHT13A11. The sequence goes on along the minus strand of NZ_JBYTCN010000001.1, from coordinate 41,131 downwards.
AGCACCTGGGCGGGCGGCCGGACGCGGGTCTGGTGGAAAAATTGGCGGCGCACTGCGCGCTGCCGGTGCGGCTGGCCAGCCAGGGCAGCCGCGTCGGCTTCGGCGAGGTGCTGGTCGTTCCCGCCGGGCAGCAGGTGCGCCTGCGTCGTGACGGCGGTGTCGAGTTGCAGGCCGGTGTCGCGCAGGAGCCGTCGATCGACGCCAGCCTCACCATGGCCGCCATAGCGTTCGGCCGCGATGCGCTGGCGATTGTGTTCGCCGGGCGCGGCAACGACGCCGTGGCCGGTGCGCAGGCGATCCATGACCGTGGCGGCCAGGTCTGGGTAGAGTCGTCGTCCGGTGAGCATTTTGCCGACATGGTCAGCGGAATCCTCGCCGAACGGCTGGTCAGTTTCTCCGGTACGCCGCCCGAACTGGCGGCGCGCCTGATCGAGGTGTTCCCATGAGTGATCCGCTGCCGCGTGAAATCCGCTGCGTCCTGGTGCCGGTCGGCAACCTGCGCCTGCTGTTGCCGAATGCGACCATCGCCGAGGTGATCACCCAGAGCCGGCCCGAGCCGGTACCCGGCGGCCCCTCCTGGCTGCTCGGCCGGATCGCCTGGCGCGGCTGGCGCGTGCCGCTGGTGTCGTTCACCGAACTGGCCGGCACCGAAGAGGGCGACGCCGAGCTGGTCGTGCGCGTGGCCGTGCTGAAGGCGCTCGGCGGCAACCCGGCGATGCCGTTCATCGCGGTGCAGACCCAGGGCTTCCCCCGCCTGACCACGCTCAATGCCGAGCTGATCATCCCCACCCACGACGGCAGGCAGTTGCCGCCGGGCGTGCGTGCCCACGTGCTGGTGCGCGACGACGTGGCGATGATCCCGGACCTGGAGTGGATCGAAGCCACCCTGCTCGATCTGTTCGACGATGGCGAGCCGGCGCAAGCTGCGGCATCGTCCACCACGGAAGGCTGAGCCGGCAGGCTAGCCGTCGCCGTGCAGGGCCTGCAGCGCCGCCAGCGCGGCCAGCCCGGCCGTCTCCGTGCGCAGGATGCGCGGGCCCAGCCGCAGGCCTTCGAAACCGGCGGCCGTCAGCGCGCCGGCATCGCGTTCGCCCAGCCCGCCTTCCGGGCCGACCACCAGCAGGCCGCCGGCCGCGCCGAAGCGCAATTCCCGGGACGAGCGGCCGGCTTCCGGCAGCAGCGCCAGGCGCAGCGCGCCGTCCGCAGCCAGGCCGTCCAGCCAGGCCGGCAAGGGCCGCGCCTGGACGATTTCGGGGAGGCGCGCGCGACCGCTCTGCTCGCAGGCGCTGGCCGCTACCGCGCGCCAGTGCGCGAGCCGCTTCTCCGCGCGGGCCGCGTCGAGTTTCACCTCGGCGCGCTCGGTCAGCAGCGGCACGATGCGGGTCACGCCAAGCTCGGTGGCCTTCTGCACGATCAGGTCCATCTTCTCGCCGCGGGCGACGCCCTGGGCCAGGGTCAGCGGCAGCGGCGACTCGTTGGCCAGTGCGTGGCAGCCATCCACCCGCACGACGACTTCGCGCTTGCCGACGGCGAGGATCGTGGCGGGGTAGTCGTTGCCATCGCCGTTGAACAGCGTCAACGGGTCGCCGGCGGCCATGCGCAGCACGCGCGCGACGTGCTCGCCGGCTTGCGCCGGCAGGATGCGTTCGGCGCCGGCGGCAAGCGGCAGGTCGGCATGGATACGGATATTTCGCATGGAACGACGGCGGCAAAATTCCAGCATAGCCGAGGCCGCCGGCCGCGGCACGGTGCCGGTGGTGTGAAGCGGGATGTCCGCCGCGGATGCGGTTGCCCGGGGCGCGTGATCGGCGCAGCATGGAGGTGCCTCTCCCCCGTGACCATCGGAGGTCCCCGCCATGTCCAGACTGATCCTCGTTTCGTTCATCCTGTTCGCCGGCATGGCTGCCGGCACGACGGCGCTAGCGCAGGACGCGCCGGCGGCGAACCCGGCGCTGGCCGGCCAGGCCGGCCGATCCGCCGCGGGGGCGGACAGGTCGCCCCTCCGGCCCGGCGACCGCAACTGCCTGCGCAGCACCGGCAGCCTGATTCCGGCCAGGGAAGGTCAATGCCTGCCGGTGGCGGGACGCAGCTACAGCGGCGACGAGCTGCGGCGTACCGGCGTCAACAACACGGCGCGTGCCCTGCAGATGCTCGACCCGAGCATCAGCGTCGGCCATTGACCGGGAGGCCGCTTACGAACCGTTCACGGCTTTGGCGATGCCGGCCGTGGCGATCTCCACCAGCCGGTCGATCTCCGGCTCGGTGATCACGAACGGCGGCATGAAGTACACCACGTCGCCGAGCGGGCGCAGCAGCGCGCCGTGTTGCAGGCCGTGCAGGTAGACGCGCAGGCCGCGCCGTTCCGCCGCGGGATACGGCCGGCGGCTGGGCTTGTCGGCGACCAGCTCGACGGCGGCGATCATGCCGGTCTGGCGCACGTCGGCGACATGCGGGTGGTCGCGCAGCGGCTCCAGCCGCCGGGCCAGGTGCGCGGCCAGTTCGCGGTTGCGCGCGAGCACCGGCTCGTCGCGGAAGATCGCCAGGGTCTCCAGCGCCACCCGGCAGGCCAGCGGGTTGCCGGTGTAGCTGTGCGAGTGCAGGAACGCCTTGCCGGCGCCGTATTCGGCGTAGAACGCCTGGTAGACCGCGTCGCGGGTCAGCACCGCCGACAGCGGCAGGAAACCGCCGGTGAGGCCTTTCGACAGGCACATGAAGTCCGGCGTCACGCCGGCCCTTCGACCGGGCTCAGGACAGGCCTGTTCGCAGGCGAATAGGGTGCCGGTGCGGCCGAAGCCCACCGCGATCTCGTCGGCGATGAAGTGCACCGCGAACTCGTCGCACAGCGCACGCAGGCCACTGAGGTAACTGGGGTGGTACATGCGCATGCCGCCGGCGCATTGCACCAGCGGCTCGACGATCACCGCGCAGGTCTCGTGGGCGTGGCGTTCCAGCAGTGTGCGCAATTCGCCGAGGCGGCGCACGGCCGTCTGTTCGGCGGACTCGCCCGGCTCGCCTTCGTACGCGTCCGGCGACGGCGCCAGGAACGGCGTCAGCAGCAGCGGCGCATAGGTCTTGCGGTACAGCGCCACGTCGCTCACCGACAGCGCGCCTAGCGTCTCGCCGTGGTAGCTGCCGGTCAGCGCGATGAAGCGGGTCTTCTCGCCATGGCCCTGGTTGAGCCAGTAGTGGAAGCTCATCTTCAGCGCCACCTCGATCGCCGCCGAGCCGTTGTCGGCGTAGAACACCCGGTCGAGCCCGGGCGGCGTGATCCGCACCAGCTCCTCGGCCAGCTCGATCGCCGGCGTGTGCGTGAAGCCGGCGAAGATCACGTGCTCCAGCCGCTGCGCCTGGTCGGCGAGGGCAGCGGCGATGCGCGGGTTGGCGTGGCCGAACAGGTTGGTCCACCACGAACTGATGCCGTCCAGGTAGCGATGGCCGTCGGCATCGACCAGCCAGGCGCCGTCGCCGCGCACGATCGGCAGCATCGGCACGCTCTCGTGGTCGTGCATCTGCGTGCAGGGATGCCAGATGTGGCGCAGGTCGCGCGCGGCGAGGGCGGCATTGCCGCTTGCGGGGTTGTTCATCCGGCTATGATCGGCCTTGCGTGACGGGCGCTCAAGCCCGCGCATGGATGACAGTCCCGGGAAGCGACCCTTGAAGCCCCTGCGAACATGCCTGGTCGGTCTCGGCGTGCTGGCGCTGGCCGCGGCCCTGCTGCTGTGGTTCCTGCCGGCGCGCTGGGCGCTGCCGTGGATCGAGCCGCGACTGCACGGGCTGCAACTGCAGCAGGTACAGGGCAGCCTGTGGGATGGCCGCGCCGGCGCGGTAGTGGCCGCCGATGGACGCAGGCTGGGGCAGCTGCAATGGCGGCTGTCGCGGCGCAGCCTGCTCGGGCAGCCGTGGTTGCAATTGCGCTTCGAGGGCGCGCAACTGTGGTTTTCCGGCGGCGTGCGGCGCCTCGCCGATGCGCGCCTCGCGATCGACGATGTCGACGCGCGCGTGCAACTGGCCGCGCTGGATGCCTACACGAGGTCGCCGCTGGGCCAGCCGCGTGGCGAACTGCAACTGGCCATCGCGCACGCGCTGCTGCAGGGCGGCTGGCCCGTGCAGTTGCAGGCGCAGGCGCGGTGGCCGGAGGCGGTCGTACGTACCCGCGACGGCAACCTGGCGCTGGGCGCGCTGCAGGGACAAGCGCAGGCGACCAGCGGAGTGATCCGTGCCCAGTGGCAGGACGACGGCCACGGTCCGCTGCAGGTCGCCGGCGAGCTGCAACTGAGTCCGCTCGGCTGGCGACTGGACGCGACGCTGCGCGCCCGACAGACTGACCCGGCCATGCGCCGCTGGCTGGCCACGCTGGGACCGGCCGCGGCCGACGGCAGCGTGCATGTCCGCCGCGGCGGCGGCCTGGCCGGCAGCGCGCCGGCATCACCCACGAATTGAGGACACGAGACGAACATGAATTCCGACATCGCCGCCACCGCCCTGGCCGCCGCACGTGAAGCGGCGGCGGCGGCCGCCGAGGTGATCCGGCACTACTGGCGGCGCGGCGTCGAGGTGGAGCTGAAATCCGACGCGACCCCGGTGACCGTCGCCGACCGCGAGGCCGAGCAGGCGATCCGCCGGATCCTGCAGGCCGCGCTGCCGCAGGCGTCGATCTACGGCGAAGAGTTCGGCCTGGACGGCGAGCGCGACGGCCTGCTGTGGCTGGTCGATCCGCTCGACGGCACCAAGAGCTTCGTGCGCCGCACGCCGTTCTTCTCCACCCAGATCGCGCTGATGGAGCGCGGCCAACTGGTGCTCGGCGTGTCCAGCGCACCGGTCTACGGCGAGACGATGTGGGCTAGCGCGGCCCAGGGTGCCTGGCTCGACGGCGAGCGCGTGCGCGTGGCGGACACGACGGAGATGGCGCAGGCCTCGATCTCCACCGGCAACGTCAAGACGCTCACCGGCGACGCGCGCTGGGGGGTGCTGGGCGCGCTGATCCGCGACTCGAACCGCATCCGCGGCTACGGCGATTTCTGCCATTACCACCTGCTGGCGCGCGGCAGCCTGGACCTGGTGATCGAGTCGGACGTGAACATCCTCGACATCGCCGCGCTGGCGGTGATCGTGCGCGAGGCCGGCGGCGAATTCACCGACCTCGACGGTGCGCCGCCCACGCTGGATACGCGCAGCGTGCTGGCCGGCACGCCGGCGATCCACGCGCAGGCGTTACGGCGCCTGCGGCGCTGAGCCGTGCAGGCTAGAATGCCCCGATGCGCAAACTACCCGTCATCCACGCCACGCGCGACGTCAGCGATAGCCACTTCCTGCACGTCGAGCAGCTCGACCTGGAGTTCTCCAACGGCGAGCGCCGCACCTACGAGCGGCTGAAGGGCAGCGGCCTGGGCGCGGTGATCATCGTGCCGATGCTGGACGACGACACGGTGCTGCTGGTGCGCGAGTACGCCGGCGGGCTCGGCCGCTACGAACTGGGCCTGCCGAAAGGGCGGCTGGACCAGGACGAGACCGCCGAGCAGGGCGCCGAGCGCGAGCTGAAGGAGGAGATCGGCTACGGCGCGCGCCGGCTGAAGATCCTGCACAACCTGTCGCTGTCGCCCTCGTACATGACGCACATGGCGCACGTGGTGCTGGCGCAGGACCTGTATCCGGAGAAGCTGGCCGGCGACGAACCGGAGGAACTCGAAGTGGTGCCGTGGAAGCTGTCCGAGCTGCACACCCTGCTCGGTCGCGACGACGTGACCGAAGGGCGCTCGATCGCCGCGCTGTTCATGGCCCGCGAGTACCTCGCCGGGCGCTTCCCGCGCGCATGAGCATGGCGCCCGCTTTCGCCCGGAAAGTCGGCGAGATCGCCCGTGCCGCCGGGGCCGCCATCCTCGAGGTCTACCGCGGCGACTTCGCGGTGCAGACCAAGGACGATGCCTCGCCGCTGACCGCCGCCGACCTGGCCGCGCAGCGGGTCATCATGGCCGGCCTGGCCGCGCTCGATCCGGTGCTGCCGGTGCTGTCGGAGGAGGCGAAGGCGCTGCCGTGGTCCGAGCGCCGGCACTGGTCGCGCTACTGGCTGGTCGATCCGCTCGATGGCACCCGCGAGTTCATCAAGCGCAACGGCGAGTTCACCGTCAACATCGCCCTGATCGACGACCGGCGCAGCACGCTCGGCGTGGTGCTGGCGCCGGTGACCGGCGAGCTCTACGTCGCCGAGCAAGGGCAGGGGGCATGGCTGCAGGCCGAAGCCGGCGGCCCCTGGCAACGCATCCGCACCCGCGCGCTGGCGCAGCCGCCGTTGGTGGCCGGCAGCCGTTCGCACGGCGGCGCGCAGGGCGAGCGGCTGCGGTCGCTGGTCGGCAGCGACTACCAGCTGGTGCCGCTGGGCTCGTCGCTGAAGTTCTGCCTGATCGCGCGCGGCGCGGCGGACCTGTACCTGCGCCTCGGTCCCACCAGCGAATGGGACACCGCCGCCGCGCAGTGCGTGCTGGACGAGGCCGGCGGCGCCGTGCTCGACATGGCGGGACAGCCGTTCCGCTACAACCGCGGCGAGTCGCTGCTGAACCCCGAGTTCGTCGCGGTGGGCGACCGCGATATCGACTGGGCCGCGCGCCTGGAACGAGGAGCGAGGAACGGGGAGTGAGAAGTGAGTAAAAGCCATCCCGCATCCGACCGGTCGGACGTCCTTGCGTCAAGCCGCTCTCTCTCGTTTCTCACTCCTCTCCATTCACTTCTCGCTTTCCCATGACCCGACACTCCCTCGATGATCTGCTCGCGATCATGGCGCGCCTGCGCGATCCCGAGCGCGGCTGCCCATGGGACGTGCGGCAGGATTTCGCCTCGATCGCGGCGTACACGATCGAGGAAGCCTACGAGGTGGCCGACGCGATCGACCGCCGCGACTGGCACGACCTGCGCGACGAGCTGGGCGACCTGCTGCTGCAGGTGGCATTCCACGCGCAGATGGCGGCAGAGCAGGGGCTGTTCGATTTCGCCGACGTGGTGCACGCGATCGGCGCCAAAATGGTGCGGCGCCATCCGCACGTGTTCGGCGACACGCGCTACGCCGATCTCGGCGAGCAGATGCAGGCGTGGGAGGCGATCAAGGCGGCCGAGCGTGCCGACAAGGGCGACGCCGTCGACCACAGCGCGCTGGCCGGCGTCTCCGCCGGGCTGCCGGAATGGAAGCGGGCGCACAAGCTGCAGCAGCGTGCCGCCGCCACCGGCTTCACCTGGCCCGGTCCCGAGCCGGTGCTGGCCAAGCTGGCCGAGGAACTGGACGAGGTGCGCGCCGAATTCGCCGACGGCGCCGATCCGGCGCGGCTGCAGGACGAGGTCGGCGACGTGCTGTTCGTGGCGGTGAACCTGGCGCGCCACGCCGGGGTGGATTTCTCGCAGGCATTGCGCCACGCCAATGCCAAGTTCGAGCGGCGTTTCCGCCGGATGGAACACCTGGCCGCGGCCGAGGGCACCGCGTTCGGCGAGCGCACGCTGGCCGAACAGGAACAGCTCTGGCAGCGCGCCAAGCAGATGGAACGCCAACCGTAGAGCAGGCACGATGGCGCCAGGCCAGCGCGCCGGCCAGGGCGGACTTTCGCGGAAGTTACCTGGCCGCCGGTGCCGCCTCGCCGGCACGCTGCTGCCAGGCGGCACGCATCTTCGCCTCGTCGGCCAGGTTCTCGTCCAGCCCCTTGCGCAGCGTGGCGATGGCCTGGTCCACGTTGGCCGGCTGCGCCTGCAGGCGGGCCAGCCGGTGGTAGACATAGTCGCGCACGCGCGGATCCTGCGACCTGGCCAGCACGTCGTTGTAGACCGACGCCATTTCCTTGCTGCGGCCGGCCTGCATGTACAACCGTTCCAGCCCACGCAGGTCGCCGATCACGCCGCTGCGCCGGTGGTCGAAGCCGTGCATGCGCATGCCGTGGCCGCGATCGCCGCGGATCACGTGCATGTCCCTGCTGGCTACTGCGTGGGGAGCCGATGGCGGGGGCGGCGTATTCTGGGCCATCACGAACGAGGCCGATCCGGCGATCAGCACGGCCAGCGCGGAAGCGAACAGGGTTTTGCGGTGCATGGTAAATCTCCTCGGCAGGTAGACCAGGTCAACGCGACCGGCCCGGGCGCGTTGACCGGGACGCTCATGCATCCGTCGTGCCTGGAGACCATGGACAGGCTCTTGCAACCTTTCTCCCGCCGGCCGCATCCCAGGCGGGCCGACCACTCAAGGAGAGTCCCATGCGCCGCCTTCTCACCACCGCCCTGCTGTTCGCACCGATCGCCGCCTTCGCCGCCACGCCGTGCAAGTACGAGGCGCCGCGCAACCTGCAACTCGACCTGGCCGGCGTGCGCGGCGTGCAGATCGAGGTGAACAGCCACGACCTGCACCTGACCGGCAGCGACAACGCCAGGGGCCTCACCCTTCACGGCCGCGCCTGCGCCTCCGAGCAGGCGGCGCTGGACAAGCTGCAGGTCACCCAGCGGCGCGAGGGCGACCAACTGCTGATCGATATCGGCGGCAGCGGCGGCTTCAGTTTCAGCCTGTTCGGCGGCAGTTCCTACAGCAGCCTCGACGTCACCGTGCAACTGCCGGCGAACCTGCCGGTCACCGTGCGCGTGGGTTCCGGCGACGCCGACGTCAGCGGCGTGCAGCAGCTGCAGACCAGCGTGGGCTCGGGCGACCTGCACGTGCGCCAGGTGTCCGGCAAGTTCGCCACCAGCGTGGGCTCGGGCGACGTCGATGCCGCCGATATCGGCAGCCTGGAGCTGGGCTCGGTCGGCTCCGGTGACTTCAAGGCCGCGGGCATCAAGGGCGACGCCCGGATCGGCAGCATCGGCTCGGGCGACGTCACGTTGCGCAACGTCGGCGGCAGCGTGCGCGCCGATACGCTGGGCTCGGGCGACCTGAACGTGCACGACGTGGCCGGCGATCTCAGTCTCGGCGCCAAGGGCAGCGGCGACGTCGGCCACTCCGGCGTGAAGGGCAAGGTCAGCGTGCCGCACGGCGACGATTGAGCGCGGCTTCTTGTAGGAGCGCACCCTGTCCACAAGGGACTTCCTTCGGTCGCGCGCGATGCTTTTCGTGACACGACGAAGAGCTATCGCGCACAGGGTTCGCTCCTACAGGCTGATCCAGCGCCAGGCCAGGTACACCAGCGGCGCGCACACCAGCAGGAACGGAATCGACACCAGGTGCAGCAGCCGCAGGCCATGCGGCTGCTTCGCCAGGCGCAGCGCGATCAGGTTCGCCAGCGAACCGATCGCGGTGCCAAAGCCGCCCACGTTCACCGCCACCGCCAGCGCGGTCGCATCGGGCGTGCGCTCGAGCAGCAGCACCGTCGCCGGCACGTTGCTGATCAGCTGCGAGGCGACGATGCCGCTGGCGTACAGGGTCAGCGGCTGGCTGAAGTCCAGCCGGTCCAGCATCCGCCGTACCAGCGGCAGCTCGGCGAGGTGGCCCACGCCCAGGAAGATCGCGGCGAAGGTGAGCAGCAGCAGCCAGTCGATCCGCGCCAGGCTCGATCGCGCCAGCAGGGCGAACAGCGCCAGCATCAGCAGCGCGCCGGGCAGCGCGTGGCCGTATTCCATCAGCAGCACCATGCCCACCAGTGCGGCCATCGAGCACGCGCCGAGGCGGGTCGAGGCGGCGATGCCGTCGATCCGTTCCGGGTTCAACGCCACGCGATCGCGCGGCAGCCACAGCCAGGCGAGCGCCGCCAGCAGCACGAACGTCACCGTGGCGGCCGGCAGCATCGCCGCCGCGAAATGCAGGAACGGCAGCCGCGAGTGCTGCCACAACAGCAGGTTCTGCGGGTTGCCGATCGGGCTGAGGGTGGAGCCCGCGTTCACCGCCAGCGCCTCCAGCACCACCATGCGCAGCACCGGCAGGTTCGAGACGCCACCGATCGCCAGGGTCAGCGGCACGATCAGGAACAGGCTCACGTCGTTGGTCAGCACCATCGACAGCAGTGCCGTCGCCACCACCAGCAGCAGGCCCAGGCTGCGCAGCGAATGCGCGCGCGCCACCACGGCCACCGCCGCATGCTGCACCCGTCCGCTGTCGCGGATGCCCTGGATCGCGATCAGCAGGCCCGTCAGGCCGGCCAGCGTGGGCAACTGCAGCCAGCGCCGGTAGTCGCTCGCGGGACGGGGATCCAGCACGGCAAGCGCCAGCGCCAGCAGCGCGAACACCAGCAGCAGCCATTCGTTCTGCAGGTGCCGGGCCCAGCCGGGCGGCTTTTGCGTGGATGGATTCATGGTTTCAACGCGGGCCTGGAAACCACGCCATCATCGTGCATGTCCTGCATCGGGATGCTTTTCAGTGACCCGGGCGGCCGGGCATCACCAGCGCGCCAGCAGCATGAGCATGCCGGGTATCCAGCAGGTGACGATCCCCACGATCACCGCATAAGGCGCGAGGAAGCGTTTCACCCGCACGCTGGTGCACAGGTCGATGAAGAACAGCAGCCACAGGCTCGACCAGACCAGCCAGATGCCGGCCATGCGCAGCTCGCCGAGGGTGTACGCGTCCCAGCTCAGGGGCAGCGCGGTGATCGCGACGAACAGGCAGTACCAGCCCAGCCCGGTGCCGCTCAGCTTGAACCAATGCACGCCGGCCACGTACAGGTAAGTGAATGCAAACAGCAGGCCCGAACCCACGGCGAGAAAATCCGCCGGCGTGGAAGCCTGGATGGCGCCCAGTACCGCGGCGAATGCCGAGAGGCTGCCGACCAGCAGGTTGAGCACGGCGGCTTCCTTCGCCTCGATGCGTCCGGCGAGGGTCAGGCCGTTGACGATCAGGACGACACCGACAAAAAGCAGGACGACACCGAGCATGGGCGGATTCCCGTGGCTTCAAGTTGGAAATGGGGTTGGCCTGGTGGAGCCGCGGTACGCCGGAAGAGGGTTGCTCCATGCGCCCACGGTTGCCAGTCTCGCATGGCTTCGCCATCGACGGGATCTGCTCCTGCCGATGCCTGTTTTCAGCCCTCGCGCAGCAACCGCATCGGCGGCGTGCGGCTGACCTTGCGGGTGCCGGCCAGGCCCAGCAGCATCACCACCAGCGCCGCGCCCGCGGCACCGCCGACTAGCGGCCACAGCGGCGGCACGAAGTTTTCGATGTGGAACACCGCCTGGCCCAGCCACAGTCCGGCGCCGGCGGCGCCGAGTGCGGCGGTGAGGCCGGCGACCAGGCCGAGCAGGGCGAACTCGCAGGCGGCGGCCACGCGCAGCTGCGCGCGGCGTGCGCCCAGCGTGCGCAGCAGGGCGGCTTCGTGGCGGCGCTCGGCGGCGCTGGCGGCGAGCGCGGCGGCCAGCACCAGCGCGCCGGCGAGCAGGCTGAAGCCGAGGATCCAGCGCACCGCGTTGCCGACCCGGTCGACGATCTCGCGCACGCGGTCGAGCAGCGAGTCGACGTCGACCAGGCTGAGGTTGGGGTAGTCGCGCGACAGCCGCGCCAGGCCGGCGGCGTGCCCGCGCGGCAGGTGGAAACTGGCCAGCCAGGTATGCGGCAGCGCGCCGGCGTGGGCCGGGTCGAGCAGCAGGAAGAAGTTGACCCGGAACGAACTCCAGTCGACCTTGCGCACGCTGCCGACCTTCGCCTCGATGCTGCCTTCGCCCACGTCGAAGCGCATGGTGTCGCCGAGCTTCAGCGCGAACATGTCGCGCCACATGGTGTCGATCGAGACCTCGGCCTGCGCCGGCTGCGCGCCGTGCCAGCGGCCGGCGATCACCTCGTTCGCCGGCGGCAACGCGGCGGACCAGGACAATCGCAGCTGGCGGTCGGCCCAGTCCTTGGCGCGTTCGTCGGCGAAGCCGAGCTGGTCGACCGGGCGGCCGTTGATCGCGGTGAGCTTGCCCACCGCCAGCGGCAGCATGTTGAGCTGGTCGCCGCCGATGGTCGTCAGCGCCTGCGTGAAGCCGGCGCGCTGGTCGTCCTGCAGGTTCAGCGCGAACCAGTTCGGCGTGTCCGCCGGCAGCTCCTGGCGCCAACCCTGCAGCAGCGCCGGCGCCACGATCGCCAGCAACAGCAGCGCGCACAGGCCGAGGCTGAGCGCGGTGGCCTGGATCACGCTCAGCGCCGGCCGCCGCGCCAATGCGGCCAGGCCCAGCCGCAACGCGGGGTGCGCGCCCGGTGCGATGCGCCGGGCCAGCCACAGCAGCAGGCCGGCCAGCAGCGCCGCGATCAAGGCCACGCCGAGCAGGCTGGCGGCGAGGATGCCGGCCAGGGTGAGCGAACTGCTCTGGCTCCAGATCAGGCCCAGCGCCACCACGGCGGGGATCAGGTACAGCGCATCGAAGCGCCGCACCCGCCGTTGCATGCTCTGGCGGAACACCGCCACCGGTGGCACCTCGGCCAGCCGCGCCAGCGGCGGCAGGGCGAAGCCGACCAGCACCGCGATACCCATCGCGGCGGCGGCGAACGAGGGCGCCAGCGGCAGCACGGTCGGCACGTTGCCGAACAGCTGGCTGGCCAGCAGCCAGGCCAGTTGCGCCAGGCCCAGCGCCAGCAGGATGCCGAGTGCCGTCGCCGGCACAGCGAGTGCGCCCAGCGTGCCCAGCAGCAGGCCCAGCACACGCCGGCGCGGCGTGCCCAGCGCGCGCAGCAGCGCTACTTCGGCGGTCTTGCGCCGCGCGTAGCGCTGCGCGGACAGCGCGATCGCGATGCCGGCCAGCAGCGCCGACAGCAGGGCGGTGAGGCGCAGGAACGCACCGGCGCGGTCGAACGAGGTGCGCATGCGCTCCTGGGTCTGTTCCGGCGTGACCAGCTCGGCGCCCTGCGGCAGCGCGGTCGCCTGCGCCCAGTCGCGCCAGGCCTGCACCGCGGCCGGCGCGCCGGCCAGCAGCAGGCGGTGGCGGGCGCGGCTGCCCGTGCCGAGCAGGCCGGCCTGTTCGGCATCGGCCAGGCTCATCAGCGCGCGCGGCGCCAGCGCCAGCAGCTCGCCGCCGTCGGGCTGGCGCAGCAGTTCGGCGGCGATGGTCAGCTCGCGGCCACCGAGTTGCAGCGTCTGGCCGACCTTGAGGCCCAGCGCGACCAGGGCGCGATGGTCGAGATAGACCTCGCCCGCGGCCGGGGCATGGCCATTGCGCGTGCGGCCGCCGGCGTCGCGCAGCTCCAGCTTGCCGCGCAGCGGATAGGGCGGATCGACCGCCTGCACGTCGAGCAGCTGGGTCTGCTCATGGGCGAACGCCACGCTGGGAAAGCCGGCGGTGCGGCTGACCTGCAAGCCGTCGCGGCGGGCGCGGTCGGCGAACGTGTCCGGCACCGCCTGCGGCGACGACACGCCGATGTCGCCGCCGATCAGTTCGGCGGCGCTGGCCAGCATGCCGCGCTCGATCCGCGTCGCCAGCGTGGCGACCACGCCCAGCGCCACCACCGCCAGCGCCAGCGAGGCGGCCAGCGTGCGCAGCTCGGGCAGGTGCCATTCGCGGCGCAGGCTGCGCAGGGACAGGCGCAGCAAGTTCATGGATTTGCTCCTCCCCCTGCAAGCAGGGGGAGGCTGGGAGGGGGTTGCCCAGGGTCGCGGTAAAGATCAAAAGCACCCCACCCCAACCCTCCCCTGCGACCGAAGGAAGTCCCTGTGGGGCAAGCAGGGGAGGGAGACCAGCGGTACATCGTGCTGCTCTTGTTCATGCGGGTGTTTCCATGCGCGAAGCCACGCGACCTTCTTCCAGCTCGATCCGGCGATCGCAACGCGCGGCCAGGGTGGCGTCGTGGGTGACCAGAATCAGGGTGGTGTGGTGGTCGCGGTTCAGTGCGAACAGCAGGTCGCAGATGTGGTGGCCGGTACGCTGGTCGAGGTTGCCGGTGGGCTCGTCGGCGAACAGCACGCGCGGGCCGTGCACGAACGCGCGGGCGATCGCCACCCGCTGCTGCTCGCCGCCGGAGAGCTGGGCCGGGTAATGCCGCCGCCGCGCGCCCAGCCCCACCGCTTCGAGCGCTTCGCGTGCGCGCGAGCGCGCTGCGCTGCTGCCTTCCAGCTCCAGCGGCAGCATCACGTTCTCCTCGGCGGTGAGCGCGGGCAGCAGGTGGAACGACTGGAACACGAAGCCGACCAGGCGTCGGCGCAGGTCGGCGCGGGCCTCCTCGTCCAGCCGCTGCAGCGCATGGCCGTCCAGCGCGATGCTGCCGCCGTCCGGCGTATCCAGCCCGGCCAGCAGGCCGAGCAGGGTGGTCTTGCCGGAGCCGGAGGCGCCGACGATGGCGAAACTCTCGCCCGGCCGCACCTGCAGGCTGACCTGGCTGAGGATCTCCAGTCTCCCCTCGGGGCCGTTGACCGACTTGCTAACATCGCAGGCTTCAAGAAGAGGCCGGGAAGAATCGCTCATGCGTCGATGCCTGTGGTTGCTGGTTTTTCTGTGCGGGATCGGCAGCGCCCAGGCGGCGGCGCCGAAAACCGTGCTGGTGCTGGGTGATTCGCTGTCCGCCGCGCACAACATCCCGGTCGAGGCCGGCTGGGTGCATCTGCTGGGTGCGCGTCTCGACCAGATGGTACCGAAGTGGCGCGCGATCAATGCCAGCATCAGCGGCGAGACCTCGCTGAGCGGTCGCAACCGCCTGCCGGCGCTGCTGGCGACGTACCGGCCGGCCGTGCTGGTGCTGGAACTGGGTGCCAACGACGGCCTGCGCGGCCTGCCGCTGCCGGCGCTGCGCGATAACCTCGACGCGACGATCCGGGCCGCGCAACAGGCGAAGGTGCGGGTGCTGCTGGTCGGCATCGAGCTGCCGGTGAACTATGGTCCGCGCTATCGTGACGGGCTGCGCGCGATCTACGCGGAGCTGGCGCAAAGCCGGCACGTTGCCCTGGTGCCGTTCCTGCTCGAGGGCGTCGCGCTCGACCCGGCGCTGATGCAGGCGGACGGACTGCATCCGGTGGCTGCCGCCCAGCCGCGGGTCCTGGATACCGTATGGAAGCCGTTGCAGGCGTTGCTGCGTTGAAACCGAATCGGCTCTGAACCGCCGCGGCCCGGTTTCACGCGGTCGTCACTTGTATCCCGCTTAGCTCTTCACGTATGTGAAGGCATGGAGGTAAGGACGATGACCGTACATGACGAACAGGCGGGACTGATCCTGCTGGTCGAGGACAACCGCCAGATAGCCGAGATGGTCGGTGAATTCCTGGAGCGCCGCGGCTACTCGGTGGATTACGCCGCCGACGGCGTGAGCGGCCTGCACCTGGCGGTATCCAACAGCTATGACGTGCTGGTACTGGACCTGATGCTGCCGGGCTTGGAGGGGCTGGAGGTCTGCCGCAAGCTGCGCCGGGAGGCCAAGAAATCCACCCCGGTGCTGATGCTGACCGCCCGCGACACGCTGGAGGACAAGCTGGCCGGGCTCGAGGCCGGCGCCGACGATTACCTGGTGAAGCCGTTCGAGGTGCGCGAGCTGGAGGCACGGCTGCGCGCGCTGATCCGCCGCGACCGCCGCCAGGTCTCCACCGAGGTGCTCACGGTCGGCGACATGACCCTGGATACCGCCACGCTGCGGCTGACCCGCGACGGCCAGGAACTGACCGTTTCGCCGATCGGCCTGAAGCTGCTGGCGATCCTGATGCGCGAGTCGCCACGGGTGGTCAGCCGGCGCGACATCGAGCGCGAGATCTGGGGCGATACGCTGCCCGACTCGGATACCCTGCGCTCGCATCTGTACAACCTGCGCCGGGTCATCGACAAACCCTTTGCGCGGCCCCTGCTACATACCATCCACTCCGCAGGGTACCGACTCGCGGATCTCGAATCGGAAGTGGCGTCCGTGCCCCAGACAGCCTGACAACGCACATGGCACTTGCATGTAATGGATAGCCGCGCCAACGCAGTCATCAGCCGCGTGGGTGCCTTCCGCTGGCGCATCGGCCGGGTCTTCGGGCTGCAGTCGCTGACGGTGGTAGCCGTCACCGTGCTGGGTCTTTATGACGTGGTGCCGACGGCCGTGGTGATTGCGGTGATCGTGCTCGCCACGGCACTCGCGTGGTTCGCCACCCGGCGCGAGTGGCGACCGGTGCGTGCGCTGGCCCGGCTGGTGAGCCGGTGGGACGGCCAGCTGTTCGATCCGGCGGCCCTGCACCTGGACCAGCTGTCCGCCGACACCGATGCGGACGTGGCCTCGCTGGCGCGTGGCCTGCACGGTTTCGCCACCCGCCTGGCCGGTTACAACCAGCGCGAGCGCAACTTCACCCGCGACGCCAGCCATGAGCTGCGCAGCCCCCTCACGGTGATCAAGATGTCGATCGACATGCTGGCCGAGGAAGAGGGCCTCACCGACTTCGGCATGCGCTCGGTGCGCCGGATCAAGCGCGCCACCCGCGAGATGGAGGTGCTGGTCGAGGCCCTGCTGATCCTGGCGCGCGAGACGGACAGCGCCACCGACGACGAGTACTTCGTGGTCAACGATGTCGTGCGCAAGGAAGTGGAGTCCGCCCGCGAACTGATCGCCGGCCGGCCGATCGAGCTGCTGCTGGACGAGCCTGCCCGCTTTGCGCTGCGGGGCTCGTCGCAGGCGTTCTCGGTGCTGTGCTGGCAGCTGATCCGCAATGCCTGCCAGCAGACCGAGCAGGGCAGCGTGGTGATCTGCGTGCTGCCCGGCGCGGTCAGCGTGCGCAACAGGATCCCGCCGCAGGCGGCAGGCGACCACCCGCGCCCGCTGCGGGTGCGCGACGCCGACCGGCACGGTTTCGAGCTGGCGATCGCGCTGCGGATCAGCGAACGTTTTGCGTGGCCGCTGGAACTGCAGACCTGCCCCGGGAGCGAGAACATCGCCCGCATCCGTTTCCCGCACCCGCTGCCGATCGGCGAGGCGGGCAGGAGCGGACAGCTGTAGGGCGGGTGTGGCCCGCCCGCGAGCGCCGCTGCGGGTCAGCCGGCCAGCGCCGGGGCCACCGCGAACGCGCAGCCGGTCTTCGCCTTCACCTCGTCCAGGCTGACGCCATCGTTGAGCTCGACCAGGGTCAGGCCCTTGCCCTTCTCCACCTCGAACACGCACAGGTCGGTGATGACCAGGTCCACCACCTGCTTGCCGGTGAGCGGCAGGTCGCACTGGTTCTTGATCTTCGGCGAACCGTCCTTCGCGGTGTGCTCCATCAGCACCACCACGCGCTTGACGCCGCTGACCAGGTCCATCGCGCCGCCCGGACCCTTGACCATCTTGCCCGGCACCATCCAGTTCGCCAGGTCACCGTGCGCGGATACTTCCAGGCCGCCCAGGATCGACAGGTCGATGTGGCCGCCGCGGATCATCGCGAACGACTCCGCGCTGGAGAAGAAGCTGGAGCCGGGCAACGTGGTGATGGTCTGCTTGCCGGCATTGATCAGGTCGGGGTCGATCTGGTCCTCGGTGGGGAACGGGCCGATGCCGAGCAGGCCGTTTTCCGATTGCAGGGTGACGCTGACGCCCGCAGGAATGTAGTTCGCCACCATGGTGGGGATGCCTATCCCCAGGTTCACGTAGAAGCCGTCGCGCAGTTCCTGCGCGGCGCGCCTGGCCATCGCCACGCGCAGCGGGCTTTCCTTGCCGCCGGCCACGCCGGCGATGGTGCGGAACTCGATGCGCTTCTCGTACTTCGCGCCCTGCACGATGCGGTCGACGTAGATGCCCGGCACATGGATGTTGTTCGGGTCCAGCTCGCCGACCGGTACCAGGTGTTCCACCTCGGCCACGCAGGCCTTGCCGCAGGTGGCGATCATCGGGTTGAAATTGCGCGCAGTCTCGCGGAACACCAGGTTGCCGTGGGCGTCGCCCTTCCATGCCTTCACGATCGACAGGTCCGCCGTGATCGACTCCTCCAGCACGTATTCCTTGCCGTTGAAGACCTTGGTCTCCTTGCCCTCGGCCAGCTTGGTGCCGAACGCGGTGCGCGTGTAGAAACCGGGGATGCCGGCGCCGCCGGCGCGCAGCTTCTCGGCCAAGGTGCCCTGCGGGGTCAGGTGCAGCTCCAGCTCGCCGGCCAGGGTCTGCCGCTCGAACTCCTTGTTCTCGCCCACGTAGGAGGCGTATACGCGCTTGACCTGGTGCGTCTTCAGCAACGGACCCATGCCGAAGTCGTCCACGCCCGCGTTGTTGCCGACGATGGTCAGGTCCCGGGTGCCCGCCTCCAGCAGCGCGCCGATCAGGTTCTCGGGGATGCCGCACAGGCCGAAACCGCCGGCGGCGATCGTCATGCCGTCGAACAACAGGCCGTCAAGGGCTTTCGCCGCGCTCGGATAAACCTTGTCCATCGCTGTGCCTTCCTCGGTGAGGGTCAGCTGCCAAGGATACGACGGATTGGCCCGGGCCGGCCTTGTACCATGGTCGCAAGCCGGTTCGCCGGCGCGGCACGGACGCGCATAACCTTATGCGATTTCGCAAGTTCGCGGCATCCTGTCGAGTTGATAGGCTGACCTTCCCCGACCGGAACGGAGACGGCGATGATCAAGTTCCCTGCATGGCTGGCACTCGCGGCAACCCTGGTGGCGACGACGGCGATCGCCAGGGACGTGACCCTGCTGAACGTGTCGTACGACCCCACCCGCGAACTCTACCGCGACGTGAATGCGGCTTTCGCCGCGCAATGGAAGGCGCAGCACGGCGACAACGTCACCATCCAGATGTCGCATGGCGGTTCGGGCAAGCAGGCGCGTTCGGTAGCCGACGGCCTGCCGGCCGACGTGGTCACGCTGGCGCTGGCCTGGGACATCGACGCCATCGCCGATCGGGGCCTGCTGGCGAAGGACTGGCAGCAGCGGCTGCCGCAGAACGCCTCGCCGTACACCTCGACCATCGTGTTCCTGGTGCGCAAGGGCAATCCCAAAGGCATCAGGGACTGGCCCGACCTGATCAAGCCCGGCGTGGCGGTGATCACGCCGAACCCGAAGACTTCCGGCGGCGCGCGCTGGAATTTCCTGGCCGCGTGGGGCTATGCGCTGAGGCAGCCCGGCGGCAGCGAGGCAAAGGCGCGCGCGTACGTGCACGAACTGTTCAAGCACGTGCCGGTACTGGACACCGGCGCTCGCGGTGCCACCAATACCTTCGCCCAGCGCGGTGTCGGCGACGTGCTGCTGGCGTGGGAGAACGAGGCGCTGCTGGCGCAGCGCGAGCTCGGCAAGGGCACGTTCGAGATCGTGGTGCCGTCGGCAAGCATCCTGGCCGAGCCGCCGGTGGCGGTGGTCGACAGGAATGCCGACAAGCACGGTACGCGTGCGATCGCCGAGGCCTACCTGAAATTCCTCTACTCGCCGCAGGGGCAGGCGATCGAGGCCAGGAATTTCTACCGGCCGCGCTCGCCGCAGGTAGCGCAGCAGTTTGCCGTGCAGTTCCCCAAGGTGGACACCTTCACCATCGGCGAGGTGTTCGGCGGCTGGCGCCAGGCACAGGCGAAGTTCTTCGCCGACGGCGCGATCTTCGACCAGATCGGCCCGGGCAGCTGAGTCCCGTGCGGCGTCGCATCCTGCCGGGGTTCGGCATCAGCCTGGGTTACGCGTTGACGTACCTCGGGCTGATCGTGCTGCTGCCGTTGGCGGCGCTGGCGTGGAAGGCATCCGGCATCGGCCTCGCCGGATTGCTGCACCTGCTGGCGTCGCCGCGCACGCTGGCGGCGCTGCGGCTGAGTTTCGGCGGGGCGCTGCTGGCCGCATCGATCAATATGGTGGCCGGCCTGCTGGTGGCGTGGGTGCTGGTGCGCTACCGCTTCCCCGGGCGGCGCCTGTTCGACGCGCTGATCGACCTGCCGTTTGCGCTGCCGACCGCGGTGGCCGGCATCGCGCTGACCACGCTGTACGCGCCGAACGGCTGGCTCGGCGGCTGGCTCGCGGCGTTCGGCATCAAGGTGGCGTATACGCCGCTGGGCGTGCTGCTGGCGATGGTGTTCGTCGGCTTCCCGTTCGTGGTGCGCACGCTGCAGCCGGTGCTCGAATCGCTGGAGCGCGACGTGGAGGAGGCCGCCGAGAGCCTGGGGGCGCGGCGCTGGCAGACCTTCCTGCGGGTGATCCTGCCGTTGCTGCTGCCGGCCCTGCTGACCGGTTTCGCGCTGGCGCTGTCGCGCGCGGTGGGTGAATACGGTTCGGTCATCTTCATCGCCGGCAATATCCCACTGCACTCGGAGATCGCGCCGCTGCTGATCGTGCAGAAGCTGGAGCAGTTCGACTATGCCGGCGCCGCCGCGTTGGGCGCGGTGATGCTGCTGTTCTCGTTCGTGCTGCTGCTGGCGGTCACGCTGCTGCAGCGCTGGAGCAGCCGCTGGGCGGAGCCGGCACGATGAACGCGCATGCATCGGCGCCTGCATCGACGCGTCCGCCGGACTGGCCGCGGCGGTTGCTGCGCGGCGCGCTGGTACTGGTGGCGGTCGGCTTCATGGTGCTGTTCCTGCTGCTGCCGCTGGCGACGGTGTTCGTCGAGGCGCTGCGTGCCGGCATGCATGCCTATCTGGCCAGCATCCGCCAGCCCGAGGCGCTGGCGGCGATCCGCCTGACCCTGCTGGTGGCGGCGATCGCGGTGCCGCTCAACCTGGTGTTCGGCGTGGCGGCGGCGTGGCTGATGGCGCGCTTCGAGTTTCGCGGCAAGGCGCTGCTGGGCGCGCTGATCGATCTGCCATTCTCGGTCTCGCCGGTGATCGCCGGCCTGGTCTACGTACTGCTGTTCGGCGCGCAGGGCTGGTTCGGGCCCTGGCTCGACGCACGCGGCGTGCGCGTCGTCTTCGCCGTGCCGGGGCTGGTGCTGGCGACGGTATTCATCACGCTGCCGTTCGTCGCGCGCGAACTGATCCCGCTGATGCAGGCACAGGGCAGCGAGGAGGAACAGGCCGCGCGCGTGCTCGGTGCGAACGGCTGGCAGATGTTCTTCAGGGTGACCCTGCCGAATATCCGCTGGGCGCTGCTGTACGGCGTGCTGCTGTGCAATGCCCGCGCGATGGGCGAGTTCGGCGCGGTGTCGGTGGTGTCCGGCCACATCCGCGGGCTGACCACCACGATGCCGCTGGAGGTGGAGATGCGCTACAACGAATATGATTTTGCCGGCGCGTTCGCGGTGGCCTCGCTGCTCGCCCTGCTGGCACTGGTCACGCTTGCCGTGAAGACCTTGCTGGAATGGCGCTACGGCAACGAGATCGCCGCCCATGCACCCGGCGGCCACTGAAGGACGTCGCATGACCCTGGAACTTTCCCGCCTGCAACGCCGCTTCACCGATTTTCCCGCGCTGGACGATGTCAGCCTGACCATTGCGCCGGGCGAATTCCTTGCCCTGCTGGGGCCGTCCGGCTCGGGCAAGACCACCTTGCTGCGCATTCTGGCCGGGTTGGATTATCCCGACAGCGGAGGCGTCTCGCGCGACGGCGAGGATTTCCTCGCCATGCATGCGCGCGAGCGCGGGGTCGGCCTGGTGTTCCAGCACTACGCGTTGTTCCGCCACCTCACCGTGACCGAGAACATCGCATTCGGCCTGCGCGTGCGTCCGCGGCGCTCACGTCCTTCGCGCGCCGAGGTCGGCGAACGGGTGGAGCGGCTGCTGAAGCGCGTGCAGTTGGAAGGCCTCGGCAGCCGCTATCCGGCGCAGCTGTCCGGCGGCCAGCGCCAGCGCGTCGCGCTGGCCCGCGCGCTGGCGGTGGAGCCCGACCTGCTGCTGCTGGACGAACCGTTCGGCGCGCTGGATGCACAGGTGCGCGTCGCCCTGCGTCGTTGGCTGCGCGAGCTGCATGAGGAGCTTGGCCTGACCACGGTGTTCGTCACCCACGACCAGGAAGAGGCGCTGGAACTTGCCGACCGCATCGCGGTGATGAACCGGGGGCGGATCGAGCAGGTCGGTTCGCCCGAGGCCATCTACCAGCAGCCGGCCACGCCGTTCGTATGCGAGTTCATCGGCAAGGTCAACCGGTTGCCGCTGCGCTGCGAACAAGGCCGGCTGGCCGCCGGCACGTGGGTGCTCGGCGACGATCCGTGGCAGGGCCGGCATGCGCGCGCGGTCGCCTACGTGCGGCCCGAGCATCTCGCGCTGGACGCGTCTGCCGCGCAGCCCGGCTGGACGGCGCGCCTGCGGCATGTCTATCCCGCCGGCAGCATCGCGCACCTGGAGCTTGCCGTGGATGCGCCGGAGCAGACGCTGGAAGCGGATGTCGCGAGCGAGGATCTGGCCCGCCTCGGCCTGCGTGCGGGCATGCAGCTGCACGTGGCGCCGCGCAGCGCGGTGGTCTTTCCGCAAACGCAGGACGGCACGCCGGTGCCCGGCGATCGCTGGACGTGGCAGGCAGGCGCAGCCGCGCCACGTTGACCGCACATTGCTGTTGCGGCAACGCGCGGGCTCGCATTCAGGGCGCGCGCAGTGCGACGACGGTCGGATCCAGCGGCAGACCAGGCGTCACGGACCCCGTTTGCGACGTCACTGAAACCATTGGCTGGACATGGCATGGACCCCGCGCTTCGCGTGGCATTGCGGCACGGCTTGACGTGAGCATTTACGCATGTAAACATCATTTCACTTACACGCGTAAACGGTGACTCATGGCGATCAGCGAAGCGGAAGCGGTGGTGATGGATGTGCTGTGGCGCGAAGCCCCGCGCAGCGCCGAGGAGATCCTCGCCGAGGTCGGTCCGACGCAGAACTGGCAGGAGGGCACGGTGAAATCCCTGCTAAATCGCCTGCTGCGGAAGAAGGCCGTGCACGCCGCGCGCGATGGTCGCCGTTATCTCTACACGCCGCTGCTGAAGCGCGAGCAGTACGTCCAGCAGGAGAGCAAGGGGCTGCTCGACCGCCTGTTCGGTGGCCGCGTGGCGCCGCTGGTCGCGCACTTCTCCGAACAGCGCAAGCTGTCGAAGAAGGACATCGCCGAACTGCGCAAGCTGCTGCAGGAGCTCGACGATGAACAACATTGAGCGGGTCGGAATGGATTGGATCGGGATCGACTGGCTCGGGCGCGGCTGGCTGCTGATCCTCGCCTTCACCGCCGCCGCGCTGCTGGTGGCCGCATTGCGCAAGCCGTGCCGCCGCCTGTTCGGCGCCGAGCGCGCGTTCCAGCTGTGGCTGCTGCCGCCGCTGGCGATGCTGGCCAGCCAGCTGCCGCATGCGGCGGCGCCGGTCGCGACGCTGCCGCCAGCGGTGATCGCGATCATCTCGGTTGCCGGCGCGTTGCCGGCGGATGCCGCACGCGCAAGTGCCCCCGACTGGCGCGCCGGCGTCGTGCTGGTCTGGCTTGCCGGCAGCGTGTTGAGCCTGCTGCTGGCCGTGCTCGCGCAGAAGCGCTACCGCGCCCGGCTGCGTGGAGCCACGGCCGTGACCAACTTGTCCTCCCGCTGGCCGGTGCTGCGCGCCGCGGGCACGGATGTCGGCCCGGCCCTGGTCGGCGCCTGGCGCGCACGCATCGTGCTGCCGGCGGATTTCGAGCAGCGCTACGACGTCGGCGAGCGTGCGCTGATCCTCGCCCACGAGGCCGCCCATGCGCGCCGCCGCGACGGCTGGTGGTGCCTGCTGGCGCGAACCCTTGCCGCGCTGTGCTGGTTCCACCCGCTGGCATGGTGGGCGCTGGCCGCGCTGCGCCAAGACCAGGAACTGGCCTGCGACGCCGCCGTGCTGCGCGAGCACGGGAAACAGCGCCGCAGCTATGCGAACGCGATGTTGAAGACCCAATCGGCCGCGTTCGCGCTGCCAGTGGGGTGCACGTGGTCCCCTCGTCATCCACTTACGGAGCGTATTGCCATGTTGAAACTGCCATCACCGAACCGCCGGCGTCGGCAAGCCGGGACGATCGCCGGCCTCGCACTCGCCGTCATCGTGGCCGGTTCGGTCTATGCCGCCAGTGCGCCGCAAGGAGAGCGCACGGCCCGGAAGGTCCAGGGTCCGGAATACCAGCTGGACATGCAAGTCGAGCTGACGAACGACGACGGCCACAAGCGCCATGTGGAGACGGCGGTCCTCGCGCTGTGCATGGCGCCCGGCAAGGCCGCGGCGGCAAGCGTGGGCGCCCTGAAGGTCGAAGCGACCACCGTGCCCGCCGGCGATGGACAGGTACGCATCGACCTTGCCGTGACCGGCGCCGGCACCCCGCCGCAGGTACCCGGCCAGTTGCACGGTGCGCTCGGCAAGACGTTGCACGCCGCCGGTAGCGGAGTGGACGGCAAGCATGCGTATGCCATCGACGTCACGCCGCAGGCGGGCTGTCCGGCACGTGTGGCTGCCGAAGCCTCTCCGGTCAAGGTCACCGAACATGTCACGAACGGCACGGCGCGCGCCGTGGCGGAATCGATAGCGGCGAAGGCGGGCTGGACGCTCGTCAATCCGGACGCGCTGGGCAATGCCCCGGTCACGTTGTCGTTCGACGACATGCCGGCGGGCACGGCGCTGCAGCGGGTGGCCGACCTCGTCGGCATGAAGCCGGAACTGGACGGCAAGCGGGTGCGTTTCGCGCCCAAGTGACAAACCGGGCCCCGGTATACTCGTGCCGTTGTCCGGGAGAACGCCCACGTGAGACCGCACCGCCTGTTCCTTGCCTTCGCCGCTTTTGGGGTTGCCGCCATGAGCCACGCCGCCGTCCCGCCCGTGCTGGTGATCCACGGCGGCGCCGGCGTGATCAAGCGCGACATGACGCCGGCGAAGGAGCAGGCGGTGCGCGCGGCGATGACCCAGGCGCTGCAGAACGGCTACGCCCGGCTCAAGGCGGGCCGGAGCGCGCTGGATGCGGTGGCCGCGGCGATCACCGTGCTGGAGGACGATCCGAACTTCAACGCGGGCAAGGGCGCGGTGTTCACCCACGAAGGAAAGAACGAACTGGACGCGGCGATCATGGACGGCAACACGCTGCGTGCCGGTGCGGTGGCCGGGGTGCAGCGGGTGAAGAACCCGATCCTGCTGGCCCGCGCGGTGATGGAGCAGTCGCCGCACGTGATGCTGTCCGGCGCGGGCGCCGAGGCCTTCGCGAGGGAGCACGGCATCGCCCTGGTCGATCCGTCGTACTTCCGCACCGAGGAACGCTGGCAGCAGCTGCAGAAGGCGCTGAAGGAGGATGCCGCGAAGCAGCCGCATGCGGACGTCGAGACGGCCAGGCACTTCGGCACGGTCGGCGCAGTGGCGCTGGATGCGCAAGGCCGCCTGGCCGCGGGTACCTCCACCGGCGGCATGAACGACAAGCGCTGGGGCCGCATCGGCGACTCGCCGATCATCGGCGCCGGCACCTATGCCGACAGCGGTTGCGCGGTGTCGGGCACCGGCTGGGGCGAGTTCTACATCCGCACCGTGGCCGCGCACGAGATCTGCATGAAGGTCACCCAGATGCGCGTGCCGCTGAAGCGCGCCGCCGCCGAGGTGATCAACCAGGAGATCCCGTCGATGGGTGGCAACGGCGGCGCGATCGCGCTGGATGCGCAAGGCCACATCTCGATCCCGTTCAACACCGACGGCATGTACCGCGGCTGGGTCGGCGCCGACGGCGTGCCGCACGTGGCGCTCTTCAGCGACGAGGACGACGGCACCGCGGAGTTGCCGGCGCCGGCGCCGGCCGATAGCGTCGCGCAGCCTTAGACGGCGCCTCTGCTTCTGTAGGAGCGCACCCTGTGCGCGATGCTTTTCGTCACGTAACGAAGAGCCATCGCGCACAGGGTGCGCTCCTACAAGAGCTTTTGCAGTTGTGCGGGTGTCAGCGCGCCGCTGATGCCCAGCCGGCTGCCGTCGGCGCGGATCACCAGCACGCGCGGGGTTTCGCCGCCCCAGTGCGGGTCGAGCAGGAAGTTGGTGCGCTCGGGCGAGGCTTCGGCGTAGGCGCGCGCGGGATAGACGTCCATCTTCATGTCGTGCAGGCGTGCTTCGATCGCCTGGCGCAGCGCGATGCTGTCGGTCGTCACGGTGACCAGCTCGATGCCTTGCGGGTCGGTGCGTTGCAGCGCGGCCAGCGCCGCGAGGTTCGGTTCGCAGTAGGCGCAATCGAGCGACCACAGCGCGATGATCCGTGTGCCGTGCGCCGGCGTCTGCAGCAGGGCGGGTATGTCGGCGGCGGCCAGCGGCTGCAACGCGGCGGCACTGGCCAGCATCGGCAGGCACAGGGCGAAGGCGAGCAGCAGGCGCTTCATCGCGGTACCTCGACCAGGCGGAAGCCGGCGGCGGTGTTCCAGGCCACGAACGCGCGGCCCTGTTTCAGCAGCAGCTGCGGTGAGCCCACCG
The DNA here is from genome assembly GCF_058790335.1 of Rhodanobacter sp. FW101-FHT13A11. Lineage (NCBI taxonomy): Bacteria > Pseudomonadati > Pseudomonadota > Gammaproteobacteria > Lysobacterales > Rhodanobacteraceae > Rhodanobacter > Rhodanobacter sp. FW101-FHT13A11. The sequence continues at coordinate 15,041 of NZ_JBYTCN010000001.1, read as the reverse complement.
CACCGCTGCTGCGGGCGATTTCGCGGGCGGCGTCGAAGCGCGCGCCGTTGTCGGTCGAGCGGCGCAGCATCAGCACGTAGCCGTCGGCGCCGACCTGGTTCCAGGCCACCCGCACGGTGCGGTCGTGCACGGCCACGTCGGCGTGGCTGGCGCCGGCGCCGGCGATCGCCAGCGGATGTTTCGGTGCATGGCCGGGGTCGAGTTGGCCGTACCAGATCGTGGACTGGCCCTTGGCCTCGTACCATACGGCGTGGCGGGTGCCGTCGCGGCCGATCGCCAGGCCGGGGCCGTGGTGCGGGCAGCCGGCGATCCGCCAGTCGCTGAAGGTGGCGCGTTCGACCTGGCTGGTTCGGCCGTCCGTATGCAACACCGCATAGGCGTGGTCGCGGATGTTGTCGTCGTAGATGCCGCGGAAGAACGCGGCGACTTCGCCATCAGGCGTGCGTGCCAGCGCGATGCGGCAGCATTCGCAGCTCTGGTCGACCAGCTTGCGCTCGGGCGCGAAGCTGGCGCCGCCGTCGTCCGACCAGCTGTAGTAGATCGCGGCGCCCAGGTACGGCTTGCCGGTGGCGGTGGCGGCGAGCAGGTCGCGCTTGTCGATCCAGGCGACCACGACGCGGCCCTTGCCGTCCACCGCCAGCGCGTCGAAGCGATGGGTGATCTCGGCGCGATCGCGGTGCACGGTCAGCGGGTCGCTGAAGTGTTCGCCATGGTCCAGCGAGCGGGCGAAACGCACGAAGCCGGTCCACGGCTCGGCGCGCGGCTGCGACCAGCTCACATGGATTTCGTCGTGCGGCCCGAATGCGATCTTCGGGCGGTTCTCGCCTTCGGCGTAGATACGCTCGGCCGTGGCGTTCACCTCGACCGGCGCGCTCAGCGTGCGGCCGTCGTCGTCCGAATGGCGCAGCCGCACATGGCCGTCCGCCGCGTCCACCAGGTACAGCCGGCCGTGGCTGTCGAACGCGGCGCTGGCGCCCAGCTCGGGGCCATTGGGCATCTCCATGTGCATGCCGTCGTGCGCGAGCAGCGCGGGCGAGAGCAGGCAGAGCAGGATGATCAGCAGGTGGCGCATGGCGGATTCCCGGGGTTGCAAGCGTTACTCCTCCCCCTGCCTGCAGGGGGAGGCTGGGAGGGGGTACGGCTTTTGGCCTTGTGATCAAGAGCGACCCCACCCCAACCCTCCCCTGCAAGCAGGGGAGGGAGTAGTGCGCGCCTGGCTGGAAGGATCTTCACAACTCCCAGCGCAGCTCGCCGAACCAGGTGCGGCCGGCGTAGGGATGGTAGACCCAGTAACGTTCGTTGGTGAGATTGTCGACGCCGAGCGCGGCGGTCCAGCCCGGCGCGAACTTCCAGCGCAGCTTCGCGTCGGCCACGGTGAAGCGGCTCACCGCGCCGTAGCTGTCCACGTAGTCGCTGTTGTCCAGCGTGCCGTACTGGCGGCCGGAATGGCGGATGCCGAGCGAGGCATCCCACTGCGGCGCGAAGCGGTAGTCGGCGAACACGCTGGCGCGGACTTTCGGGATGCGCGGGAAGGTCTTGCCGTTGGCCCGCGGGTACTGGCGGTCTGCCAGCGTCTTCGCGTCGTTGATAGCGAGGCTGGCCGAGAGGTCGAGGCCGTCCAGCCAGAAGTCGGTGAGGCCGAGCTCGCCCTCGATGCCGCGGCTGCGCATCTTGTCGATGTTCTGCACGCTGGTGACGGTGGGAGTGACGGTGATGTCGGTCTGCGAGTACAGCGAATCGGCGATGCGGTCCTGATACAGCGAGACGCGCCAGTGGCCGTGCTCCAGGTGGCGGGTCAGGGTGAGGTCGGTGGACTCGTCGGTCTCGGGCTTCAGCGCGGGGTTGTTGTTGACGATCGCGTTGGCCGACAGGCTGCCCTGGAACAGTTCGGTCACGGTGGGGTAGCGCACCGCCTTGCCGTGGGCCAGGCGCAGCTCCCAGCCGTCGGCGAGGTCCCAGCTCAGCGCCGCCTTGGGCGAGAAATCGGTGCGCCGGCGGTTGGCATAGCGCAGCGTGCTGCTGGCGTTGCCGAGCAGGCCGCCGTAGGCGCGCCATTGCTCCAGGCGCCCACCCAGGGTCAACGCCCAGGCATGGGCGAAGCTCCACACGTCCTGCAGGTACAGCGCGCGGGTCTGCGTGCGGCCGGCGAACGCGCTGAGCAGTGCGCCGTCGGCCGCGCCGAGCCAGTAGCTGGCGTTGCGCACCCGGCTGTCCAGCACGTAGCGGTCGCCGTGCACGCCGGCATACAGCATGTGGCGCTCGCCGAGCGGGCCGGAGCTGCGCAGGTCGACGGTGTCCCAGCCGGAGCCGGCCTTGTCGGCGACGGTGCCGGGGCCGTTGACCGGCCTGCCAGGTTCGGCCCGGTTCGCGCTGTGCGCCTGCGCGCGCAGGAAGTCGTAGTGGCTGGCCACCGCGGTCCAGCGCCAGCCGTTGTCGAGGCGGCCGTTCAGCTCGGCGCCGTACAGCAGTTGGGTGTCGCCGGACGAGGAGGGCGACAGGCCGCTGGCCGGCAGGGTCCAGGTTCGTCCTGCCGCGCTGATCACGCCGCCGGCGACCGGCTGGCCGGCGCCATCGCGGATCAGGCTGCGGGTGCGGTCTTCGGCGCGGTTGTGCCACCAGCCCACGGTGAACAGCGCGGCGACGCGGTCGGTGAGATCGACGCCGACCTTCAGCTTGGCCTGGTCCTGCACCGTGTGCCCGATGCTGTTGGCGCCGTAGACCAGCCGCGGCGTGCCGTTCGGGTTGCGGTCCAGCACGGCGCCGCTGACCGGCATCGCCGTGGCCGCATTGCCGCCGGCGCGGGCGGTGGCGTACTGCATCGGCTGGCCGCGGTTGTCGAGCCGGCTGAGTTCCAGCAGCCAGCTCCAGCGGCCCTGCTTGTCGCCCAGCGTGGCGGCGGCCTGGCGGCCGTTGTAGTGGCCGCCGGCGCCGTAGGCGTCGCGGTAGTCCTGGCTGAAGAACTGGGTGCTCGCGCTGGCGGTGAACCGCTGCGGCAGCACGGTGTGGATCAGCACGGTGCTGCCCAGCGAGTTGCCCGGGTACAGCGCGGAGTAGGGGCCGTACAGGATGTCGACGGCGCCGATCTCCTCGGGCGCCACCATGCCCCAGCGCGGCGCGCCGTCCCAGCCGTTGGTCATCAGGTTGGAGAGCAGCAGGCCGTCGGCATAGACCAGGCTGCGCGCGCTCTGCAGGGTGCCGGCGTTGCGGCCGCTGATCACCGCGTTCGGGTCGCCGATGTAGCGCTTGCGCACCATCATGTTCGGCGCGTACTTCAGCGCATCGGCGCTTTCGGTGACGTTCTGCTGCAGCAGCTTCTGCCGGTCGACGCGCACCCGTACGCTGGGCGTCTCCATCACCATGGTGTCGCTGGCGTGTACCGAGACCGGTGCCAGGGTGGTGGTGGCGGGGGCGGGATCGTCGGCGGCCAGCAGCGGGCCGGCGGATACGGCGAGTGCGACTGCGCAAAGGCCGAGCGGCAGGGGATTCAAGGCGACACTCTGGATGGTGGTCTAGGGTTGCGAGGATAGCCCGCTGCCGTGCGCGCGACAGATGGCGCGTTGTCGCAGCGGTGGTCGGCGATGGGATGCGCAGGCACGGCGAAAGGTGCCCGACTCGGGATGCACGTAGGAGCGCACCCTGTGCGCGATGCCCTGATGCCGAACCACGCCAAGAGCTATCGCGCACAGGGTGCGCTCCTACGCGTGCCGCCCTGGTCAGTCTTCGCGGTCGGGGCGTTCGCGCACCGGGTGCTTGCTCAATTTGCGCTGCAGGGTGCGGCGGTGCATGCCGAGGCGGCGGGCGGTTTCGGAGATGTTGCCGTCGCACTCGGTCAGTACGCGCTGGATGTGTTCCCATTCCAGCCGGCGCAGTGCCAACGGCTGCTCGGGGGTGTCCGGCAGGTCGCTGTCCTCGACGTCGCTGTCGCCGTCGAGCAGGGCGCGCACCACGGCGTCGGCGTCGACCGGCTTGGCCAGGTAGTCGTGGGCGCCGCGCTTGATCGCCTCCACCGCGGTGGCGATCGAGGCGTAGCCGGTCAGCAGCAGCACGCGCAGGTCCGGCACCAGGGTGTGCAGTTCGGGAATCAGGCGCAGGCCGTTTTCCTCGCCCAGCTTCAGGTCGAGCACGCAGTAGCGCGGATGATGCCGCCGCGTCAGCGCGCGGGCCTCGTCGAAGTTGCCGGCCGTGATGACCTCGAAGCCGCGCGAAGCCAATGCGCGTGCCAGTACGCGCAGGAAGGTGGCATCGTCGTCGACCAGCAGCAGCGGGCGGGCCGTGGCGGCGTGGGGCAACTCGGTCATGGCGGTGGTTCCTGGAGGTGGCTCGGTGGCCCATTCTGCCGGAAGCGCGCCCGGCGGGTCATTTTTCGGCGATCACCGCCAGCGGCAGGCGCAGGCAGACCTCGGCGCCGTGCCCGGTGTTGCTGGCGACCAGCTCGCCGTTGAGCCGTTCGGCGGTCGCTTCGGCGAGGGCCAGGCCAATGCCCAGTCCGGTCTGCTTCTGCGAGTGGCCGATGAGGGTCAGTTCGCCGGTGGCGTCGAAGCCGGGGCCGTGGTCGCGCACACCCAGCTGCAGCCAGTCGCCGTCGCGCGCGACCTGCAGCGCCACCGCGTGCGATTGGTTGATGGCCGAGGCATCGGCGGCATTGTTGAGCAGGTTGAGCAACGCATGGCGCAGGCCCGGCGGCGTGCGCAGCACGACGCGGGCGATCTCCGGGTCCAGCGCGAGATCCAGCTCGGCCTCGGGCCGCAGCAGCTGGAAGCGCTCCAGGCAGCCGTGGATGAACGCGGCCACCGTGAGCCGCTCCGGCTCCTGCGACAGCTGTGCCTTGCCGAACGCGACCATCTCGCGAAGGATCGTGCGGCAGCGGTCGACCTGGCCTTCCAGCAGCGCCAGGTCCTCGGCCAGCGTCGCATCGCCGGCATGCTCGCGGCGCAACTCGGGCAGCAGGGTGCGCATGGTCGACAGCGGCGTGTTGAGCTCGTGCGCGGCACCGGCGGCCTGGGTGGCGATCGCCAGGATGCCCTCGTCGCGCAGCGCGCGTTCGCGCACCCGCTGCACCTCGAGCTGCTGCTGCTGCAGCACGCGGGCCAACCGGCTGATGAAGAAGCTCAGCAGCAGCGCCATGATCACGAAGTTCACGCCCATGCCGACCACGTGCAGCGTGAAGCGGCTGGTCGAGCCGGCGGGCATCGGCAGCGGCAACGGCACGAACGAGTAAAGCAGGATCACGTAGGCGACGCCGGCCAGGGCAGCCACCGCCAGTACCGCCCGGCCCGACAGCGCCGCGGCGCTGAGCGCGATCGGCACCAGCAGCAGGGTGATGAACGGGTTGCTGGCGCCGCCGGTGAAGTACAGCAGGTAGCCGAGCACCAGCGTGTCGAACGCGATGTGGCCCACCGCCTCCCACTCGCGCAGCGGCCACGGCTGGGTCAGCCGCCACGCGGCGAACACCGAGAACACCCCGAGCAGGCCGATGCCGAGCAGCAGCGGCAACAGAGGGATGCTCAGGCGCATCCACCATGCGCACACCAGCACGGCGGTGCTCTGGCCCGCGATGGCGCAGATCCGCAGCCACGCCAGCGTGCGCGTCAGTGCGAACGGGCCGATGCGTTGGGAATGCCGGTGCGGCATGGCGGTCATCCAGGCTTGCTGAAACCGTCGGGCCCGGCGCGCCGTGCGCGACGGGCCCGGCGGATCACGACGGCGTGTTGAATTCCTCGCTGCGCACGGGCGGCAGCGGGTTGCTGGCGACGGAGTCGGAATGGCTGCTCGACAGCTTCTTCATCAGCGGCAGCATTGCCAGCGCGATCACCGTGCAGGCCACGCCGGCGAAGCCGAGCTTGTTGAACAGCGCGGTGTAGATCGGCAGCGACACCAGCGGATCCTTGATGTCGGTGGGGACGCTGGCGAAGTTCGCCACCACGCTGCCCAGGTACTGCGAGATGCCGGATGCGACGTAGTAGGCGCCCATCATGAAGCCGCCCATCCGCGCCGGCACGTAGCGCGCGATCATCGCCAGGCCGAGGCCCGACACCAGCAGCTCGCCCAGCGAGTACAGGCCGTAGCCCCACACCATGATCCACGAGGAGACCTGGCCGTTCACCGCGAAGCGGGCGCCGACGCCGTAGATGAAGAAGCCGATCGCCACCGCGGCGAAACCCCAGGCGAACTTGGCCGCCACCGACGGGTTCTTGCCGACCTTGCCCATGGTGTTGTAGGCGAACACCAGCACCGGGCTCAGCAGCACGATCCAGATCGCGTTGAGCGACTGGAACTGCTCGGGGATCCAGTTGAACAGGTGCAGGCCGAACAGCTCGAACGAGAGGTCGACGTTGCGCTGCGCGAACAGGTTCAGCGAGGTCGACATCTGCTGGTAGAAGATGAAGAAGAAGATCGTCTGCACGGTCAGCACCAGCGCCGCGATCAGGCCGGCCCGCTCATGCTGCTCGCTGCTGCGGATCAGGTGGGTGAAGATGCCCAGGATCACCACGCCGGCGGCGTACACGCACCACTTGGCGACGGTCTGGTCCTGCAGGATGAAGGCGGAGACGAACACCATGCCGATCGCGGCCAGCAGCACGGTGCCGAGGCGCTTGACGTCCACCGGCTTGTCGTCGGCCGGCGAGCCGATGTGCGCCAGCGTGCGGTGCATCAGCGTGTAGTTGACCAGGCCGAGCACCAGGCCGATCGCGCAGACACCGAACGCGGTATGCCAGCCCCAGGCATCGCCGTACTTCGCGCCCACGTAGTCGCGGATCCACGGCGTCAGCAGCATCGAGATGGTCGAGCCGATGTTCACCGCCATGTAGTAGATGGTGAAGGCGCTGTCGATCTTGGTGTCGTCGCCCTCGTAGATCTTGCGCACCAGGTTGCCGGCGTTCGGCTTGAAGAAGCCGTTGCCGACGATGATCACGCCGAGCGCGACGTACAGGAAGTAGGCGTTGTTGGTGGGAACCCACAACATCACATAGCCCAGCGTCAGCACGACGGCGCCGAGCAGCATGGTGCGGCGGGTGCCGATCAGCTTGTCGCCGACCCAGCCGCCGATCGCCGGCGTGGCGTAGATCAGCGCCGCGGCGGCGCCCCAGATCAGGTTGGCCTTGCTGTCGACGAAGCCGAGCTTCTTCACCATGTAGGTGACCATCAACACCTGCATGCCGTAGAAGCCGAAGCGCTCCCACATTTCGATCAGGAAGACGGTGCTGAAGGACCGCGTCTGCGAGACGGGCGGGTTCTGGGTTGCCATAGGTTTTCCGTGCGTGGTTCGAACCGTGGCGTGGGTCGGCCCTCCCCCGTTCCCT
>NZ_JBYTCN010000001.1:0-7730 GCF_058790335.1 Rhodanobacter sp. FW101-FHT13A11 | reverse complement strand
CCCCCCCCCCCCCCCCCCCCCCCCCCCCCCCCCCCCCCCCCCCCCCCCCCCCCCCGCCAGTGCCATGTGGCCCATGAAGGGACCACAACCGACGAAGCGTAACCCATTCGCCATCACGGCGTAGCTGCACTGCGGCAAGGCGGAAAGCCGCGGCGGGCGCCTGGCGCCAGCGCTTGTGGCATCATCGGCCGCCTGAACCGGCCTGATTCCAGGGAGTTTGCCGTCCATGTCCATCGCATTGATATCGCCGGCGCGTCTGCGGTCGGGCGGACGGCGTCGCTGATGGCCGCCGAAGGTTTTCGTGGTCCGAAGCAGCTCTGGAACGCGTTCCTGTGGTCGATGAAGGGCCTCCGGGCCGGTTGGCGACACGAGGCTTCGTTCCGGCTGGAGGCCTGCCTGGCGGTCGTGCTGATCCCGCTCGGCCTGTGGCTGGGCCAGGGCGGCCTGGAGAAATTCGCGCTGATCCTGGCGCCGGCGCTGGTACTGTCGGCCGAGCTGCTCAATTCGGCGATCGAGGCGGTGGTCGACAAGGTCAGCCCCGAATTCCACGAACTGGCCGGCCGCGCCAAGGACATGGGCTCGGCGGCGGTGTTCATCCTGCTGTTGCTGGTGGTGGCGAGCTGGGTACTGATCCTCGGGCCGCGCCTGTTCGGCTGAGGTACGCGTTCACCAGGTACTGACACGATTGCGGCGAACGGCGTGGGATGATGGAATGGCCTTCCACCGGATCGGAGCGACTCCATGAAACTTCTGCGCAATTTCGTGCTGGCGCTGCTCGTCGTCGGCCTCAGCGGCTGCGGCTATAACGCCATCCAGAAACAGGACGAGGCGGTCAAGGCAGCCTGGTCCGAGGTGCTCAACCAGTACCAGCGCCGCGCCGACCTGGTGCCGAACCTGGTCAGCACGGTCAAGGGCTACGCCCAGCACGAGGAGAAGGTGTTCACCGAGGTCACCGAGGCCCGCGCCAAGGTAGGCAGCCTGCAGGTCAACGCCGGCTCGCTGGACGACCCGCAGAAGCTCAAGCAGTTCCAGGCCGCGCAAGGCGAGCTGGGCAATGCGCTGTCGCGGCTGATGGTGGTCAGCGAGAACTACCCGCAGCTGAAGGCCGACGGCCTGTTCCAGAACCTGCAGGCGCAGCTGGAAGGCACCGAGAACCGGGTCACCGTGGCGCGCAACCGCTACGTGCAGGCGGTGCAGGAATACAACGGGATGATCCGCACCTTCCCGAACAACATGACCGCGAAGATCTTCGGCTACAGGGTGAAGCCGAACTTCTCGGTGGAGAACGAGCAGGCGATCTCCACCGCGCCTAAGGTGGACTTCGGCACCGCCGCGCCGGCTCCGGCCGCCTCGACGCGTTGATCATGTCGCGGCGCCATCCGCGCTGGTGGCTGGCACCGGCACTGGCGTTGCTGCTGCCGGCGGTGCTGCACGCCGCCGATGCCGTGCCGAAACTGGCGCGGCACGTCACCGACCTCACCGGCACGCTGACTGCGCAGCAAGTCGACCAGCTGGACGCACAGCTGGTGGCGCTGGAGCGAGCCAAGGGCGCGCAGCTGGTGGTGCTGATGGTGGGCAGCACCGGCGGACAGGACATCGAGGGGTATTCGCTGGCGGTGGCCGAGGCGAACAAGATCGGCCGCAAGGGCACCGACGACGGCGTGCTGCTGCTGGTCGCGAAGGACGACCGCCGCGTGCGCATCGAGGTGGGCTACGGCCTGGAAGGGGCGATCCCCGATGCCGCCACCGCGCGCATCACTCGCGAATACATCGCGCCGAAATTCCGCGGCAACGACTACTTCGGCGGCATCAGTGACGCGGTCGGCGCGCTGACCCAGCTGATCAACGGCGAGTCCCTGCCGCCGCCGCTACGGGGTTCGCCCGAGCGCGGGCGCTCCGGCCCCGATCTGCAGAGCGGCCTGATGATCGCCGTGTTCGTGGCGCTGTTCCTGCGCGGCATCTTCGGCCGGGCCAGCGCCTGGCTGCGCGCGCCGCTGGGCGCCGTGCTGGTCGGCGGCCTGCTGTGGCTGCTGATCTCGATGGGCGCCGGCATCCTCGGCGCGCTGGTCGGCAGCGTGCTGATGCTGCTGCCCGGCGGCGCCGGCCGCTCGATCGGCGGCGGCGGCTGGGGCGGCTTCGGCGGTGGCGGCTGGGGCGGCGGCAGCGGCGGCGGAAGTTTTGGCGGTGGCGGTTTCAGCGGTGGCGGCGGCAGCTTCGGCGGCGGCGGTTCCTCGGGGAGCTGGTGATGGCGCGCATGCGGCAACTGGTGACGAACCTGTTCGGTGGCTGGTTCCAGCTGTCGCGGCGCTTCCCGGCCGGCGTGCTGGACGAGATGGCCGCGGCGATCGCCGCGGGCGAACGCCGCCACCTGGGCGAGATCCGCTTCGCGGTCGAATCGCGGCTGGCGCCGCTGGCCGTGCTGGACGGCCTCGACGCCGCGGCCCGCGCGCGCCAGGTGTTTGCCCAGCTGCGCGTGTGGGATACCGAACACAACAACGGCGTGCTGCTCTACGTGCTGATGGCCGAGCGCCGCATCGAGATCGTCGCCGACCGCGGCATCGCGGCGAAGGTGGTGGCGGACGAGTGGGAGGCGACCTGTGCCCGCATGCGCGACTTCTATGCACGCGGGCAGTGGCGCGACGGCAGCCTTGCCGGCATCGCCGCGGCGCATGCGTTGCTGGAACGCCATTTCCCCAGCGACGGCAGGGCCAACCCCGACGAGCTGCCGGACCGGCCGGTACTGCTCTGAGACAGGCGACGCCTCGCGGGCAGGGCGGTGGCGTGGCCGCTCGCGCGCGCCGGCGGCATGCCCGCGGAGAAGGAAGGCGCCGAAGCGCCTTCCCGGGTTGCTTGCCGGCCGTGATCAGGACGCGGTGGCGCCTTTCCCGATGTGCTTCTCCAGGAAGGCCTGCAGCAGCTTGTAGAACTCGACGGTGTTCTTCTCGCTGTAGAAGCCGTGGCCCTCGCCCGGCTTGCTCAGCCACTCGTACGGCTTGTGCGCGGCGTCCAGCGCGGCGCGCATCGCCTTGGCCTGCGCGAACGGCGCGCGGATGTCGTCTTCGCCGTGGACCAGCAGCACCGGCACGTCGATCTTGTCGGCGAGCTTGTCGGGCGAGTTGGCGTCGAGGTCGGCGTCGTCCTTGCCGATCACCATGTTCAGGTAGCTGCGGCCGGACTTGTTCTCGCGGACGTCACCCTTCCTGTACATCATCTTCAGGTCGTAGACGCCGGCGTAGCCGACCGCGCACTTGAACATGCCCGGCGCGCGGATCGTGGTCATCATCGCCGAGTAGCCGCCGAAGCTGCCGCCGTAGACGCAGATCCGCTTCGGGTCGGCGTAGTTTTCCGCGATGGCCCACTTCACGCCGTCGATCAGGTCTTGCTGGATGCGGGTGCCCCACTTCAGGTAGCCGGCTTCGCGGAAACCCTCGCCGCGGCCGCCGGAGCCGCGGTAGTTCACCTGCAGCACGAGGTAGCCGCGGCTGGCGAGGAATTGCGCGTCGCTCTCGTAGAACCAGTCGTCCTGTATGCCGATCGGACCGCCGTGCGGCAGCAGCACCATCGGCAGCCTGCCCGGATCGACGCCGTTGGGAATCGTCAGGATCGCCTCCAGCTCCATCCCGTCGCTGGCCTTGAAGTGCAGCGGGCGACCGTTCCGTATTCCCCCGGCACATGGCGCTGTCTGCTGATGATTCTAGCCAGTGCGCGGGGGAGGGCGAAAGTGGCGGCCGCGGATGCCCCGCCGGCCCGCTACACTTGGGCTTTGCCATCCGATCCGGTCGCCATGCCCCAGCCCTACGTCGTCGACATCAACCCCGTCGCCTTCCATCTCGGCCCGATCCAGGTGCACTGGTACGGCCTGATGTACCTGCTCGGCTTCTTCTTCGTCGCCGTGCTGGGCGAGTACCGGCGCCGGCGCGGGCGCCTGCCGGTCAGCCGCGATGCGCTGGGCGACCTGCTGTTCTACGGCATGCTCGGCGTGATCGTGGGCGGGCGCGTGTGGTACATGCTGTTCTACGCCGACATCAGCTGGATATGGACCGCGCCGCAGACCCTGTTCAAGGTGTGGGACGGCGGCATGAGCTTCCACGGCGGCCTGCTCGGCGTGCTGGCGGCCGGCTGGTGGTGGTCGCGCAAGCAGAAGCTGCACTTCTTCGACACCATCGATTTCGTGGCGCCGCTGGTGCCGATCGGGCTGGGCCTGGGGCGGCTCGGCAACTTCATCAACGGCGAGCTGTGGGGCAAGCCCGGCGACGTGCCGTGGGCGATGATCTTCCCGAACGCGCCCGACCGCCTGCCGCGGCATCCCTCGCAGCTGTACGAGCTGCTGCTGGAGGGCGTGGTGATGTTCGTGGTGCTCTGGCTGGTTTCGCTGAGGCCGCGCCCGCGCTACCTGGTCTCCGGCCTGTTCGCGCTGATGTACGGCTGCTTCCGCTTCATGGTGGAGTTCGTGCGCGTGCCCGATCCGCAGCTCGGCTACCTGTTCGGCACGCAGTGGGTGACGATGGGGCAGATGCAGTCGCTGCCGCTGATCGCGATCGGGCTGGTGCTGGTCGCCATGTCGCGGCGCGCGCCCACGCTGCCCATCTCGCACGAATGACCCGTAGGAGCGCACCCTGTGCGCGAATGCTTTTCGTGACGTGACCAAGAGCTATCGCGCACAGGGTGCGCTCCTACCTATACTTGGGCGATGCGCGCCTATCTCGACCTGCTCCGCCACGTCCTCGACCACGGCACCGAAAAGACCGACCGCACCGGCACCGGCACGCGCAGCGTGTTCGGCTGGCAGATGCGTTTCGACCTCAACGAAGGCTTCCCGCTGGTCACCACCAAGAAGCTGCACGTGAAGTCGATCGTGCACGAGCTGATCTGGTTCCTGCGCGGCGACACCAACATCGCCTACCTGAAGGAACACGGCGTGCGCATCTGGGACGAGTGGGCCGACGCGAACGGCGACCTCGGCCCGGTCTACGGCCGGCAGTGGCGCGCCTGGCCCACCGCCGACGGCGGCGCGGTCGACCAGATCGCCTGGGTGGTCGACGAGATCCGGCGCAACCCGGATTCGCGGCGGCTGATCGTCAATGCCTGGAACGTGGGCGAGCTGCCGAAGATGGCGCTGATGCCCTGTCACACGATGTTTCAGTTCTACGTGGCCCCTTCGACGGGCTCAGGGCAGGGGAAGTTGTCGTGCCAGCTGTACCAGCGTTCCGGCGACATCTTCCTCGGCGTACCGTTCAACATCGCCAGCTACGCGCTGCTCACCCACATGATCGCGCAGGCCTGCGGCCTGGGCGTGGGCGATTTCGTGCATACGCTGGGCGACGCCCACCTGTACAACAACCACCGCGAGCAGGCGCGCCTGCAGCTGACCCGCGAGCCGTTGCCGCTGCCGCGGCTGCAGCTCGATCCCGCGGTGCGCTCGATCTCCGATTTCCGCTACGAGCACATCGCCATCGAGGGCTACCGGTCGCACCCGGCGATCAAGGCCGCCGTCGCCGTCTGACCCGCCGCGCATGAATATGCGAAACCGGCGCGTCACCGCCGCCGCCTGTTAATATCTGGCGTTATCGGCGGCGTCATCCGCAGGCGCAGGCCATCCATCGACCCAGCCTTCCAAGGATTCGCCATGGCTATTTCGCTGATTGCCGCACTCGACGAAAACTTCGCGATCGGGCGCAAGGGCCAGTTGCCCTGGCACCTGCCCGACGACCTGCGCTGGTTCAAGCAGCTGACCACCGGCAAGAACGTGCTGATGGGCTACAACACCGCGCTGTCGATCGGCCGTGCCTTGCCGGACCGGGTCAACATGGTGCTGACGCGCCGCCACGAGGCGCCGTTCCCGGGCCAGATCACCGTGCGCTCGATCGAGGAGGCGCAGGCGCGTTGCGACAACACCGGCCTGATCGTGATCGGCGGCGGCATGGTGTTCGCCGAAGCGCTGCCGCGCGCGCGCCGCATGTACCTCACCTGGGTCGGCGCCGCGATCGACGGGGCCGATGCGTTCTTCCCCGGCGTGCACTTCAGCGACTGGACCGAAGTCTCCCGCGTGCACCACAAGGCCGATGCCGAGCACGCCTACGACTTCGACATGGTCGAATACCTGCGCAACAGCTGATGCCCGCACCGGCGGCGCCGAAGCCGGCCATGCACGTGATGGCCGCCGTGATGCGCGACGCCTCGGGGCGCGTGCTGCTGGCGCAGCGGCCGCCCGGCAAGCACCTGGCCGGCATGTGGGAGTTCCCCGGCGGCAAGCTCGAACCCGGTGAAACGCCGGCGGCGGCACTGGCGCGCGAGCTGAAGGAAGAACTCGGCATCGCCCTGCTGCGTGCCGAGCCGCTGATCCGCGTGCCCTGCCATGCCCCCGGGCGCGAGCTGCTGCTGGACGCCTGGCAAACCGACCGGTGGAACGGCGAGCCGCAATCGCTGGAAGGGCAGGCGCTGCAATGGCTGTCGCCCGGGCAGGTCGACCCGTCGATCCTGGCTCCGGCCGATCGGGCGATCCTGCAGGCCGTGCGGCTGCCTGCGCGCTACGCGATCACCCCGGCCGATGTAGCGCCCGAATCATGCGACGCGTGGTTCGAGCGCATCGGCCAGGCGATCGCGTGTGGCGGGCGGCTGGTGCAGTTGCGCCTGCCGCTGTGGCCGCGCGAGCGCGTGCGCGAGCTGGCCGCCGCCCTGCTGCCACTGGCCCGCCGGCAGGGCGTCCCCTTGCTGCTCAATGGCGACATCGAGGGTGCGCACGTGCTGGGCATCGGCGTGCACCTCAAGGAAACCCAGCTGGCGGCCTTGTCCGCCCGCCCGCTGCCGCCGACGCAACTGGTGGGCGCCAGTTGCCATGACGCGGCTTCGCTGGCCCGCGCCGGCCAGATCGCCGATTTCGCCACGCTGTCGCCGGTGGCCGCCACCCGCAGCCACCCGCAGACCCCGCCGCTGGGCTGGGCCGCGTTCGCCACCCTGGCCGAAGCCGCGGCGCTGCCGGTCTACGCCCTCGGCGGGATGGCTCCCCCGGACGTCGCCTGGGCCCGCGACAACCGCGCCCAGGGCGTTGCCGGCATCCGTGGGTTCTGGCCAAAGCGAACCCGCCCGTAGGAGCGCACCCTGTGCGCGATGCTCTGATGTGGGTAGCCGCGAAAAGCATCGCGCACAGGGTGCGCTCCTACAGCCAGATGCAGTTCCAGTAGGGGTAGTCGAGTGCGTGGTGTACCAGACCAGCCCGTACGGGATTGGCGACGATATAGCGTGCGGTGGCAATCACGTCCTCTTCCCGTCGCAAGGCGTGGTCGTGAAAGCCGTGCGCCCATACTGGCTTGCTGCGACCCTTTTCCACGAGAATTTTCGTCGAGATGGCTTTGAAGCGATTCATCACGAGCGAAATGCCGTCGTACTCGCCGAGTTCGATAAGGCCATGCCAGTGATCAGGCATCAATACCCAGCAGAGAACACGGGCATCGCCCCATACCTTGGGGTCGATCATCAAGCGACTGGTAGTTCGTGCGTTTTCCGTGTTCAAAAACCAAGGCCCGCGTTTGGCCGTGGTGGTCGTCAGCAGGTAAATCTGTCCCGGCAGGGATACGCGACCCTTGCGCAATGCTTGATGGCCCGGATGGCGTGTCATCCGAGAACCATCGCCGCCGAAGCAGCCTGATTCCAGCAGTGAAGCCCCCGCACCCGTGTAGGAGCGCACCCTGTGCGCGATGCTCTGATGCCCATAGAAACGAAGAGCATCGCGC